>JAZGFE010000059.1:0-81624 GCA_036479215.1 Nannocystaceae bacterium | reverse complement strand
GTAGGTGGCGGAGGATGGGCTCTGCGACGGCGCTTTCCGGGTTTCGCGCGGCGGGACGTGAGTTTGTGCGAATAACGCAGGCGTTGTATGCGCGCTCTGGCCGACCAAGGGCTTGGCATCACACCCCACCGCGGCAGGCCGGGGCTGTGTTTTTCCCCGGGTCGGCGGGGTCGGGCGGCGCTGCGACCTTGCCTGTGTGTGGTGCGTCACTGTTTGGCGTTCCCGCTTGGCATCACCGTTTGCGTCACCGTCTGGTGTCGCTTCTGCTGCGCGGTCTCCCCTGCAGTGGTCCGGGCGACGCGGGCGGAAGTATGGGTGTTTGGAGTCTTTCGGGCGTGGGCCGAGTCCGTCGCTGGGCGGCGTGGGTGCGTTTTCACGCCAGGCCTGCGAAAAATGCGCAGTGCGCAGGGGAACACCGCGGCGAGGAGAGGCGTGTTTGGGCGAGGGCGGTCGAGCGTCGGCACGGTGCTGCGGGTGTTGTTCTAATGGCGTGTGGGCTGGCGCCGAACGCCGTTGAGGGCGATTCTGCCTGAACTCACAAAGGCGGCCCGGCCCGCGGATCGAGGAGGTGATCGCGGGAGGCGTCGAGGCATGCTTTGGGGCCGGGGGCCTATCTGCACGCATCGCGTCGCACCGTCGGGGCCCTGTCGCCATTTTCCGCGGCAAAAGCTTGATTCGCGGCAGGTCCGAGGCCACTATCCCCGGCACCATGCGACGCTTTTCATATCTGATCATCAGCGCCGTGACGGCGGGCTCCCTCGTGGGATGCCAGCGTCCGGCGCCGCAAGGTGACAATTCCGAGGTGCTCACCAAGCTGGACGAAATCACCAAGAAGCTTGCGAGCCTCGAGGAGAAAGTCGGCAAGGCGGGCGCCAGGGCCAAGCCGAAGGCTGGCCGGCCACGTCCCGACCCCAAGACCGTGTACTCCGTCGCTGTGGGCGAAGCGCCTTACAAAGGCGCCGAGCACGCAAAGGTGACGGTGGTGGAAGCCTTCGAATATGCCTGACCCTTTTGCGAACGGGTCGGTCCGACCCTCAAAACGCTGCTGAAAGACTACGAAGGCGATATCAAGATCGCGTACAAACATTACGTTGTGCATCCGGGATCCGCCACCGCTCCGGCACTGGCCAGCTGCGCTGCTGGCAAGCAGGGCAAGTTCGGGCCCATGGAAACTCTGATTTGGGAGAAGGGCTACAAGGCTGGCCGCAATCTCAAGGCCGACAATATGGAGAAACTGGCCAAGGAGGCCGGTCTCGACATGGCGCAGTACAAAAAGGACGTGGAAGGGTCGTGCAAGACCCTCATCAAGAGCGACCAATCGGAACTGAAGAAGGTCGGTGTCAGCGGCACGCCCGCGTTCTTCATCAATGGTCGCTTCCTGTCCGGTGCGCGCCCGGTCGATCAGTTCAAGAAGATCATCGACGAGGAGCTCAAAAAGGCAAACGACGCCATCGCGAAGGGCGCCAAGGTCGAGACCTACTACGCAGAGAATGTGGTCAAGAAGGGTAAGAAGACGCTCTAGCGTTTCTACTCCCCTCACTTCCAAGCCCGGGTCGCCATTGGCGGCACCGGGCTTTTTCGCGTTCACGAATCCACCCGTACATCGGCCGAAGATCACGGTATGGCTGGATGGAGGTCCGGCCACAGGTGTTGAGTTGCCCGAGGATCTGGCGCGTGATCGTATTTCGTGGCAGAGGATCGTGGTCCATGTGCGCGGCGTGGCGCCGTTACTGCGGTGGCGGAAGTTCAGCGCACGCTTCGTCGATGCGCGCGACCGCTTCCTCGAAAAATGGCCCGTAGCTCGGTGCACATACGTCGCCGATGAAGCCGCGGCCCGCAAACATCTCGATGAAGGTCTTGATGCGAACGTTGAGTTCGGCATTATCTTCCCCCCCCGCAACCCCCTTGCAAGCGTTCGGGGGGTCCACACCGATGAGCGCGACGGGAACGACATGCTCGGGCGACGCCTTTAGGGATACCAGCGCGTCGTACCAATCGTCCGGGTGGCCTTTGGACCCATGGTTTTCGGGCACCACGTCGCCGAGGGGCGAGTCTTCTTCGTCGGTGATGATCACCACAACCAAGAGTGCGTCGCCGCGCAGGAAACCTTCGTTGCACGCCCCAAAGGCGGTGAGGTCCTCGCCGATCGCGTTCACAAGCGCCTCCATCGGTTTCTCGTCGCCATCGCCGGCGGTGCCCAGTTGTGCGGCGCAGGTGAACTTGTTTGCCAGGTTGTCGGCTTCGCTGATGAAATTTCGTCCGCCAGAGTAGGGGCCGCAACTACGCTCGCTGGAGTTGTTTCCACCCGTCTTGACCACAAGGCCGCCCAGTTGTGCGCATTTTTCGAGGTTGGGAGCGTACGCATCCGTCGCCACGACGCCCACATGGTAGGTGTCAAGGTCGAGCGTCTGCTGCACGGTTTGGATGAACTCGGGCACCGAGTCGTTGATGTTGGCTTGCTCGCCCGACATGCTGCCCGAGTTGTCCACGACGAACAGGAAATCGACATCGCACAGGAGTGCCGTAGAGACACTGGTGTCGCCCACTCCCAGGTCGAGCAGCGGGCTGTCTTCTTGCTCTTCCGTCGCGCCATTACCGGCAGTGACCGAGGAGCCGCCCTCGCCCTCGCCCCCGCTTTCGCCCTCGCCCCCGCTTTCGCCCTCGCCCCCGCTTTCGCCCTCGCCCTCGCCCTCGCCCTCGCCCTCGCCCTGGGTTGCCGTGGTCGTGGCTGCAGTTGTGGCAGCTGCGGCCGTGGCTGTGGTGTCGTCACCTGTGCCCAGGACCCCTCCGCCCAGCCCTGGCAGCTCCGATCCCGCAAGGGGATCTTGCGCGCGGCAGGCCAGCGACAAGAGGGGGGCGAGTCCCCAGCCGAGGTTCGAGCGGGTCCTAAACATGGTGAGAACAATCATGAGGAAGTGCACGAGTATGGGCATATCCGTCCTTGCGTTGGCAACCCGAACGAGCGCAGGGGTGGAGATTTAGAACCGGCGGGCGGGCTCTCAGCGGGTCGACGCCGCGATGCGGTGGGCCCGTGACATGGCGCCTACCGTTGGCTTAGGCCGGCGCGACGCTCGAGGCATGCGTGTTGTCCGCTAGTGCCTTGTGCGCCGCGGGTGAGAGGCTGGAGTGGGGCGGACGGTGTTACGGCCCGTTGTCGATCAGCGCTCCCGAGTCGGCATCGATGAGCAGATGCACCGTGTCCCACCGTTTCGGCTCGCCCCGGCGGGCCCTGGCGACGGCGGCTTGGTACACGGTCCGGGTCTCCATGCCGCCGCGGATGGGATCTTCGACGAGGCAAAGCTGTCGTATGTGGTGCTCAAGGTCGGGGAGTGCAGTCGCTATCACACCCGCCACGTCGCGTTCGTGCAGACCGGGGGCCGTGTTGCGGTAGGCACGAATATCCGTAGCGAAAAAGCTCACAACCTCGCCTGTGGTCGGCGACAAACGAATCGTGATGTCGTTGGGGTAGATGGAGTATTGCCCAGGTCGGGGGCGCTCCAACCAGCGAAACTCATATGCCCCGCCCCCGAGGCCACCGGCTTCCGCAGCGAGGTTGCGTGCGGGCGAGTCTTCCACAAGCTTGTTCAAGAGCTTCGCGGCTCGTTCCCCGGCGTCTGCGAGGTCGAGTCGCACCGCTCCTGTCGTGTTCAAGTCGGCGATCATCCGCACCACGTTCCCCCGGGACGAAACCTCGATATCTCCCCAAGCGCATGCGTACGCGCGGAGTTCACCCAGCTGGTAGTGGTCTCGCATCTGCGGCCCGCTGAGACTGCGGTCGACGGTTTCGTGGTCCACGGCCGCACGTCCACCACCCGCCGTCGGTAGTTCTCGCACAAACCGAAGAACGGCCCGAACGTCTGTGGGGTCGTTCCGGAGCGTGATCATGTGGAGCCTTCCGCGGAAATCACGAGGTATCTGTCGCACCTGCTACGAGCCGGATGCCCTGCGCTCGCGGTGAAGGTGCCATCAGAGGCTACGACGGTCAACGGCAGTCCAAGACGGTGACCGGTGTGTCTCGCGTGGCCCGATGGGTCCTGGCCGTGCGCGGCGTGCGGTGAATGGGGATCGATGAGCCGCGGTTCGCCGCAGCGTGAGCGTGGGGATCTGCTATCTCGGCGTGACGGGCGTGACGGGCGTGACGGGCGTGACGGGCGTGACGGGCGTGACGGTGTCGGGCTCCGTGTCGTGGAATTTTGAGTAGTCCACCATCATGCGACCGTCTTCGAGTTGGCTGACCACGTCCGTGAAGCGCCGCCCGAGGAGAATGTCCTCCGCGAAGTACATATGCCTCGCGTACGTTTGTCTGGCCGTAGGTCCCGTCGTGTCCCGTCATGGTGACGATGATCGCTACCAGATGCTCTTCTGGACGTTCCCAGTCTATGCCGGCGAACGGGCTCGATTCGTCGATCTCGTGCAAGACCGACCACGTTAGGGCGAACACGGGCGTGCGGTCGCGCGTGAGTGCGACATCGTGGAGCCGACGCAGATGATGCCCTTCTGGAGAAATATCGTCTTTTAGAGCCACCACACTCAGTGTGGCCTCCACGACTTCATTACCACGTGCGTTCCCGAGGCGGAAACTGAGCATTTGTTTGTCGTGCATCTTGGTGAGGACGAGATGCTTCGAGAACAATACGCTCGAGCGCGGTCGACTTGCCTTCGCGAACACAAGGCCCGTGACGATGGCGATGCCGATGATGCTGAGCGCAGCCTCGGCGGCTACGATGGCGTTGGCGTAGACGGAGGCGGGCGACAAGGTGCCGTATCCGATGGTGGCCATGGTTTGCACGCTAAAAAAGAATGCATCGGAGAATGAACCCGACGCGGAGTTCGCTATCGCACCAGGTTCGATCGTATACAGTGCCGCGAAGAAGATGTTTGTGATGATGAAAATGAACCCGAACGCTACGAATACGCGGGTCCAGCTCCCCTCCATGAAATAGAAATACAAGTCCCGGCGCAACGCTGCGGGCGCCCCCTTGCGCACCGTCTGCGAGATGTCGCTGCGCATGGGTGAGGCAGCTTTCTTCTCCCTCGCGCGCGTTCGAGCAAGTTCGGCAATGGATCGCTTGCCGAGCTCGGCTTGTGCGCTCTCCTCGAGGGGAGCTATCATCATGTCGAAGAACACCTGAGCCACGTTGATGGCGGCCACGATAGCGAAAAACAGTCCTCCACTCATCGCGCGACCGGCTGGGGCGAGCACCAGTAGCAAGATGGCCGACAGGAGGCGCGCATTCACGCGGGCGCGGTCGCTGAGTTCGGCGTGTTTTCGTTCGGTGACGGAGTCGATGGCGGCCACGCTGAGATAGACAGTGGCGAGGGATCCCGCCAACAGCCACCGATAGCCCTCGGGCGCCGGCTGTTCCCAGTTGAAGGCGATAGCTTTCTTGAGAGAGACGCCGACGACGGTGACCGACGCTTGCAAGGGAATATGAGCGTAGAGCCAGACAACCCATGCGCTCTGGCCCTTCTTGATATGAGATCCCGCCACATCGTCGAAGTAGACCCACCAGATCCCGCAGCTGATAAGCAGTACAACGCCGCCCTCGGAAAAGAGGGCCCAGTCCGCGCGGTCGTCGGCCAGTGAAGTCAGCACCTTGACGAACGACTCGCCCAACACGATGATCGTGAGCAGTCCGTAGCGTTCGCGGAGATGCTCGAAATCGATGGGAAAGCGCTGTTCGAGGATGGAGGCGTGCCGGCTCAGCGGAGCCGCGAGGACCGCAAGTGTCCCACAGGCCCACAGAACAAAGGACCAGGGGGCCGGTAGCGCCGCCGCTGCCAACCACGCGCCCCCACCGAGGGTGAACACCGTCCCCCAGTAACGACTGTATGCCCTCGCTTCGGGGACTTGGAAGGAGGCTCGGGCATGCATGACGGCGACGAGAAGCAGGGCGACGCCGGCGGCGATCGAAAACCACATCGTGTCGCCCTCGAGTACATCTGCGGCGGTGAGGGCCATGCCGGCCACCGCGCACATCTGGATCAGTACCACTGTGCGGTGGGCGAAATCGTCGACTGTGTAGCGGTTTTCGTAGAATGTGAACCCTGTCCACGTCATCCAAAGGGGCACGAAGACCGCGGCGAAGGCCAGCGTGCCCGTGGTCGAAACGTGGGCGCTGAGCCCGTTGCCCAGCTGAATGAAGGCGGCTACACGAATATGAGATCGTAGAACAGCTCGAGCCAGGTGACCTTCTTCTCCAAGCCGAGCGTTGGGCTGTGCAGAAATGGGCGATGAAACCATCGGCTTCGCATGGAATCGGACGGTACTCCACGTGGAAAGGGAAGGGCCGAAAACGCATTGAGGCCTCGAGCGGCGCCAGAACGGGGCTCGCGGCCGTGTGCGGCGATTGCTCGGGACGGTGCGGGCCATCTCGGTGCGTGGATGTCGGCCCGTGACACCGCAAGCCGGGCGGCCTTATACTCCGCTTTGATGCGAACCCGACTTCCGACTCTCAGTGTGTTCAGCGTGGCTCTAGGCGTTTCGTCGCTCGTTTCGCCGGCGGTGCGCGCGGAGGCTCCCCGGTGGTTCTCGCTAGAAGAGACGAACCAACGGATCGTCGGCGGCGAGCCGACCAATCTGTGCGAGTGGCCGACGACCGTCTCCATCGGGGGCTGCAGCGCCACGCTGATCCACCCGCGTGTCATCATCTATGCCGCACATTGCGGGGATACGCCGGCGATCGTGCGATTCGGGGAGCGCTACAGCGGCGGGCCGGGGCGCCAAGCAGCCATCGAGCACTGTGAGGTGAATCCGGCCTATCAAACCGCCCCCGGGACCGACCAGGCCTTCTGCGTTTTGGTGGAGCGTCACGCCCAAAAGGATATTCCCATCGTTCCGGCCGTGATGGGCTGCGAAGCGGAAGAACTCCTCAAGGTGGGGGCTGAAGTCGCGTTGGTCGGCTTCGGTCAGGACGAAAACGGGGCGTCGGGTGTCAAACGCAAGGTCCGGACCATGATCAATTCGGTCTCTAGCGAAGTTTCCATGGGCGGCGACGGCATGTCGAGCTGTTTCGGCGACTCTGGAGGGCCAGCTTACGTCATGCATCCCGATGGGTCGTGGCGTGTGTTCGGGATCACCTCCTACGGTGTGGCCGAAGAATGTGGCGGGCAGGCGTTCTACTCGGTTATGCACCTCGGCATGCCGTGGATCGAAGGGCGACTCCTCGAAGCATACGACATCGACATCACGCCATGTTTCGACACGGATGGGACGTGGAATCCGGGCCCCGATTGCGGTAGCTTCCCGCAAGACGCAGCCACGGGCTATGGCGACTGGGACAACGGCTGCTCGGGGGGTCCGACGGGCGCGTGGTCGAGTGCCTGCGGTGCCGGTTTCGACACGCTACCGCCGGACGAGGATGCCCCCACGGTGGCGATCGCCTCGCCCTCGAACCTGCAGCGCTTCGACGGCGAGGCACCGGTCGATGTGAGGATTGCCGTATCCGCGGACGACGGTGAGGGATGGGGGGTGGAGAGCGTTCGACTTGTGATCGATGGTGAAGAAGTCGCAGATTCCGTCGACGACAGTGATCCTTATAAATGGACGCTTCCCCTGAGCGACGGCGAGCATACCATCGAGGCCATCGCGCTCGATCGCGTTGGGAACGGAGCCATATCCGAGGCCGTGGTGATCGGGATCAACGTGGACGTGGTGATCCCCCCTCCCCCGCAAACCGGCGACACTGGGGCAGATGGAGGGTCGAGCGCCGCACCCGGTGGGGACGACGACGCGCCAGGCGACGGAACGAAGGGGGGATGTGGCTGCACGGCCGGCACGCGAGGGGTCGATGGTGCGCTGTGGTCGATCCTCGCTGTGTGTGGTTGGGCGGGTGTCCGTCGCTCCCGCGCGCGCCGGCGTCTGTAGTCCGTGCGCCGTGGGGCGCGTACCTGCCGGAAAATCAACCGGATGTGACGAGTCTGCGGTCTGTCGGCGAGACTGACCGTGCTGGGCCCGCCCCACGCCTCGGCGGCCCGGGACCGTTGTAGCCTGTACGTACCGCTGTCCCTTCCTGGGCGCTGCGTTGCCCTACGCTGGCGCTGGGGTACGATCGATACGTGCCCGGAGATTTGAAATGACGGTTCTCGTCGTCGATGACGCTGCGTTCTCTCGAGGGATGATCTGCCGCTTCTTGGGGGCGGCGGGCTATGCCACGCTGCAGGCCAAAGACGGTATCGAGGCACTCGAAGTCCTGGAAAACTGTCAGCCGGGGCAAATCGAGCTGATTGTCACGGACATGTTGATGCCGCGCATGACGGGCTCCGAGCTGTTGAAAGAGCTCGCGCGGCTCGGTGTATCCGTTCCCACCATCGTCCTCACGGCAGATATCCAGGCCACGACGCGCGAGAAGTGCACGCGTTTGGGGTGTGCTGCCTTCATGAACAAGCCTGTCACGGCGGAGCCGCTGAGGATGGCTGTGGAAACCGCATTAACGGAGCGGCGGGCGGCGGGCTAGTCCCGGGCCTCAGTTCTAGCCATGGTTCAAAGCAACGCGGAAGCGAACGAGAGTATCATTGATGATCAGGGCCTCGATGTCTTGACGGAGATCGTCAATATTGGGGTCGGTCGGGCCGCGGCGGTCCTCAATCGGGTGGTGAACGCCCATGTCTCGCTGTCGGTGCCGAGTATCGAGCTGGTATCGCGGGGGGAACTGGCCCAGCGTATGACAGGGGGTGCGGGCGCCGATGAAAAACTGTCTTGGGTGGAGCTCGGCTTCGACGGCGACATGCAGGGGGCCGCGTCGCTGATGTTCCCGCGAGACGATGCGGAGAAGCTGGTCTCCGCCCTGGTCGGGGAGGCGGTGGAGGCCGATTGGGACGAGGCTCGTGTCGGCACGCTCACCGAAGTGGGCAATATCGTTCTCAACGGTATCATGGGATCCCTGGCCAATATGTCGGGCTGTAGGCTCAACTATACGGTGCCTACCTGCTCGGAAGGTACCGTTGAGGTAGCGAGTCAGGTTCACGGAACGAGCAGTGACTGTGTTTGCCTCGTCGCGTCCGCTCGTTTTGTGATTTCTGCCTTGGGGCTCGACGGGTCCGTGGTGCTCTTCTTCGACTTGGAGCAAATCGGCGGATTGGTCGAGACCTTGCTCGCGGCGAGTTAGACGCGATGGACGAATGTTTTCCGGCTCTGGACGTGGTCCCTGTGGGAATATGTGTGGTCGATCGCCGTCTCGACGTGGTGTTCTGGAACCGCTGCCTCGAGAGGTGGACGGGAGCCTTGCGAGAGGCTGTTGTCGGGCGATGTATCGGCGACCTGTTTCCGAAACTTGCGGAGCCGCGCTACGTTACGCGTGTGATGAGCGTATTCGAGAGCGGGGCGCCGGTGATTTTCTCGTCTCAGTTGCACAAGTGGGTATTCCCGGTCACCTGCCGGGATGGGTCGATGCAACGGCAGCACTGTATCGTGAACATCATAGACGAGCCTGGCGCAGACCGGGACCACGCGATGATCGTCGTGCAGGATGTTACGGATCAGTCGCGTTTGCTCGTGTCCTATCGGGAGATGAGGGATCAAGCGCTGCGTGAGCTCGCGTCGCGGAAGGTCGCGGAGGAGAAGACGATCGAGTATACGGAGCGACTCGAAGAGGCCAACGGTGAGCTGGAGCTTTTCGCCCAGGTCGCGGCCCACGATCTGCGCGCACCCTTGCGCCGGATTCGTGCGCTGGGGGACCTGATCGAGCTCGATGGCGAGGCATGTGAGGTTACCCGGGTCCATCTTCGACTGATGAAATCGTCCGTGGTGCGTATGGATGCGCTGGTCCGCGATCTTCATGTCTATTCGCGCGCGATGACCCAAAAGGTGGTCTTCGGGGAGGTCGAAGTGCTCGCGGCGGTGCAAGACGCCCTCACCGACCTCAGTGCCCTCATTGAGCAGGGGGGGGGACAGATCCGGGTGGATCCTTCGATCGGCGAGCTTCCCCGAGTGTATGGCAACCCGGATCAACTGCGGCAGGTGTTTCAGAACCTGGTGGGAAACGCACTGAAGTACCAGCGCGATGGTGTGCCCCCGCACGTCGGCATCGCCGGCGAGATCGTCGAGCACCCGACGGCGTCCGGTGGCCCCAACGTGCTGAAGATCCACGTCCGGGACAACGGGATCGGCATCGAAGAACAGTACTTCGCCCGCATTTTTGAACCCTTTCGTCGCCTGCATGGTCCTGGGAGCTACGATGGGAGTGGGATCGGTCTGGCGCTTTGCGCAAAGATCTGCGGGCGTCACGGGGGTCGGATCGACGTGTCGAGCGAAGGCGGGGATGGTTCTACATTCACAGTGACGCTGCCGGTTCGCGCGGCGGCGGCAGCGTAGGTGGGTACCAACATGGCATCCACGTCGCGGCGCCTTTGGGGACAATGGCCCCCAAAGGGCGGTGCACACACTTTATCCGTCGCGGTGGCGGGCGATGAACAGGGACCTTCGTAGCTCATGCCGACCCACGGAAACGACGGAGCCGTACAGGCTGGTCTCCACGCAGAGATGGATCTGCCGTCGCCGCCTCGGGCACTGGCGGCCATTGTGAGGGCCGCGTCGGATCCCGGTGCTTCGACGGCCAAACTCACCCAGTTGATCAGCCTCGACGCATCGTTTTCGATGAGGATCCTCCTCATGGTGAACTCGCCGCTGTATCGTCGGGGCTCGAATATCACCTCTGTCGCCCATGCGGTGGGGGTACTTGGGCTGCGTCAGTTGCGGAACGTGGCACTTTGCAGCGCAGCTCAAGCTTGTGTCCGCGGGGACGAGCTCGGGTCCTTTCATTTGCGGCGATTCTGGGAAAGCTCGCTGCGGCGCGCGGTGGCGTGCCGTTTATTGGCGCGCGCGGATGGTGCAGTGGATCCGATGCTGGCTTTTACAGCCGGGCTGCTCCAAGACCTCGGCGTACTCGTTTTGGTGCGCAGCCAACCTCAACACGCGGCCGCGTGGATGGAGAGCGAACGTGCCTCACCTGGTGAACGGCGCATGCTTGAGGCCACGTTGTTCGGCCTCACACACGACCAGGTCGCAGCACGACTGGTCACGATGTGGCAGCTGCCCGACGAGCTCGGCAACGTGATGCGCTTTCACCATAACGTGGGCGAGGCCCCGCCACAACACAGGGCGCTGTGCAGCGTGGCTGCCCATGCCGAGCTGGTGTCGGGCGTCCTCGGAGGGCGAGAGAAGCGAGCCGCGTTGGAGACGGCCCGCCTCGAGCTACTCACAGAGAGAGGGATGGGGCGCCGGGATGTGGATGCTCTCGTGGGCGAGGTGGCCGAGTCGGTGGGTGAGGCCGCTTCTATCCTCGGTATCACGGTGCGAACGCAGCCCGAGCTCGACAGCGTGCGGGAGGAGGCGTTTGGGGGGATCATCCAGCTCAGCTTGGACTACGAGCAGCTCGTTCGACACCTCGAGGCGTCGGTGGAGGCCCAAGAGCGACTCGCAGATCAGCTCGCACAGCAAAACGCGGAACTCGAACGATCCGCGATGACCGACTCCTTGACGTCGCTGGCGAATCGTAGGGCATTTTGGATCGATCTCGTGGCACGGGTGGGGGGTGCCGCCGCGGGGGAACGCGTTGCGCTCGTGCTTCTCGATGCAGACCACTTCAAGCGAGTTAATGACACCTGGGGGCATGAGGTTGGCGATCTTGTCCTGCAGCATTTGGCGGGCGTGATGGGATCTTGTGTCAGCAGCGCGGACTTGGTTTCGCGTGTGGGCGGGGAGGAGTTCGCCGTGTCGATTGTCGTGCGCGATGCAGATGCGGCCGGTCGCATGGCCGACCACCTAGTTGGCGCTGTTCGATCGAAGCCCGCGCAAGTCGAGGGCTGCGAGCCTCTCTCGCTCACGGTATCGGCCGGCGTGGCCATCGCTGTGTCGGGGGATGCCCCGGTTGGGACGCCGGTGGAAGTCGCACGTCAGCTCTATCGCTGGGCGGATGAGGCGCTGTATCGGGCGAAGGACGCGGGGCGGGACCGGTGGCTTCCGTCGGCAGGCGACAAGGGATCGATGTCGGGTGCGGCACACAAGCCTGCCGGGCGCGGTTGGTGGCGCCGGCTAAAACGCGCGGGGTGACCGGCTGACTCGGGTCAAAGCGCCGGATCGCTCGGGGGGAGAACTCGCCTCGGCAGCCCCCAGCACGTAGGGTTTGGACGGGCCTCGGGCTCAGGGTGGGAATGGGATCGTGGATTTTACGGTGGCGGGGGTCGGCGCGGGCTCGTTGTTGCATAGGGAGCGAATCGCTGTTCGCTTTCCCGGCGGGCGTTCATCGCTTCGAGTTCGAGATCGGTATAGGCATAGGGCGACCCGGGTGGAGCGTGTTGACGGATGAACGATTCGATGGTGCGCCGAGCCTGTTCGCCCGCTTTGCTGCGCCAGTGGGCGACGTTTTCGCCAGTGGGCGTTGGCGGGTCGCGGTCGACGGTCCGATCTGGTTCGGAACACTCGTCCCAACGCTGGAACAGTTGCTCTTTGCGCTCGCCGGGGCTGCGCCCTCGTCTCGTCCATACCGACGCCAGATCCTCGTGGAGCAAGTTGAGCCCTGCTTCGATGCGTTCTCTGTGCTCGCGGAGGGCCATGTCACGTCGGAGCTCACGGGTGTCGCGGAAGAGCGCTCGCTTTTCTGCGGCATGGCGCATCGTCTCGGAACGACTCGACCAGTCGGAGAGTCCGCCGAATCGAAGTCCGCCGTCGAGCGGGTTGAGCTCCTTTACGTTGGTTTGATCCGTGAATGTGATGCTTCCGTCGTTGTGGATCCTGGCGGAGAAATGCCCCGCAGATTGCAAGTAGTCGTAGGTCCCGTTGGCTCTGGGTTGAAGACCCAAGGCGGTGACACGCTGTGGTGTGGCGCGGGTGGGTTGGGGTCCCTCCGGCCGCGCAAGCGCGGGGGCTCCAGCGGGGTTGACCTCTCCTCCCAGCATGTCCTCACAGGCACCGGCGAGCAGGGCTGTGAGGGTGAGAACGAACGTGGCGGATCGGTGGAGGCGCTGCATTCTCCACAGGTTGCGGCTCCACTTCGGCATCGCAATCTGCACGTTTTGCCGGTGCGTCACGGCGCGGATTTTGCCTGGGCGCGTGGCGACTGGCCACCTCACGCTCGCCCGTGGTACGCAGGTGACTCGCGCCCATGCCCGCCTTTCGCAAGCAGCTGACCTTATTCGACGACTATCACGACATGCTTTCGGACGGAGTACGCATGCAGGCGTACCGACGCGCCATCGAGGCCGTGGTCCAACCAAACGACGTTGTGGTTGACTTGGGTGCGGGCACCGGGATCATGAGCCTTATCGCGGCGCGTGCCGGAGCGGCGCATGTGTACGCCATCGAGCAAAGCGACGCCATCGATCTGGCGCGCAGGACCGCGAGTGCGAACGGCCTAGCTGACCGGATCACCTTCGTGCAGGGGGTCTCCCGCGAGGTGACGCTCCCGGTTCGAGCGAACGTGCTTTTGTCGGAGACGCTCGGGAGCTTTGGCTTGGATGAAAACACGCTCGAGTTCACTATGGACGCCCGCGACCGATTCCTTCGACCGCAGGCGAGGCTGTTGCCGTGCGGCCTACAGACGTTTGTCGCCCCCGTTGAGCTCGCTGCACACCGCCGAAAGATCGCGTTCTGGCGTGAGATAGAAGGCTTCGACTTTTCTCCTGCCTGTGAAGATTTGTCGGGGCGCATGAGCCTGGCGCGGGTCGGGGCGCGGGACCTCGTCGCCGAACCCCAGTTGTTCAGTGAACACAACCTCGCCACCGTGAGCGATTGCGAAGTCGCATCAACCCTCTACTTCGGAGTGCAGCGCCGCGCTATCATCGACGGCTTTGCCGGGTGGTTTTGTGCGGATCTAGGGGCTGGTATTTCGATTCGAACTTCGCCCAGCGATGCGCTCACCCATTGGCAGCAGGCTTTCTTTCCCCTGCGGGAGGCCGTTCATGTCGTGGGTGGGGACATTGTCGAGCTGCGCCTCCGTGTCACGCCGCGCCGCGATCACTCCGACAACACCGAGATAACCTACGACTATCGCTGCACGCAGATCGATGACGATCCCGGGGAGAGACCGGCCGCCGCGAGAATAACATCGACCTGAGCCGTTGCCGTGTGATCCGAGTCGTCCGTGCGTACCTCCCCGTGGACGTACCGGCGCGGCTCCGGGAGGGGTTCCCAGCGGGCTCTCAGATCACGATACACTTCGAAGCCTGCATCGGAGGCATCGCTGCGGCGGGCGATGAGGCGCTGGCGGGTGACCGACTCATTTGCGGTGCAGACCAGTACTGCGCAGGGGACCCCCATCTCCACCGCGAGGTCGAGGAAGGGTTGGCGTCGCGCTTGGGTCACGAACGTCGCGTCGACCACCGCCCGGCCGCCTTCGTCGAACGTCTCCCGCGCCTGGCGCAAACATGCATCGTAGGTCCGATCCGACCAGGCGCTTGCATAGATGCCCGCGTCGAGGGTCGCAGCCGCCGGTGTCGTGGCGCCCAACCCGGCGAGTCCCTTGCGTACCGTGTCCGCACGGATCCACCGAAAACCACAGCGCTGCGCCAGGCCGGCGGCGACGGTCGATTTTCCGCTGCCGGGAAGGCCGGCTATGAGCACCAGGCCCGGGCGTTGCTCGGCAGGCTCGAGTTCTCCGAGGGCGACGAGACTCCATGCCCGCGCACGGGCCCGTGCGCGGGCCTTCTCGGTGTCCGAAAACTCTGCGAGCTTGGAGCGGATAGCTTCTACCTTAGCCCGAATCGTCGCTCGGTACCCTCGATACAGCGGCAGGAGATCGCTACCGTGTGTGTCACCCGACGCCTCCACGTAAGTCTCGGTCAGTGCGTCGGCCAGCACGCGAGCCCCGATGGCGCTGAGGTCGACCGCTAAGAAAGCGATATCCGCAATGGGATCGCCACAGCGATAGCGAGCGTTGAACTCGATGCAGTCGACGATGTCGATACGCCGTCCGACAGGCGCGTGGTCATGGATGTAGACGTGATCCGTTCGCAGGTCGCCGTGGCCGTCACACGCGATGCCGTTGTGCGCACGCGCCCCGATCATGGGCGCGCAGGTGCGCAGAAGCTCGCTCGCGCGCCGCTCAAGGCGAGTGTAGACGGACGCCGTGATCGCCTCTCCCAGGTGATCGCGTAGAGCTGCGAAATTTTCTCGATGATTGCGCTGTACCTCGGCCGACGAGGACCATGTCGCCGCAGCCCTGTCTGGCATGCGGTGGCGGTGAAAGTCTGCGATGGTGCGCGCGACCTCTCGCACCATGGCAAAGCTCAGGTCACCGCGATTCCAGCGGCTGCGCAGCGTCGAGGATTCGGGAAGTCGACGCATGTGTACGGCATACTCCACAGCAGCATCGGACCCGCCGATGCGCAACCGACCGTTGCTCATGGTGAGCGGCACTACACCGAGGTAGACGTCGGCCGCAAGCCGCCTGTTGAGCTCCGCCTCGGCGTGGCAGTGCTCGGCACGCCGCTTCAGCGTCGAATAGTCGAGGAAGCCGAGATCTCGGGGCTTCTTGACCTTATAGACCTGGTCCCCGGCCAAAAAGACAACGGACGCGTGAGTCTGTATCACGTCGATCACCGCTACCTGGTGGTCGTACGCTTCTGGTCGGCTCAGATCCGCGACGAGGCTAGCGATGCTCACCACAGCCGGGGTCCGTGGTTCTAGAACCTGCCGATTCTGCCTGTACCGGGCGACGGTGCCGCTCGACCCAGCCGATCGCTCATGCGCACCGAGTGATCGACTCGTTTGCGCTCCTCTACTTCGGTGACGTGGGTTGGATGCACAAGTGGCTCGACCCGCTCCCCGCCAATATGCTCACGTAACGCTCGGAGGGCGTCGGTGGTGGTGAAGATGCCCACCGGTCGATCGTCGTGCGTGATCACGGCGGTGCCGTAGCGGTTGGCCTCCATTGTCTCGACGACCTCCAAGAGGCGCGTCTGCGCCGAGCATGTGAACGGCTCTTTCGCCATGGCATCGGCCAGGGTGGCGTCGGTGCTGTTTGAAAACGAGGCGACGAGCACAGCATCGCGGGTGCTCAGCACGCCGACGACCTTCTCTCGCTGCGTCACGATGAGGTGCCGGACGTTATTCGCGAACATTCGATCTTGGGCATCGGCCAAACTCAGTCCGATGTCGACGCACAGTGGCGTCCTTGCCATGAATTTCTCCACGGTGACATTGCTGCGCTCTGTAGGCGTTTTCGTCGGTGTTTCCATTGCGTCCTCGTTCGACTGCGTGGGTCAGTTGCTCGATATCCTCCTCGAACACGCACCATGCAGGCTCAGCAGCACCATAAGTACATTGGAGGACACCGCTACCGCCCGCGGTAGCGCAAATCTTGCGCGACCGCGGCAGCTCCCGCGGATCACGCAGTGCCGCTACCGCGCTTCGTGAGCCCGTGGAGGGCCAGGGGTAGGGGCGTCACGTTCTGTTGTCGAGAGGCGATCGGGAGGCCAGGAATCGAATGCTCCCGTGGACTGGGCGCAACCAACACGGCGAGCTTCGCCTCATCCATCTCCTGTATCGCCGTCGCCGTCGCCGTCGCCATCGCCATCGCCATCGCCATCGCCATCGCCATCGCCATCGCCGTCGCCATCGCCGTCGCCGTCGCCGCTATTGTCATCATTACCCGTAGCGCCACCGTCAGCGTGCCAAATATCGACATTGTTCGACCAGCTGAAGCCGTTCATGTCTAGCTGGCAGCCGTCTTCCAGCGGCGCGCCTGTCGTCTCGTCGATCTGCTGCAGTACGACGTTTTGAAACCTGCCGCTGAACGTCCCGCTCGTTTCGTCCGTGTCGACGGGTGGAATCTGCTCGATGACGACCTCTCCCTGGCCTGCGATCGGCATCATCGAAAAATACCCCCCCCCCCCCCAAACCTGCAGTTGGATACACAGGCCGCAATCGTATGGGGCGGCCACCTTTTGAGTCATCGGGTACGTGCCTGGCTCGAAGGGACCACCTGCGGACGGAACGCTGCTGGACGAGATGATCAAATTAGTGGGTTCGGCGTAGAAGTCACAATAGATCCACGCGTCCGTCTCCGAGTACAACTCCATGCTGCAGTATTCATACTCTGGCAGGAAGCTTTCGGGGCAAACGATCGGGAAACAGATCTCCTCGATATATTCGAGGGCGTCACTGCATTGCTCTTCCCGATCGGGCCACACCGCGCAATCCACCGCACTGAGGCATGCGAAATAGTCCTCCGCTGCAGCGCCGCAATCATTTCCGTAGTAGAGGTGATGCTCGGTGACGAAGCTCTTGCATCGCCGCTCTGCGTCCTCAGCGTAGTCGTAGACACACTCGGCAAACTGCGTAGCATAGTCGTCGCACACGCCAGCCTCGTTGCCGTTGCCGCTACCGTTGCCGTTGCCGGTACCGGTACCGCCGTCTCCTGCATCCACGCACGATCCAGAAAGGCACATCAGGCCAGGATCGCAGCCTCCTCCGGCGGTGCACTCGCAGGTTTCGGTGCCTACGATACACATCTCTCCGGTTTTTCCCGGAGCGATGTCTTGCTTCGGATCTCCGCAGCCAGTGGCCCCCGCAGCGGTCGCTCCGATCAGGGTGAACAAGTACGTCGGAAAATTGTTGATTTGCATGATAATTCTGGCCGCGACCCGTGGCGCCTCTACACCTCGGGTCGGGCGAGTGTATACGCCGACGGCCCGCAGCGGTAGGTGTTGAACTGTAGACCTGGAGACAATGCCCCCTACGCCGCTTGAGTCGCCCGTCCAGACCGTCATTCACGCTCCGACTGGATCGCTGGCTCGGGTTGGCACGGCCAGCTGCGTCCTTCTCAGCCTAGGAATCCACGATGGCCGAGAAGACCACCCTGCGCGACGAACCCGCCGCCGATGCCGTGTCGAGGCTTGCCGAGTACGCGACGTCGCGCAGACCCGGCGCCGAACCATCGCGCCCCCTTCCCAGGTGCTCTGTGGCATCATTTTGCCGCTTTGAAGTCGAGCATCACGCAGCACCTCACGCGATCAATCTCCGCGCTATTGCTCGCAATTCTTATCCTCGCGGCGATCGAGGCCAGCATGTTGCCGAAGGAGGTGTATCAGCGCCACCCGAGCGCCTTGGTCGCCGCACCTGCCCTTGGTATCGATCGGATCTTTCGTCTTCTCTACGCTCCGATCGCGTACCATGCGTTGCTCTTGCTGTTCGTCTATGTGACGCCAAACCGCCCGGACCGTCCGTTCAGGCAGATCCTTGTGCATGTCGGACTCAGCTTTGCGTTGGGCCTGCATGGCTATGTGTACATCACGGTGGAGCCCAAGATCGCAATCTACCCGCCCCTCTTGGTGGCCTTGATGGGTGGCCTTGGGGCGCTCGCCTACCTCGGGTGGAGCCTTCGGCCGCGGCGGCGAACCGGCCGCCGCTCGTATCTCCACGCGCTCCATCGCCACGGTCCGCCGCTTTTCGGCCTATTCGCGTTCGCCATGGCGCATGCGCTGAACCACCATGTCCTTGAGGGTGATCACTACGCGGTCCACTACAGCGTACTAGAGGTCTCGTTCGCATTTCTGGCCAGCGGCCTTATGCTCGCGGCGGATCGCTACCTATCGTCCTTGCGGTGGACATCGCGGGTGGCAGCGATGGTGGGCCTAGCCATCGTTTTTGTCGTTGCACTAGGAAACATACTGTCAGGCGACGACGACGAAATCGCGGCCCATACCTCGCAGTACTCTCTACTCGGGGCGGCTGAAGTTGTGATTCAGCCCGTCTTCGAGGGTCGCCGCGCTGGGGGCCGCGCTCGGTACGATCCCGATGGCCGCGCCGATTTCGAGCGGATGGCCCATATGCCCGTACTACCGAGCTCGTTCAATTTGGCGGATTACAACGTCCTCCTCGTGACTTCAGAGGCGTTTCGCTACGACAAGAGTGACCTACATCTCGACGAGGAAAGCCTCACACCTCACCTCCTACGACTCGCACGCGAAGGCACGTCGTTTCAGCGGGCCTTCGCGCCCTCGAGTGCCACATTGCTCTCCAACGCTGCGTTCATGTCGATGACGCTGACATCCGCCGCGCACGTGGAGAGTTGGAACAAGTATTGGTGCGGCGAACTTCTGCCAGAGGCCGAAACCGTGGCCGAACAATTCAGGGCGAACGGCTACACGACGTTTTGGATCGGGCACGACTACCATCATGGCTTCACTGCCAACATCCTCGGGCTTGACCAAGGATTCGACACGGTCGACCTTTTTCCCGAGCGGTCGGATGACGAGGGCCGCGAACTGGACGCCCACATTGCGGCGAGGGCTGTGGCGGAGCTCGAGCAGGTGGCAGAAAACGGCGAACCGTTCTTTGGCTGGGTGTATTTCGCCAGCCCTCACCAATCCTACCTGAAGCACTACCGTGATGCGCCTGGCCGCACGCCGCTGCAACGCTACCGGCAGGAGTTGCGTTACGTTGACGAGCAACTCGGAAAGCTATTGATGGCGCTGGAGAAAACGGAGCTCGAGGACAACACTGTCGTCATCTTTACCGCTGATCACGGCGAAGAATTCTCCGAACACGGAAAGCGCGGGCACAAAACACTGTTCCGCGAGTCGATTCACGTGCCGCTGGTGATGCGACTCCCTGGCGCGCAACCCCACGTGGAGTCACGCCCCACTTCCACAACCTACTTACTGCCGTGGCTGATGCTACACGGGCCCCAGGCGATGCGGGATGCCGCTGATCAGCGAATCGGCCGGGAAATCGGGCCCATGATGCGTGCCACCGACGGCGCAGTCGTAAGTGAGATTGCCGGCCGAGATCGCTTGCGAACCGTCCTCATATACGAGGATCGTACGTTGCACTACGATCTTGTTACGAAACTCCATCGTGTATACGACGCGGTCAACGACGGCAGGGAAAAGAAGAATATCTATGACCCGACGACGCCGTTCTCTCGAGAGCAAGCCAAGCTCGTAGGGTCGTATCGACAGCTCCGTGAACAGATCCGAAACTATTCGGTGGACGCGCGCCGCAAGCCGACGCTCTATTCGTTTCACAAGAAGAAGAAGAAGAAGAAGAAGAAGAAGAAGAAGAAGAAGAAGAAGAAGAAGAAGAAGAAGAAGAAGAAGAAGAAGTCCATACGAATGCGCAAGGTCGAAGACAAGCGCGGAACGCAGGGCCGGGAACCCCAAGGCTAGGCGGTCGCGCCGAATCGCGCAGTGGATCGCACCCGATTTAGAGGGCGGGCTCCGATGGAAGAAGGGCAGCCGCCACTGCTGCGAGGCTGTTCGTGCACGGTTCGTCCCGCCTTCGAACTCGGGTGACGGTCGAAGCGCTGTCTCCCCGAACATGGTGCGACGTGTTGGCGGGCAAGGCGCTCGCGCAACGCTCTGTGGCGGCGTCCGTGGTGAGGACCCCCAGCGCAGATCTTGCGCCACGGACGGACCGGACGGTCGCCGATCCCGCGGTACGGGGCCCAGGCAGCCCCTACCAAGCGGTGGGGGAGAGTGGGGCTGCAAACGCTGTCGACGGCGTCCACGTGAGGGAGGTCGTGGACGAGGGCGCCCCGTCTTGCTATGCAAACGGGATGCGGATTTCCCTGTGCAGGGTGAGTGTGCTCATTGTCACAAGTTGGGCTTGCGCTTGCACGGATGGATCCGATGGGGCTGGCCAGAACACGTCTGCGACTCAGGGCGAGAACAGCAGCGCTGGGGATGGCTCTGCGACGGGGGGAGGCACGGGCGGGGGGGACGGCGACGGCGATAGTGCGGGAGACGACGATAGTGCGGGAGATGGAGACGGCGATGGAGATGGAGATGGCGCGGGAGATGGCGAGAGCACGGGCGGGGACGAGGCTACGGGCGGCGGCGAGAGCACAGGCGCGAGCACAGGCGACGACGGGAACACGCTGGGCAGCTCCACGGTTCGTGGTCGCGTGAGCGATGCCGACGGAGTGGGTGTAGCGGCACTTACGGTGACGCTGTGTGGGGAGGTCTGTCTCATCGCGTCCACGGATCCCGACGGGTACTTCGAGTTCGAGGGTGTCGATGCGGGTATGAAAGTGATCGAGCCGGCGGTCGTGCCCGCGGGCGAGGACTTCACGCTCGCGGTCCGGTCGTGGACGCGTTTTTTCGACTTCATCGCTGTCGGTGACGCAGAGGACGTTGTCGTCGAGCGACCCTACGTATTGCATCGCGTCGAAGATGCAGTGGGGCCTCTCACGGGTGCGCAGTCCTTGGACTTGTCTCCCAACTTGTCGGTCTCCTTCAACGCGGACACGATCCTAGAAGACGGACCTTTGCCTGCCGGCGCGGATGGCGTGTGGCTCGGAGCCACCCCGATAGCTGAGGAAGATTGGCCTACACAAGGGCTCGAGGGCTGGACGGTCCTCGTCGTCTGGGGCCTCGCTATCTGGGATCTCGAAGCCCCGGATGTTTTCTCCGTCCAGGCCAGACTCCCTGTGCCGCTCGACCCGGGGGCGGACGTGGCATTTTTGGTCGCGGACTACACCTATGGATTCACCGAGGGACATTATCTAGAGGAAGCTGCCGAACTTGCGGAAGATGGCGCAACCATCTCCACGCCCACAGACGGTGGACTCGATCGCTCGACGCGATGGCTCGCCGTCACGCGTACGCCCTAGCTCCTATTTGGGACCCAACAAGATGACACGCCGACACATACCATCCATCCAACTGTTCCTCCTCACGCTCACCCTTCCCATGAACTACGCGTGCGGCAGCTCGGACGACGAAAAGGCGACGCAGGAGTCCGCGAGCGACAATGGCGGAGATGGTGACGGTGGCGAGGCTGGCGATGATGATGGAGAGGCTGGCGATGATGATGATGGAGAGGCTGACGATGATGATGGCGATGACGGGGGCGGTGATGATGAGGGTGGCGATGATGATGATGCTGCTGATGATGATGCTGCTGATGATGATGATGATGATGATGATGATGATGATGATGAGGGTGGCGATGATGATGATGACGGCGGAGATGGAGACGGCGGAGATGGAGACGGCGGAGACGGAGACAGCGGAGACGGAGACAGCGGAGACGGAGACGGAGACAGCGGAGACGGAGACAGCGGAGACGGCGGAGACGGAGACAGCGGAGACGGAGACGGCGGAGATGGAGACGGCGGAGATGGAGACGCGGGAGATGGCGATGGAGGAGATGGAGACGCGGCCGATTGCGAGGGCATCACCCCGAATGTCACCGAGATCAGTGCGGCGCAGCTCAACGAGATGCTGAAGAACAAGGATTTTGACCTGATCAATGTGCACATACCCAACGCAGGTGAAATCCCCGGGACCGACGTCCACGTGCCGTACAACCAAATCCCGGCATTGGAGGCGCGGCTCGAGAAGGACCTTGCGAAGAAAGCCGTCCTGTACTGCCTGACAGGTCCGATGAGCGCGCTCGCTGCGTCCGACCTGGTCGAGCTTGGGTACTGCCGCATCTACGACATGCCGGCGGGGATGGTCGGCTGGGAGGCGGAGGGCTATCCGCTCGATTGACGGTTCGGATCTCCGTCAGGTCTGTTTTCGAAGCGTGCTAGCGTCGATCCCATGGTAGGGCGTGGTCGGATCGTGCGTACGGACGACAAGGGCGAGACCCACCCGAGCCCGCGTTGGCGAACGAGGCAGCTTTTCCGCACGACGGTCTTCGTACCGCTCGCGTCCCAGTAGGGGGGGCGGCGGAAACACCTCAGAGGATCGCGCTAGACCCTGAAGATCATCTCCACTTCGACGCTCGATCCAAGGGGTAGGGACGCGACACCGATCGCTGTCCGGGCGTGCCAACCCTGCTCACCCATCACATCGGCCATCAGCTGCGAGGCCCCGTTGATGACGAGGTGTTGGTCGGTGAAGTCCGGATCGCAGTTCACATAGCCGGTGAGACGCACGATGCGCTCGATTTTCTCCAGGTCACCCACCGCCTGATGGGCGAAGCGAAGCAGATTGGCGGCACAGAGAGCTGCGGCTTTCTGGGCCGCCGCGACGGTGGTTTGGCTCGGGACTTTTCCGGTGCAGACGACGTTGCCTGGGCCGTCGAAGGGGACGGCTCCGGACACGTAGCCGGTGCGGCCGTCCATCACGACCGGGACATAGATCGCGCCGGGCTTGGGGATGCGGTCGATGGGGTAGCCGAGGCTTTCGAGTTTGCTCACGCGTCCGCTCATTTTACTTCGTGTCCAGGATGTCCCGGTGCAAAAACGATCGTTTCCCGGCGCCATAGTCCGTCGTGATCTGCCCCTCGCCACGTAGTTGCCACTTGTAGGTGAGCAGTCCCTCAACGCCGACGGGCCCCCGTGCATGGAGTTTTCCGGTGGAGATTCCGACTTCGGCTCCGAGCCCAAAACGATAGCCGTCCGAAAACCTGGAGCTCGCGTTGTGGAATACGCAGGCGGCGTCGACCCGGGCGAGGAACCGCTCCGCGGCGTGGGGATCCTCGGTCACGATGGTCTCTGTGTGGCGCGACCCGAAGCGCTCGATGTGGGCGAGCGCGGCGTCGAGGTCGTCCACCATTCGGGTAGCGAGCGTGGGGCCGCTGTATTCGGTGGACCAATCGTCATCATGGGCGGCAATCATCGTCTTGTGGCGCTGGCGCGAGTGCTCGCAACCCCGAAGTTGAACGCCCGCTTCCGTCAGGGCGCGTACCGCCTTGTCCAATGCGTGGCCCGCCCTGGGCTCCCACAACAGTGTCTCGATGGCATTGCACGCCGCCGGGTAGGTACACTTTCCGTCCACGGCGATCGCCGCCGCTTTGTCGGGGTCGGCGTCGCCGTGCAAGTAGAGGTGGCACAGGCCCTCGGCGTGTCCGAGCACAGGGGCGGATGTGGTTGCCTCCACCCATCGTACGAACTCGCTCGACCCGCGGGCGATGATCATATCGATGTCGCGCCCGAGGTCGAGAAGTTCGCGAAATTCCGCCCGGTCTTCGAGAAGGCACACGGCCGCAGGATCGACATCGCGTCGCTCCATGATCCCGTGAATCAGTGTGACGGTGGCCCGATTGCTGCGGTTCGCTTCGCGGCCACCTTTGAGGAGGATTGCGTTTCCGCTCTTGAGCGCGAGCCCAACGATTTGAGGAACGGCGTCGGGTCGCGCTTCGAATACCGCGCCCAGGAGTCCCAGTGGGCACGCGATTCGGTCGAGGACGAGGCCTTGGTCGAGTTCACGGTGTACGGTGCGTCGCCCGACCGAGTCTGGGTTGCGCGCAAGTTGTCGCAGGCCATCGGCAAGGGACTCGAGTTTGGGGGGGGTAAGCTCGAGGCGCTCGTACAGCGGCATGGCGAGCTCGCCCCGATCCACGGCGGCCTGGCCGGCTTTCATGTCGAGGCGATTGGCGGCGAGCAGCGGAGCGCGGGCGCGGTCATCTGTCAGCGCATCGGCGAGATCCTCGAGCAGCGCAGTCCGGTCGGGGGCGGGGAGGGCCTCGACCTGACGTCCGGCGGCACGAGCCGCTGCGGCAAGCATAGCCACGTTCATGGGGCACCTTTCGAGGAAAAGTCTGCGAGAACTAGGTGGTCTCGCGTGATGAGGGTATCGTATCCCTTCCAACCGATCACATCGAGGATATCAGCACTGTGGCGGCCGCGAAGTCTTCGACAGTCGTGGGCGTTGTAGTTCGCAAGCCCTCGGCCGAGCACCCGCCCTCCGCCGTCCCGGATCTCCACCACATCACCGGCCGCAAAGTCGCCGTCCACCTCCTCCACGCCGATGGGGAGCAAGGACGCCTTGCGGGATTTCAAGGCCTCGGCTGCCCCCAAGTTGATGGTCAAGGTTCCGCGACGGGGCGCTTCGAGGGCGATGAAACGACGTTTTGCGGGCAATCGATTCGTCGCCGGCATCCAGGTTCCGAGTGTGTCGCCGGCGAGGATTCGGCTCAAGATCTCGTGGGTTGTGCCGTTAGCGATGACGACGTCGACCCCAGCCTCGCTCGCCTGTTTGGCGGCGGCGAGCTTGCTGGCCATGCCGCCCGTTCCCGCGGCCGACCCTTCGTAGGCGAGGTTGAGGACCGCGTCGTCGATCTGATCGAGGGTGTGAATGGGGGTGGCCGTGGGATCGACTCCGGGCCGGCCGGTGTACACGGCATCGACGTCCGTGAGCAGCAGCAGGAGGTCCGCGTCGAGGCTCGATGCGACCCGAGCCGAAAGGCCGTCGTTGTCGCCGAAGCCCTCCCGCGGCGCAGCGCTGCCGCCCTCGTCGGTTCGACGCCACGCGATGAGCTCGCTCACGCTGACACTGTCGTTCTCGTTGAGTATGGGCACCACGCCGAGTTCGATGAGCCGGAGGAGCGTCGTTCGCAGACAGAGCGCCCGGTCGGGGTCGGCGAGGTCGTCCTGCGATAGTAGTACCTGCGCCGCAGTGACCCCCAGCTGGTCGAAGGCGTCGATGTAGATCCCGATGAGTCGTCCCTGGCCGACGGCGGCGCAGGCCTGGCGAAGACCCAACGAGGCCGGTCTCTCATCGAGCTTGAGCATCCGGGCACCGAGTCCGATGGCGCCGCTCGTCACCAAGATCGGCTGCCGGCCGGCGCGGTGCTCGGTCGCCACGGCTTCCACCAACGACGTGATGCGCCCGAGGGCCAGATCCAAGCCGTCTCGGGTCACCACATGCGTACCGAGCTTGAGAACAAAGCGGCGGACGTTGGCAAGTCTCTCGCGCACGAGGTCGGGAGCATGCCATACCTAGGGCCGACCCCTTCGGGGCCTTCGCGTGGTGACGGGGCGAATTCTTATGGGAATCGTGTCGTCGTGCCGCTTCGCGCATGTGGCGCTATGTCATTTGTAGATCGTCGCGTCCTCGGGTAGTCGCCGGACGGCGGCTGTGGTACGCGCCGGGACATGAGTCAGCGGATGGAGCGTCTGGTTATCGTCGGCTGCGGCACCATGGGCAATGCCATCGTGGGCGGCTTGTTGCGCGATGGGTGGTTGCCGCGTGACCGGGTGACCCTTACCGCCCGGACCGCCGATGCTGCGCAGGCGCTCTCACGCGAGCACGGTGTGGCAGCCGTTACGGACAACGTCGCGGCATGCCAGGCCGCTGATGTGGTGTTGCTCTGCCTCAAGCCTCAGCGGCTGCCCGCATTGCTCGCCGAGAGCAATATGGTGGCTGCGCTCGCCGACAAGCTTGTCATCAGCATCGCAGCGGGTGTCAGTCTCGAACGCCTTGAGCTGTGGATGCCCGCAAGCGCCGTGGTCCGGGCCATGCCCAATACGCCATGTCTCATCGGGCAGGGCATGACTGTGATTTCGCGGGGCGCCGCAGTGAGCGACCAACAGATCGAGTGGGGGAAGCAAATATTTGCGTCGGTGGGGGAGTGTATCGAGCTCGAGGGCAAGCATATGGACGCCGTGACGAGTCTCAACGGAAGCGGCCCCGCGTTTGCGTATGTGATGTTGGAGGCGATGGCCGATGGAGGTGTCATGATGGGGCTGCCTCGCGATGTCGCGCTCCAGATCGCGGCCCAGGTGTTCCGCGGTGCCGCGAGCATGGTCTTGGATACGGACCTCCATCCGGCTGCGCTCCGGGATCAGGTCACCACACCGGCCGGTTGCACCATCGCGGGTCTCCTCAACATGGAGGACGGTCGGATCCGATCGGTATTGGC
Organism: Nannocystaceae bacterium; assembly: GCA_036479215.1. Lineage (GTDB taxonomy): Bacteria > Myxococcota_A > Polyangia > Nannocystales > Nannocystaceae > FL481. The sequence continues at coordinate 55,091 of JAZGFE010000059.1, read as the reverse complement.
GCGGACAGTGGAAAAGGCGGCGAACGTGGCCGCGAAACTGGGCCAGGCGACCCCGTCGTAGCCCGCGTTCGCGTGGGCGCATCTGTTCACGTTGCACGGATGCGCAGCGTCGTGCGCGGCCTGTCCACGAGCCCCTTTCTCATCGCCGCGCCTGCGGTACATTGCACTCGGCACGCTCGTGTCGCCAGATGGCCAAGGACAGCAAATTCGGGACTTTCGGTGGGGTTTTCACCCCCTCCGTCCTCACCATTCTCGGCGTCATCATGTATATGCGCCTGCCCATGGTGGTGGGATCGGCTGGATGGGTGGGTGCCGTCGGTATCATTGTCGTGGCCCATGTCATCTCTGTCACCACCGGCTTGAGCATCGCGTCGATCGCTACAGACAAGAGCGTGGGCGCGGGTGGGCCCTACTACATTGTCTCGCGCAGCTTGGGGTTGCCCATCGGGGGCACGCTGGGACTCGCGCTGTTCGTGGGTCTTGGATTTTCGATCAGCCTCTATGTGATCGGTTTCGCCGAGAGCATTATCCCTATCCTCGGCTTCTCGGTCGACATGAATTCGATCCGGATCTGCGGCACGATCACGGTCGTCGCCTTGACGGCCATCACGTTGATCAGCACGTCGCTGGCCATCAAGGCCCAGTATTTGATCCTCGTGCTGATCGCCGTGTCTTTGTTAGCGATCTTTGGCGGTGCGCTCCAGATGTCGGTGGTCGAAGCCTCGGGCGAGCCTTTGCCGGACGTGGACATGGCGGTGCTCTTCGGAATTTTTTTCCCGGCGGTCACCGGCTTTACGGCTGGCGTGAACATGTCTGGGGATCTTCGCAGTCCCCATCGCTCGATCCCCAGCGGAACAATGGCGGCGATCGGCGTGGGCTTGGTGGTGTACCTCGCCTTGGCGATTGTGTTGATGACCCGTGTCGACGCGGAAGTACTGGCGACTCACCCCGATATCCTGTTGGAGATCGCCCTGAACCGATGGTTGGTGATGGCAGGAATTTGGGGTGCGACTTTGTCATCGGCCCTGGGTAGCATTCTAGGCGCGCCTCGCATTCTCCAGGCCGTATCGGCTGATGGCATTACGCCCAAGATCTTCGCCCGCGGATCCGGAAAGAACAACGAACCTCGGAACGCATTGATCGTGGCGTTCATGCTCGGGGAGGCCGGCGTACTCATCGGTGAGCTGAATGTGATCGCTCGTGTCGTCTCGATGGTGTTTCTGGCGACGTACGGCTTTCTCAACATCAGTTGCTTCATCGAGTCTTGGGCGAGTCCAGACTTTCGCCCCCAGTTCAAGATTCCGAAAACGGTGAGTCTCGCCGGTGCGCTGACCTGCTTGGTGGTGATGATCCAGCTCGACTTGGCGGCGATGGCGGGCGCCACTGTGTTGATGTCCGGGCTCTATCTGTGGCTGCAGCAACGTCAGCTGCGGCTCGACGCCGGAGATACCTGGGAGGGTATCTGGGCAACACTGGTTCGCGCCGGTCTACACCGGCTCAGCCACACGCAGGCACAAAAACGAAACTGGCGACCGAATATGCTCCTGTTCAGCCCGCCGCAGAGTGAGATGCGCGACGCGCTCTTGCGACTGTCGAACTCGCTCATCAGCGGTCGTGGCATGGTGACTGATTTTGGCTTGGCGCCGAAGCCCGGGCGCAGGCGATCGGGCAAACAATCGGCGGAAGAGCGACCTGTAGGGCTGTTTCAGCGCGATCTTTCGGGGCCCAGGTTGTATGGAGAAATGGAGGCTGCTTGCCGCTACTACGGATTTTCGGGTGTCGAGCCCAATACCGCGATCATCGACTGGGAGATCGGCGCATCGGATCGCCCGGGCTTTCCCGACCTGCTCGATCGCATTTCCGGGCTCGATCTCAATGTGCTCCTCTACGCACGGGACCCAGCCGTAGAACCCGGAGCCGGACAACGCATTGATGTGTGGTGGCGCCAGGGTGAGGGCAGCTTGAGCCTGAGCTTGAGCCTCCTTCGTTTTATGCAGTCTTCCGACTCCTGGCGCTCGGCCAAGCTTCATGTGATGTTGTTGACCCCCGATCTCGCCCATAGCGATCTGCTGCGCAGCGCAGCGGCCCGGATGATTCGGGATGCGCGGCTGGTTGCGGATGTGCGTGTGGTCCACGAGGAATCTACGGAGCGAGACTGTTTCGAACAACTTATCGCTCGCGACTCGGCGGAGGCCGACCTCACCATTACCGGGTTGCCCCGAGGCGGCGAGGAGAGACTCCTGCGTATGGAGGCCCTGGTCGGGTCGCAGCGGCGCGTGCTGTTTGTCCGTGCCTCGTCGTTTTTTGTAGACCCACTGCGTGCCACGCCAGCGGTGGTCGCGGAAGACGTAGCTTCCACCCCGCTGTCCATCGAAGACTTGTCGCTGCCAGCCGAGCTGGCACTGCATGCCCCGGTGGGGGCGTTTGTCGAACGCTGCCGCGCGTTGGCCGAGATGCTGCACGAGGGATGGGTGGTCCCTGCCTGCTCGGGGGCCGTTGGACTGCTCACGGAACTTCGTGGAGTCGCCGAGATCCACTTTTCCCAGCTCGAGAAGGGGCTGCGCGGGAGCAACCCCGCCAAGCGTAGGAAAGCACTCAATCGGACCCAAAGTGCTTTTCTGCACGCGGCACGCCGGGTCCTGCACCAGTACCATCAGCAGGTGCTGGTGGATCAAGCCCAGCTGCTCTCCGGTCGTACCGAGGGTTTTTTCGAGGATCTCGATGGGGGGGCGCTCCCGGTGGAGGAGCTGATCGTCGAAACCGAGCTACCGCGTTTGGAGCCCGTGGGGGGCGACTCGTGGGTATCGCGTCGACTGAAGCGTCGGAGGCGGATGCAGGCGTGGTTTGGGGGGACGGCACCCTCGTTTGCCGTGCCCTTGCGGCGCTGTGTCCTCTATCACCGCGAGCGTGCGGTGGGGAAGCTGGCGCAGCGGAGCCTGCGGGCGTTCGAGATCGACAGCTACCGACTCCTGCTCCGGGTCGGAAAATTGCTCAATGATGTCGACAGCACGCCGCTGGCGTTGGTGGACGATCTGGACGCGGCGCAGGATGGGACCTTCGAGCGCGCCAAGACGCGACTGATAGGGCAACTGGATGCTTTCACCGCTGAGCAACGAGCGCGCGCTGAGAGCGAGCGTGGAAGGTTGCAACGAGCAGTGCGCGAGCTGGGTCAAACCTTCGCAGACGATTTGGGCCGGATAGATGTGGAGCGCAGGGCGCGTCGGCGGGGACGTTTGCCCAGCGATGCGGCGGGGCTGCGTGATGGGATCGCGGCGGCGCCCGAGCGGTGGCGTCGTTACGCGGGTCTCTTGGTGGGTCGGGCGCGTCTCGGATTGCGCATGATGGAGATTCAACACCGTCTGGTGGCGGCCGCGAGCAAGCTCAAACAAACGCTGGCGGTCGAGCTCAAAGGCGGCACGATGCCGGTGTGCCAGCGGCTGCGGGACGACCTGCGATCCGCGCTCGATCGAGTGCGAGCCGAGGAGCGCTGCGAGTTACCCGGGGCCTACGAATTTGGTGCGCGTTTCGATGGAAAACGCATCGTCGATAGCCTCATCCAGCAGGCGGCCGATTGGTCGAGCGAACTGCCCGAGACTTTCGAGACCTTGAGCGACGCATCGATCGTTCGGATCGAAGAGGGGAAAATCGATGATCTGGAGCTGGTCGAGATCTCGGTGAGGCGTCTCTTCCAACACTTGCTCGAGACCGAATTTGTGGAGGTGTTGTCCGAGCAGCTCGTCAAGATTCCCGATCTCGAGGGGAGGGCCGTCGGCACCGCGGCCGATGTGATTCGTCTCGTCACCTACAATCTAGCGGAGTTCGCGGAGGGAGGCGAGGATGTCGAAAATGGGGGATTTCAAATCCAGTTGGAACCTGTGCTGGAAAACGGGATCGAGCGTATGGAAGCAGAGATCGAGCAACTTGGCGGTGTGTTGCCGCGCCTGGCGACGTTGATCGACCGTCGTCTCGATGCCGTCCTCGAAGGCAGCCACGTCTATGGGCTAGGTCAAGCGGACGAAGGGTTCAATCAGCAAATCCTACGCCAGCAGGGGCGGGCCTTGGGCGCGATCAAGGCCTTCGGGGAGCGTCTGGGCGTCGGCGTGCGGGACGCATCCGTGAGCTTATGGTATCGGCGTAGTGCCGGCGTCCTACTGGCCCGTCGGCTGCGAAGTTCAGAGCGTACGTCGAGCATTGTGGACACGATGATAGGTTTCGTGGACGCGAATACGCCCCGGCCCGAGGTGCTCAACACGATACCCTTCTTCTACCGGCAGCTCTTCATCCGCAAGTCGCTGGTCAACGAGACCTTCTGGGTGGGGCGCCAAGAACAGCTCGCGCAGGCCAGGCAGGCCATCGCGCACTTTCGTCGAGGCGTGGGTGGGATGATCCTCGTTACTGGCGAGCATAATTCGGGAAAGAGTGCCCTTACGCGTCGAGTACTGGGTGGTCCGTTGGCGAGACAGCCGGTGTATCGGGTGTTGCCTCCGCCAGCTGGCAGCGTGGATCCTGCCGATCTGTTGCGTGCGGTCGCTGTGAGCACCGAAAGCCTCGGCGCATCCGGACTTCGGCTCGACAGCATGCTCGCACGTTTGCCGGAAGGAGCCGTTGTGGTGATCGAGGATCTGGAGCTTTGGTGGGAGCGGAGCGCCGTCGGCTGGGCGAATATCGACACGATCCTGGAGATGGTCCGCCGACACGGGCGGAGGCTGCTCTTTGTGGCAGAGATCAACTGCCATGCGTTGGCGTTCATACGTCGGTTCCGCCCCCTCGCCGACGCGGCGTTGAGCGTGCTCGAATGTCCCCCTTTGCCAGCCAAAGCACTGGCGGAGATCGTGATGTTGCGCAACGATTCCACCGGGCTCAAACTGCGCTTGCGCGAGCGGAAAGAACACGAGTTGAGCGTCTGGGGGGTCGCGCGTCTGTTTAGCCGCCACTTCGATCATTCGCTAGGTAACGTTGGCGCTGCGCTGCGCGGCTGGATTGCGCATATCGATCATGTGGACGACGAGAACCTGCACGTACGTATGCCCATCGTTGTCGACCGCTCGCCACTCGACGATCTCGGCGGAGAGTGGACTGCGGTTTTGGTCCAGTTCGCCCTGCACAAGCGACTTTCGCAGACTCGACTACAGCGACTAGCGGGCTCACACCCGGTGGCTGTCCACGTGGAGGCGCTGCGACGCGCGGGTCTGATCGTTGGCGACCACCGGGGCGTGCTCGAGCTGAACCGGCATGTCGATCATCTGGTGGTCGACAGGCTCCGACGGCGGAGATTGCTGCCATGATCCCAGCCGACCCCGTACACGCCACAGCCGGGGATGCGCTCGCTTCAAGCGTGGCGGGCTCGGGCCTTGTGTCGCTGGTGTTGTTGGGTGTGGCGCTGTACGGCTTGGTGTTGCTGATCCGTTGGATCATGGAGCTGCTCCCGATCTCGCGCGAGCGTCGTGAGATGGTCGCGCGCCTGCGTCCGATGCTCGTGGCGTTCCTGGCGTTCTCATACTGTGTATTCGCAGCTCGCACGTTGTTTCGCGGCGATCCGACCTATATGTCGATCGCGGTTGGTGCTCTCGGCATCGCTGCGGTCTCTGCGTCCTGGTTCGCCATCCGGGATGTGGTGGCCGGCGTCATCCTAAGGACAGGGCGCGCCTGCACGGAGGGGGACCATGTTCGGATCAACGGCATCCAGGGTAGGATCTCCGCGATGGGTTTGCGCGTAATGTCCATCGAGACGAGCTTGGGTGAGCAGGCGATTGTTCCCTACAGCGCCGTGGTGCAAAGCTCGCTGCTGCGTACGCCGGTGTTCGACAATGTGGCGATACGGGTCTTCAGGTTGAAGGCGCCAGAGATCATTTCGATCTCGGCGGTAAAAAGTCGCATTCGACAGGCCGCGATGCGATGTCATTGGGCATCGGCGGTGCGTGAGCCAGGGATCGTGATCACGGAGGGCGGCGAGCTCGAGGTGACCGTGTTTTCCGTGGCGGCGGATCGCGGGCCAGAAATCGAAGCCGCGGTCCGAGCGGCGTTCCTCGACGCCACAAGACACTGAGCCGTGGCGTGGACCGGGCGCGCGCGCTATGCGCCAAGAGCGCACGAGATACTGGAGACCACCCCTGGTCTCCAGTATCCGTGTTCCCTGAGTAAGGTCTAGGCTAACTTCGCGGATTGCGAATAATTGATTGATAAGGCTCAGACCGCCCGAACTCCGAACTCAACGATTGCCCCGCGAGGTCGAAGTCCGGCTGCGCCTGACCCAAAGATGCGGTGCCGAATGCCACTGCGAAACTGAGTCTCCGACGAGAGCGATGCGGATCACATTCGCGCCGAGCGCTTCCCAGCCTGCGCTCCGAGCCGCTGCGCCGCCGCTTCAGGGGGGTGGCGGCCTCTTGTCCACGTTGGGGGGGTCAGGCGTCTCTACCCCGGCGACGTGGCGGGTGCGCGGACGCCAACGAGGCGCGGCCGCCTTATGCAAGGGGAGGGCGGCCGCGAGGTAACGTACATTTCTTCGCGCGATACCCGCTAGCGCAGGGACGATTTCTTCCACAGGCAGCACACCGTGTCGAAGGCCTTGGAGCGCGCGAAAACTGACCTGGGCGTACTCCCGGACCAACGACGACATGGCGGTGCGATGGGTGGTCAACAGTCCGATCGAGGCCTGCCGGCCCCGTGTCGATCGCCGCCAGTATTCAAACAACGCGCTGCGGAGAAGCAGCATGTCGGGGTGGGGATCGTAGAGAGCGTCTCGTAGCGCGGTGGCCAGCACGACGCGGGTCCGGACCCCGCGCTGGCGTTTCCGTTGATACGCAGCCAGCCCTCGCGCCAGGTTGTCGAGGGGGTGGGTGCGCGCTTCGGATCTCGAGGCGGCGAGCGTGTCCGCCAGCAGCACGGCATCGTTGATGCACGATGAGATCCCGCTCGCCGTGATGGGGTGGCTACAGCCGCCCGCATCGCCCACCACGGCGAATCCGTCGGATACGGCGTGATTCGGTGCGAGCGTGACCACCTTGGCGATGCAGCCCTTCTCCCGCCCCATCGCCTCGCGCACTTGATCGCGCAAAGGTTGCGGGAGACTGCTCAGCGTGTCGGCAGCCACGAGGGGCGCGTCGCCCAATCCGATCTCGAACATGACGCGAGCTTCGTTTGTGCCGATGCCGTAGGCCAACGCGGTGCCGGGCCCGCCAAGAAAGATATGTCCGTAGCCTGGCAACGGCAGCCTAGCGTCCGGGATCCTCCACCCGATCATGCGGAAGGTATCGCGGCGCTCGGTGATGATCCCCGCACGCTCTCGCAGCTTGGATGCGCGACCCTCGGCGGAGACCACGAGTCGGCATCGGACCTCCTCGTCCGCGCCATCGCGGACGATCCTGACCTGGGTGTTGGGGTGACCGAAGGCGACCTGCACGACTCGAGCCCCCTCCCATAGCTCCACGCCGGGTACCCGTGCACTCGAGCGCAGGAGCTCTCGGACCAGGAAAGCGTGTTCGGCGGCCAGACCGAACGGGCTGCCGCCGGGGACCTCCGAGTAGGAGAGTACAGTCCCGGGGTCGCTCGCTCCCCGGGACAGGACGAACCCATAAGATGGCACAGAGCCGGCGCGCAGACGCGGTGAGATCAGTCCGAGTCGCTCAAGGTTGGCGAGTGCCGGTGGGTGCATGAGTTCACCCGCGAGTCGCCGCTCGTCTGGGAGGCCGGCCTCGCACAACAGCACCCGAAGGCCTTTTTGGGCGAGGGCGGCGGCGGTGCTCGAGCCCGCGATCCCGCCGCCAGCGATGACGACATCGAAGTGGACCATCTGTGCGGCACGCTAGCAGTCGGGCGCGGTTTCGGTCGGTTCGGCTTGGGCAGCGCGTGATCACCGTCACAGCGAGATCCGTGTGGGGAGGAGATCGGGCTGGCGCGCGGGCAGAGATCCGGGGTCTCGGCTAAGCGTGGCGTGTGGCGCGGATCTCGCTCGGATTCGCGTAGGGCGTAGCGGGGGTGAAGGTTTTCTGTGTTCTGTCGTCTGTGCCCTATCCTCTGGGCCCCTGCGCGGCCGGTTTGGGCGTCCGTTTCTGCGCTATGGACCAACTGCCGTGCTTCAGTCTATCGTTTCGCCCGTTTTCAAGGCAGTCCTGTAGCCAGTGACCGAAGTCTCAACGCCAGATCCCAGGCCCGATCCCGACGGTAGCCACGGCGATGCCCTGGTAGGTCAGGTGATCGCCGATCGCTACCGCGTGCTGGCGCCGATCGGGGGAGGGGGCATGGGCTTGGTGTATCGCGCCGAGCAGATTACCTTGGGCAAGATCGTAGCGATCAAAGTACTCAAACGTGAGTATAGCGATCAGAAGATCTATCTTGAGCGGTTTCTGCAGGAAGCTCGTGCGGCCTCGCAGATAGGTCATGACAATGTGGTCGATATCATCGACTTCGGTCAGATCGCGGGGGGGTCGGCGTTTTTTGCTATGGAGCACCTGCATGGCGAAGATTTGGACCAGCTCCTCGACCGGGCGGGCATGCTGCCTTGGCCGCGGGTGAAGGTGATCGTGCAGCAGGTGATGCGCGCTCTCGGTGCCGCCCATGCGAAGGGGATTGTCCATCGCGACATGAAACCTGCGAACTGCTTCATGGTGCGGCGTGCGGACGGTGTTGATCAGGTGAAGGTCTTTGACTTCGGCATAGCGAAGGTGATCGATCCACACAATGAAGGCGGCGTGGGCCTCACGCAGACCGGTGCGATCTTCGGTACTGCGAAATACATGGCGCCCGAGCAAGCCCGGGGCGAGAAGGTCGATCAACGCACAGACATCTACGCGCTCGGCGTGATGATCTATGAGTTGCTTACGGGGCGGGTCCCCTTTGCTGGCGACAACTTCATGCAGGTGCTCACGCAGCACCTCACCGAGGCGCCCCCGTCGTTGATCACCGTGGCTCCCGAGGCCGGAATTCCGCTCGAAGTCGAAGCCATGGTGCTCAAGGCGTTGGCCAAAGACCCCGCCGACCGGTATCCATCCATGGCGGAGTTCGAGGCCTCGATGCTCGAGCTCGACGGTGAGGTGAGGGCTCCGACGGGAGAACTTGGCGAAGGGGATGGCCGAGTCGCGCCGACGCAGTTCGAGCCCGATATCGATCTGAGCCAGCTGACCCAGCTTCGTCGGGGTGGTGCGAGAAGGTTCGTTCTGGTCGGGCTCATGGTCGTGGTCTTGGCGTTGGCGGGGTTCTTCGGCCTTCGGGGCGCGGGCGACGAGCGGTCGCGGAGCGGCGCCGAGCCGCCGTCGGTGTCGGGTGCGGTGTCCGGGAGCCCTCACGGCGTCGCTTCCGCGGGGCCGAATTTGGGCGGTGTCCCGTCGGCGACCCAAGGCGTTGCCGCATCCATCTTCCCCACCGCGCCCGAGCCCGAGCCGCTCGCGCCCGAGTCGGCGTCGTTGACCTCTCCCACCTTAGCGAAGCCGGCGAAGCCACGGCGGAAGAAGCCTCGTCGGTCCTCCGGGCGGTCCGGGCGGTCCGGGTCCTCGTCGAGCGCCAGTCTCCCGCCGCCGCCCTCCGCTTCCTCGCCCGTGGCCGAACCCGCGCTCACGGGAACGTCGATCCGCAGGGCACTCACGGCTGTCGATGGCAAGATCAAGGCTTGTCGCACCAGACATGGCGGGATCGCGGGGATGACTGTGAAAGTGCGGTTCATGATCTCCGCGTCCGCGGGCGAGGTCATGACTGCGAGCGCGCTGAAGCCCCACGCTACGACGGAATTGGGGAGCTGCGTGGCCCATGCGGTCAAAAAAGCCCAATTTCCGAAGGGGCAGACCAAGGTGCTGACCCGTTCATTCCGCTTGTAGCGAGGGTCGGCCCCAGGGTGTGCTGGGCATCCAGGGGGGGCGAGATCATTTTGGGGCGGCGCTGTGGATCAGGGAGAGATTCACAAAGAGCGTGCGCGGACGCAGTGGCAAGATCCCGGCGTTTCGATCGTCGGTGCGCGAGAACTGTGGGGTGTCGGTCAGGTTTTGGACGCCGATCCCGAACGCGATCTTTTGGCCTGGCGAAAGCACGGTTTGCACACCAAACCCCACATCGACGAGGGTCCGTGCCGGGATTACGCCCACGCCCGCGGCCGAATCTTCGCCGCGGCGATTGGCGTAGTCTGTGAAATACTCCCCGTCGTGCTGGACCTCGATCAGTGCATATAGAGCCCATTGCGGATCTGGTAACGCAAGCTGCCCACGATGGCGTGGACCGGGTACCAGGGGAGGCGATTTCCAGCGAGTTCGCCCGTGATCAGCTTGCCCCGAGTGAGCGTGTAGGCTCCCGATGCCGTCAGTCCAGGGGCCTCGCGCCACGTGCCCTCGGATCGCCACAGCGCAGAGCTTTCCATCCCCCATGCCAACGTGTCGCCGGGCTCATCAACGTCGTCTCGACTGACGTCGATGAGATCTTGGAATGTCTTGACCCAGGCTGTGGCGCTGAGATTCATGCCCGTCCACTCCAGCGTCTTTGCCCCGATCTCCGCGGTGTCTGCGCGTTCGGGCCGAAGTTGGGTCTCGTCCTCACCGACTGCGATTTGGAGGAAATGCGGAGGCCCAAAGCTGCGCTCGTACACCGCAAACGCTGCGATGCGCGGCGTCAAGGCGTACCACAAGGACGCTACCGGGAGAGGGGCCCAGTGGGATACTTCGCCCGCGAGCCCCGAAAGACGATCCTGGCGGCGGATCGACACGACTTCATATCGGATGCCCGCTGTGAATACGAGGTCGGCGTCGAGGAGGAAGAATTTGTCTTCGATATACCCGGCCGCCGCCAGGATCCGGGCGTAGTCGTGGCGCGAGCGGGTCTCGACTCCCAGACGCCGCAGGGAGGTGCGGTAGCCGAGGAACGTGGCGTCCTCGTATGCGAAGCGAGCACCGAAGAGGAGGTCATGGAAGGGTCCCCGACGGTGCACGAGGCGGAAAGTGTGGCGGGGCTCGAGACCCGCCGCATCGAAGCGCCGCGGTTGGCGTCGTAGCATCTCCCCTTGCCCGGTGGGCCCGGCGGCGATCCGAGATTCGCGGAGCGTGTGATGGTAGTAGGCGAGGAGTTGGAGCTGTTGGCCCGGGTTGGGTTTGGTCTGTAGTTTGAGGCTTGATCCCGCTCGCCATCCCCCGAAATGGTCGTGCGGGCACAGGGATTGGTTCGGGTCACGGTCGTAGGCGCCGCGTGGAAGTCCACCTGGGAGTTGGACATGTTCCCAGTAGCCATGGTTGGTCCACACCGCGTCTGTGTTCGAAAACAGGCGATACTCGAGCTTGAACAGGCCGCTGTGAACCGCGACTTTCGAGTGTTTGCGGTGGTCGGAGCCGAAGCGCGGGGCCACTTCTGCGTAGACTCCGAGCCCGCGATGCGTGCCACCGTAGGCAGCGCCGAGGGACGTACCTCCCCAACGATCCCGCTGAGCGAAGGCGTAGATCGTCGGTGTGTCGGGGACTGGCCGCGAGATAAGGTTCACCACGCCGCCCGATGTGTGTGGGCCGAAACGTGCCGATGCACCACCCAACACCATGTCTACCCTCTCGATCGAGAACAGTGATAGGGGAAACATGGCGAGCTGAGGTCTCCCATAGGGTGCCGTCGCTATGGGCATTTCATCGAGTAGCACCGTGGTACGGCTGGAAAAACGGGGGTTGACGCCGCGGGAGGCGAGATTGAGCTTGGTACTGGCGCTGCCGAGGCCCGCGTTGCCTTGCACCACGCGAACGCCCGGCATCTTAGCGAGCGCCGCGGCCAGTGAACCAGCCCCGGTTTCGCGGGCCTCGTCGCTGCGGATCACGGCGCGTGCGCCTGCATGGCGAAAGACGTGGATCGGCTGCGTGGCTGTGGGGGATCCCGCGCGGACATGGATATCGCGCACCTGCCGAACGATGGGTTGCTTTGAGCCGTCGAGTGTCGGTTCGGTGGTGATGGCGGGAGCTTCGGCTGGGGGCTCGGCGATCGGCGGGGCTGGCGACTGGGCGGGGAGCCACAAGGCGAGCCAGACGAAGCGCCCAAACATGCTTCAGGCCACGACCGTGGTTCTTCGCAGCAATCTGCCCATCCGGGTATCGACGCGTACGATCTCTCCATCGTCTAAGGATGTGCATCCGCGACATCCGATCAGCGCGCTCAAACCGAGCTCGCGGGCCATCAAGGTCGCATGACTGAGGGCACCGCCGTACTCGGTACAAATCGCGGCAACCTCTGTGCGGCTGAGGAGCATCGCGGCTTGTGCTGTGAGCGCGGGGATACACAACACCGCACCGGCTGCGGGCGGATCGCTGGCGAACTCCCCGAGTCCGCGTGCGACGTGCACGGGGCCGATGGCGGGCGGGCCGATCGGTATGCCGGCTAGCGCTCCGCCGGGGGTCGGTGGTACCGGTCGTCCGTCATAGATTCGCCGCGGCGGGGAGAGCTTCGCCGCGTCGGTCCAAGCGTTGCGTCGGGTGTCGATCCGCTGGCGCCAAGTATCGGCGGTGCGGGGGTCGGATGCCGCGAAGGCGACGAGCTCTGGCCCGGTCAAGAAGAAGACATGTGCCGGGTCGAGTCCGATCCACTCCGCGGCCAGCAGGTACACGCGGCGTAGCGGAGCTAGGCCGAGGGCGAAGAGGTGGTCGTCCCATTCGGCGAGCAACGCCGCTGCGTTCGCCTCATCGGCGGGTAGGGTGGGGTTGCTCGTGGGGTTGCTCGTGGGGTTGCTAGTGGGGATGCCCGCAGTTGTCCCTGGTCCCGGCATGAGCAAAACGTCAGCGAGCGGAGCGCTCGCCAGATCCCAGGTGAGGGGTAGTACGTCCGCGAACCGTTCGCGCTCACGCAAGGTCAGCGGGTTGTCCGTGTCGCCAGCGACGCCGGTATGGTGATGCCGCGTGGGAACGATGTGCTGCAGATACACGTCGATCATGGCGAGAAACAGGGTAAACGCCGCCTGTAGCGAGACGGCGAGGCCGGGCTTGCCACGGATGCGTGCCTCGTTGACGCACAACTCGAGCCCACGACGAGCGTCGGGCAGATAGATCCGATACAGCGACCGGAGTACGTTCGCAGCCGATCTCGCCGAACCGCTTCCAACGAGGTCGCGCGGCAAGGTGCGGACGTACAGCCACCCGGCTAGAACCTTGGGCCCGCCGGCGTTCGGTCGCGTACGCGCGACCTCAGCCATGAGCCACGCATGGGCCGGCGAGAGTGGGGCGGGGTTGTGCTCGGCGTCGAGCTGCCACAGACCCGGCATCGGAGGGGAGTCGTCGCGGTCGCGTCCGCTGGCCTTGGCGAAGGTGGCCCAGCCGGGGAGCAGAGGTCGTACGACCGGGCGCGCTTGGACGAGCCAGGCTCGACCTTCAGGATCGATGATCACTTCTGCGTCCGTGCCGTGACGGCGAGCGAAGAGTGGCCTTTGGGTCAATCGCGCTTCTAGTCCGTCGAGGAGGCGAGACAAGGCGATCCGAGCTCCATCCTCCCAGGCGTCCAAAGGCCCCGTGAAGGCGGGAGTCGCTCCGCCGGAGAGGGGATCCGTGCCGGGACCGTGTACTTCGATGTAGCGCCCCGAGTCCGGAGTGTCGGTCGCGGCGACGAGCCACCGCCGCGCCACCTCGCGCTGCACCAACACGGCCCACGCGCGGGCGGGGTTTCCTGGGAAGTAGTCGCGCAGCTGGGGATCTGCGAGATGCGAGCGAAGCCGGTGCAACGCTTGGAGTACCGCAGCTGTGCCGTCGCAGCCGGCGACGGAGAGGCCCAAACCGGCACCGCTGCGGGTCGCCCCGTCTTCGCAGGCCAACGCCTGGCGGACGATGACGGTTCCCCCGGCGCAGAGGTCTTTGATTCCCGGCGGAGGTGGCTCACCGCGGATCCACGCCGTGACGTCAGCGTGCGCAAGTACGACGCCCGCTGGCACGGCTAGCCCCTCGCGTCGTAGGAGATGGAGGCGCCAGGCCTTCGGGGGGCAATCCGCGAGACGGGGCAGTTGCGGGCATCCGAGCGCAAAGGACATCTTTTGCACCTTGCCCCGGCTACGCGCGAGCCACCGCCGCGTCCCATGCCGCGCGCAGTCTCGAAGCGCGCTCGGTGTCGCCGGTGGGTACGAAGCTTCGATCCTCCGTCCAGGCCTCTCCCACAGCGCGGGTGTCGGTCCACACACCCGCGCCGAGGCCCGCCAGCGAGACGGCACCTAAGGCGGTCGCCTCCAGTATGCGGGGCCGTGCGAGGCGCACGCCCAGTAGATCGGCTTGGATTTGCATCAATAGGTTGTTGGCCGCGGCGCCACCGTCCACGCGTAGCGTTTGGAGGGGGCGACCGAGGTCCGCGGTCATGGCACGGATCAGGTCGTCGACCTGCAACGCGATGCCCTCGAGGGCGGCGCGGGCGATATGCGCTCGCGTGGTGCCACGCGTCATCCCGCAGATCAAGCCCCTCGCGTCGGCGTTCCAGTGCGGTGCTCCGAGCCCCGTGTGTGCGGGAACCAACACCACACCGTCGCTGTCGGGCACGCTTTGGGCCAACGCTTCGACCTCGGGGGCGGCCTGGAAGAAGCCGAGGCCGTCGCGGAGCCACTGGACCACAGCACCCGCCATGAACGCGCTCCCTTCGAGGGCGTAGGTCACCTGATCGTCGAGCTGCCAGGCTACCGTCGTGAGCAATCCGTGACGTGAGTACACAACCTCGGGTCCCGTGTTGAGCACGACGAAGGCTCCCGTGCCGTAGGTGCACTTCGCCTCGCCGGCGTCGAAGCAGGCTTGGCCGAAGAGGGCCGATTGCTGGTCGCCGGCGACGCCGCGGATGGGGATGCCGTCGGGGAGGCCGGGGACGTTCTTCGTTACGCCGAAACTTGCGGTGCAAGGTTTCACTTCGGGGAGCATCCGCTCGGGAACACCCACGACGTCGCACAACTCCGAGTCCCACCCTCTGCCGTCGCCAGCGCGAGCCGTGAGCGGCCATAGTAAAGTGCGGCTGGCGTTGCTGGGTTCGGTAGCGTGGGTCCGTCCATCGGTGAAACGCCACAGCAGGTAGGTGTCGATAGTGCCCGCGAGCAGCTCGCCGCGTTCTGCAGCCGAGCGCGCGCCGTGGACATGATCGAGTGTCCACGCTAACTTCGTGCCCGCGAAATAGGGGTCGAGTACCAGCCCAGTGCGCCGCTTGAAGAGGGGCTCGTGGCCTGCGGCTTGCAACTCGGCGCAGCGGCCCGCCGTACGACGATCCTGCCAGACGATGGCAGGGTAGATCGGCCGGCCGTCGTCGCGGCTCCAGACGAGGCTCGTCTCGCGTTGGTTGGTCACGCCGATCGCAGCAATCGTGTTCCCACGGATGTCCGCGTCGCGCATCGCATCTCGAATCGCGGCGCAGACCGAGCCCCATAGCTCCTCCGGGTGGTGTTCCACCCAGCCGGGTCGGGGAAAGTGCTGGGGAAACTCGTGCGATCCGCGTCCTCGGACGCACAGATCGGTGTCCACGACCAGGCAAGTGGTGCCGGTGGTTCCCTGGTCGATGGCGAGGATGTGGTCGGTCATGGTGAAGCGGGGCCTCGGCTCGCCGAGGGATGGGTGAAGGCCTGTCGGGCGAAGGCCACAACTTCAACGCAGGTTCGCTCCGCATCGAGGTCGAGGGGAAGAATGTGGAAGGAACGCGGCAGTATCACGCGCCGGACCTGAGCAGATCCGACACGTTGCGAGACACGGGCGCTGTCGGCCATCGGAGCCGCGTGATCGAAGCGGCCGTGGAGGAGGAGCAGCGGCGAAGTGATCTGGGGTAGCCGCGATCTGACGTCCGCTTGCAGTCTGACCAGCTCTCGAAGGGCGGGGTAGGGGAAGGCGGGAAGGCTGGGGCTGCGCTCCGCCTGCCACCGGATGCGAACGTCCACACCTCCGTGCTTGGGCTTGTTCCCCACGAAACGGCCGATCCCGGGCGTGCACCGGAGTCGACTAAGGGTACCGATGGCCGCACGTTGCCACTTCGGTAGTTCGAGCGGCACGGACATGGCAACAATGCCGGCGATCTGTTCGTTCCGAAAGACGGCCATCCGCAGAGTCAGAAGCGCGCCCATTGAGAAACCGACGACGATCCTGCGCGTGCACTGCTGGCACAGGCGATCGAACTGCCACTCCGCCTCTTCGTACCACTGCCGCCAGTTGCTGCGCTCGAGCGCGTGCACGTTCTCGTGCCCCGCGAGGCGCGGGCATACGACGCGTACGCCCGCGGCGGCGAGGGCGTCCCCGATGGGACGCATGTCCCAAGGGGAGCCGGTCAGGCCGTGGAGCAAGAGGGCTCCATGGTCGCCCGCACCGAGTTCGAAGCTCGCTGTGTCGCCAGGCTGTGTGGGGCTCATCACGAGTGGGAGAAGATACCAGGGCGCGACAGTTCACTGCCATGGTGTGCCGTCGCGGCGGACCGCCAGATCGCGGAGGCCTCCGCCTGCTACGCTGGGGCAGGCTCACGTTCAAGACGACGGTCTTGGTCCTCGGCGAGTCGGGGGTGGGCACAAGGAGTTGGTCTGCCGTGCGCTGCATCGAATGAGCCCACGCGCAGGGGCACCGGTTGTCGCTGTCAACTGCGGCGCTATCCCGAGGAACTTGCTGGAGTCCGAGCTCTTTGGCCACCGCCGGGGGCTTTCACCGGCGCATCGAGACAAGCCGGGGCTGTTCGAACAGCCCCGTGGGGGCACACTTTTTCTCGACGAGATAGGCGAGCTCGCGCTCGAGCTGCAGGTCAAGTTGCTGCGCATCCTCCAAGAGAAGGAAGTTCGCAGGCTGGGTGATGTCGCGGACATCCGGGTCGATGTACGCGTTGTCGCCGCGATCTCCAGGAATTTCGACGCTATGGTCGAGTCCGGTGCGTTTCGGCGCGATCTTTTCTACCGGATCAATGTCGTGTGCATCGACGCCCCCGCGCTTCGTGCGCGAAAAGACGATATCTTGCCGCTCGCGCGGCGCTTCACGGCGTGGATGAACGCGCGACTGGGCACACAGATCACCGGGTTCGCCGATTCCGTGGCGGATGTACCCCTCGCTTACGACTGGCCGGGAACTGTCCGGGAGCTCGAAAATGTGCTCGAGCATGCGGTTGTGCTGGCCGATGGCGAAGTGATCGAGCCCGCCGCTTTACCGGAGCGCCTGCGGCGTGGGCAGATGCGGGCGACAACGCCCGTCACGCTGGAGCTACCGCGCAAGAGTCTCTCCGTAAAAGAAGCTCAGCGCGCGATGGAGCGCGAGCTGATCCAGCGCGCGCTCGAGCGCACCGGTGGAAACCGCACGTACGCGGCTCGGCTGCTGGAGCTGAGTCCCGTGCGCTGCTCTACAAGATCAGAGAGTATGGGCTGAGTGGACCGTTTCCGAGCCGGTGCTGATGGTTTGCATAGTGTCTCGGGTGGGACGGGACTAGCGTCGTAGGTAGAAATGACTCACTTTTTGGAGGCGGCGGCTCGGACGTGGGAAGCTTCGGTGGGCGTCGGTGTCCCCGCCGGCACCGGGGGCGACTTCGTGCCGTTCCCTCCGCGTCGCTCGAACCTGAGGAACCGCAGACCTTGTTCTCAGAGACGGCGCTTGTGACGCACCTAAGAACACTACAAATACGTATCAAATCCCCATCACTGTCACTCAATTACATATCACTGAACGACAACTTGCCCGTTGACTCCACCCCTCGGCGGACAGACAATGCATAGCCAAAGCCCCCCAAGCGGCCGAGCGAATGACCTCGACACCAAAAATTGCGCACGGTGCGCAGCCACGTCTATCGCTGGACGAGTCGACGAACGTCGACTCGAATTCCTTGGAAAGCGGTTCGACCGTCCCGGCTTCGTCGCCGGTGCGCACGTCGGGCGCTGCGTCCCCAACGGCTCCGAGTCTAGGTGCGAGCCTGATCGGTGGCCAAGCCAAGCGCAAACCCAAGCCGCGCAAGGGTTCCAAAGCGGGCACGCAACCCAACAACGTTCGGAAGCTTCGCCAGGCCGCGATGATGAGCAAGGCCGAGTTGGCCCGTCGCGCCGGCGTTTCGCCGTTGACCATCGATCGCGTCGAAGCGGGCTGCCCTTGTCGGATGGACACGAAGCGCAAGATATTGGAAGCGCTGGGTCTCTCCCCGTCGGCGCGGGCCGAAGTTTGGCCCGACATCGACAGTCAAAACTAGCTGGCAAGCCCTCGTGGGGGTCTATCGTGCGTCGCACTATCGTGCGGCGTTACGCTCAAGGAGGTGCATAGCTCGTGGCAAAGCACTGTATCGGGCTCGATATCGGTTCGAGCGCAATCAAGTTGGTGCAGATCAAGAGTGGACGGCGGGCCATGAGCCTCCAAAATTTCGGTATCGAGCCCCTGCCTCCCCAGGCCATCGTTGACGGTGCTGTGATGAACCACGGGGTCATTGTGGACGCGATCAAAGACCTCACGACTCGGATCCATCTGCGTGGCCGCGACGTGGCGATCTCCGTATCCGGCAACAGCGTCATTATCAAACGCATCACCATTCCCGCGATGGAAGGCGCGGCGCTTGAGGAGCAGATGAAATGGGAAGTCCAGCAAAACATCCCGTTTAGCCGTGATGATGTGTCGGTCGATCACACCGTTTTGGTGGAGCAGACCCCCGAAGGTCAGATGGAAGTGTTGCTCGTGGCCGCCAAAAAAGAGGTGGTGGATCAATATCTGCACGTGGTGCGTGATGCGGGTCTGCATCCCACGGTGGTGGACACCGCCGCATTCGCCAGTCAAAACGCCATCGAGGCCGCCGTCGGGCTCGCTCCGGGCGAAGTCGTTGCTATCATCAATGTCGGCGCACGCCTGTCGACGATCAGCATCGTAGAGGACGGCATGCCGGTGTTCAACCGGGACATCGGGGCGGGCGGCAATACGTACACCGATGCCATCCAAAATCGTTTGGGTATCGATACCGAAGGGGCCGAAGCCTACAAAGTAGGCGGCGCGTCGCCTTCCAGCGCCGACATGGTGCCCCAGGAGGTGCACTCGGTTCTGGCTCAGATCTCGGAACAAATCGCGGGGGAGCTACAACGCTCGATCGATTTCTTTGTCACCGAGACCGTGGACGGCACGCTCGCGCGGATTTACCTCACAGGAGGCTCGGCGCTGGTCCCCCAGTTGCCCAAGGCGGTTCAGGATCGCTCCCGAATCCCGGTGCATATCCTCGATCCTTTTGGACAACTTGAGGTCGACGCGCGCCGCTTCGACATGGACTACCTGCGCGCCAACGCACCCGTGGCCACGGTGGCGTTCGGGTTGGCGCTTCGTCGGGCGGGAGATTCCTCGTGATTCGTGTCAATCTCCTGCCGACAAAAAAACGCGGTTCACGCCGCGTCTCCGCGGAAGGTGGTGTCTCTAAGGGCGACTATGGGCTCATGGCCATGGTTGTGGCTTGGGTCTTGCTTGCCGGGTTCGGTTATTGGCTCGTATCCCAGGAAGAGGAGGAGATGGCCCGACTTCGTGCGGAGGCAGCGGCGATGAACAAGAAAGTGAAGGAAATCCGTGAGCGCATCGACGAGGAGGGTTTGCAAGCCAAGCAGGACCGTGTTGCCCAACTTAAGACCGCCATCGAAAAACTGGAAGCGCAGAAGCGAACCCCTGTTTTCGTGCTGTACGAGCTTGCGAATATTCTGACGCGAGGCAAGCAGCCGGATATCGACGCCGAACGCCAGCGCAAGCGCGAGGTCGAAGATCCCGAGGCGGTTCTCAATCCTCAGTGGGACGGCACAAGCGTGTGGCTCCACAAGATGGAAGACCGTGGAAGCGGGTTGCTTCTGATCGAAGGCGGGGCTCGTGATGCGTCCGACCTCAGCGAGTTCGTGAAACGATTGCGCGCCTCGTCTCGGTTCTCTTCCGTGACCCATCCGAAATACGATACGGTGGACAAATCTAGGACCAAAAAGAAGAGCAGACTCCCCGCCGAACACCACCTTCGTTTCAGTATGAGCGTGAGCGTCGCTTACTGGGATTGACGAGAACGGGACTAGATATGGCCTCTCAACTCGACGCGATTCGCAAGTTGCCTCCCGCCCGGCTTGCACTGGTGTGGCTGGTTGGAACGATGCTGCTCGGTGCGGCCTGGTACTACGTGTTTTACGCCGATGCGGTAGAAGGGCGAGAGAGCGCTCAGGTCGCGGTTCGGGAAGCCAACAAGAAATTGGAGGAAATCGCGGCAAAAGAGCGGTCCTTCAAAGACGACATGTTCGCGGCCACGGAGGCGGAAAAACAGATCGAAGCCGCGAAGTTGGTTTTGCCGCTGAACGCATCAACGGTGGACCACCTGATGCGAAAATTCCAGCACGAGGCGCGACTCGTGGGGCTGTCGATCGGGAAATGGTCGCCGTCGGGAGAACAAAGACTCGACTACTATGCGAAATTGCCCGTCGAGATCAAAGCTACCGCCACTTGGCACCAGGCTGGCGAATTCTTTCGTCGTGTCTCGGAACTCCAGCAGATCGTGAACGTGGAAAACTTGCAAATGAGTCGGCCGAAGAAGGTGAAGGCGGGTCACCCCATGCTCAGTCTGAAATTCCAGGCGAGCACCTTTCGCTTCCTCAGCGACGAAGAACGTGGCATGCAGAAGAAAAGGGGCGGAAAACGCCGCCGCAAGAGGGGGAATAAATGATCCGCCTCCGCTGGATGTGGACCATGTCTTCGCTCGTATCGGCGCTCGTGCTCGTGGGTTGCGAGGATGAACCCGTGCGGCGCGTCCGGTCCACAGCACCCAAGTTGTCTTCAGGAATGGACATCGCCAACGCGGATACGAAGCGCAAACGTGGGGCTGGCGGCGCGGATGATGCTGCGCAAGGGGTGTCGCCTACGCGTAGAAGCCGACCCCTTACCCGTGAGCACTTCGATCTCAGCAGTCGGGACCCTTTCATGGGACATGTGGCTGGCGACGACAGCAGCCAGTCCGAGATCCTTGAGCCCGAAAGCGATGGCCCTCAACGCCCCGTCGTCATGTCCCAGTACTCGTTCGAGGAACTCAAGTTGCTCGCCATAGTGGTAGCGAAGGGCACCATTCGAGCACGGGCGCTCTTCGTCGCGTCAGACGCAAAGAGCTACACCGTGAAACAAGGTGAGTACTTCAGCCGGGCTGAGGTGTTGCTCGCCGCCATCAACCACGACTATATCGAGATCGAAGTAGTCGACGAAGACCTCGCAAGCGGCCTGAATATGCAACAGGGCGAACGGCGGGCAATTTACCTCAAGACCGACTAGGAGTTCTATGCGTAGGGTCACAAAACTCGCGGCAGCGCTTGGAATACTGTGGAGCGTATCGGCCCTGAACGCGGCGGACGTCTCGGCCCGTGTTTCGGGAATATCAGCAAGTGCGCAAAAAAGCACCGAATCGGGCTTCAACGAGCTCAAGGGGCTGCGTATCGAGGAACTGCGGGATGGGACAACCACGTTGCGACTGATCGGGAGTCGCAAGCCCACATTCAACGTCTATCGTCTCGCAGATCCGGACCGGGTGATTGTCGATCTATCGGGGAGTCGTCCCAAGGGGGTGGTGCCCCAAGCGGTGGTGGATAACTGGACGGTCGGTCGGGTGCGCATCACTGCGGCCCAAGAGGACGGATCCTCCTTGTCACGGGTGATCGTGGGCCTCAAACGGGATGCCAGCTACATCATCGTTCCGAGTGGAAACGACCTATTGGTCACGATCACGCCCCGGGATTTGCCCCCAGAGGCGTACTTTGGTCGCCAGAGCGCGGCGAAGCGCAAGCACAGCCTACAGAGTCGGGAAAAGTCGGTGGCGGCGGCGGAGCGCGATGCCCAAGTGAAGGTGCGCGAGGCCGAAGCCGAAGCGAATGCGGCGAAGCGCCACGCCGTGGCGGCCCAATCGGATAAGGTCCGGGCGCAGCGCGATCGGCTGCAGATCGAAGAACAGGCACGAGCGACTCGGGCCGAGGCACGGCGCCTTCTCCGACGAGCGGAGCGGGCCGAGCGTGCCGCGATGACGGAGCACAAGCGAGCGGTCGCGGCTCGCGAGGATGCAGAGCGGGATCAGGCGCGGGCGAAGGCGGACAAGATCAGTCGCAGGGAGGCGGCGCGGGTGGAAGCACGCAGCAAAGCGGCGCTGCGGCGTGTCGAGGAGGCCGAAAAGACGATGGCTCGCCTGGCAGATCATCGAAAGACGCTCGCGAGGACTCTCAAGCGCCAGCAGCAGGAGAGCCAGCGCCTTGAGGCGAGTATCGCCGAGCGGCGCGTGGATCTGGAAAAGGTCCAGGTCCAGGTGGCGACAGCGCGTCGAGACGTGAAGCGTCTCGGGGGGAGCGTGACTCAAGCAGATCTACAACGCGCAAGGGATGAGACCCGACGCGCCGAGGCACGGCAGGCCGTGGTAGCGAAGGAAGTCAGCCGGCTGCAGGCCGAGTTGGCCAACAAGAAAGGCGCGCAGGACCGGGCGAAACAGGCGAAGGGGCGCCGGTATCTTGATCGGAGGGAACAGACGTTGGCGGGTGTCGAACGTGATGTGGTGCAAACACGCGCTCAGCTGGCTCAGATGGAAACCGAATTCCGTGCACTGGAGCAGCAGACGACGGCGTTGCGTCGCAAGAACAAAACGGCGCGGTCGAAGCTTCGCAGTGCGGAAGACAAGCTGGCCAAGGTAGACAAGTCGATCTCGAGAGAGTCGACTCGGCTCGGCGTGCTGGAGGCAAAGATTGAACACGCCCGCGTCAACCTGGACCGCTCCGTGTCCCAAGCCGTCGGTGGAGCGCCCACAAAGCGTGCCGTGCCCGAGCCACCGCGCGGCGCGGGCGTTGTTCTGGCTCGCGTCGAGGACGTGCGATTCGAGGATTCGGCGACCGAGTCGAGGGTGATTGTGACGGTGGCGGGGCCCATGCGCTACACCGCTAGGAATCTCACGCCATGGATGAAAAGCCTGCGTTTTAGGAATACGCATTTGCCGGAGCGACTGGCGCGAAATCTCGATACGAGCGCCTACCAAGGGCCCGTCGGGATGATCACGACTGTGCATGATGGGGACGATGTGAAACTCATCGTGACCTCGACACACAGTGTCGCAGCGCGGGTCGACGTGGATGGTGGTGAACTCGTGTGGACCTTCCCGCGCAAGCACAAGCGAGGACGTGCTCGGGCGGTGAGCTTGAGCGCTCCGAAAGTTGCCGGCTTCGTCGTGGCGCCGGTCATGGCCAGCATGGCCCAGTCGCGTTACGTCCGTAAACGAGAGAAATGGCGCGGGGAACGGATCGACATCGAGATCCAAGATAGTCCCATTAAGGACGTGTTGCTCCTCTTCTCGGATCTGGGTCAGGTGAATATCATCGCGGGAACGGGCGTTCAGGGAAACGTTACGATGCGGCTGAAGTCGGTGCCTTGGGACCAGGCATTCGACATCATTTTACGTTCGCTTTCACTAGGTATGGTCCAGGAGGGAAACGTTATCCGTGTGGCCTCCATTGCAGCTCTCGAGGAAGAGCGGCGCAAGGCGATCGAGCGTGCCAACGCTCAGGTGCGCCTCAAACCGCTAGAAACCCGTCTGATCCCGCTTTCGTACGCCACGGTCGCGGACATGACGGAGAAGGTCCAAAGCGTCCTCAGTTCGAGGGGCACGGTGACGCCCGATTCCCGGACGAACACATTGATTGTCATGGATGTGGCCGAGAACATCGCCTTGGCCGAGCAGCTCGTCAACCAGCTCGATGGCCAAACGCCGCAGGTCGTGATCGAGGCGCGTATCGTGGAGGCCCGGACCAGTTGGCTGCGTCAGTTGGGAATCCAATGGGGCTTCGACTACATAGCGAGCGCCGGGACCGGAAACCCGACGGGGCTGCTGTTCCCCAACTCGGTGGGGGTGGCGGGCGGGAGCGGCTCGGCTTCCGGCGGTGCCACGCCCGGGTTCATCCTGCCGCATGCCGTGGCCAGCCCCAACTATGCGGTTGACCTTCCTGCGCCCGTGGGTACGGGAGCCGGCGGCGCCTTGGGGTTCAGCTTCGGGAGTATTTCGGGCAACCTGAACACCAACTTGCGCCTGAGCGCGGCCGAGGATGTGGGCGAGGTCAGAATCATTTCGGCACCGCGCATCGTGGCGATGGATAACGTCCAGGCCCAGATCGAGCAGGGGGTCCAGATCCCCGTATCGCAGGTATCTGCCCAAGGCGTGAACACACGCTACGTCAACGCCACGCTCGCGCTGCGGGTTGTACCCCACGTAACCAACGAGGGATCCGTGATCCTCGACGTCTCGGTCCAGAAGAACGAGGCGGACTTCATCAACACCGGGGCGCGCGGCGATCCGACGATATTGACCAAGCAGGCCCAATCGCGGATGCTGATCACGGATGGGGATACCGCGGTGATCGGTGGGATCAACACCCGAAACACATCGATCAACCGCAAGAAGGTGCCGTGGATCGCGGACCTTCCGATTATCGGCTGGTTCTTCAAGAACAAGAGCGAAGCCGACACCCGTACGGAGGTGCTCATCTTCCTCACGCCCAAGATAGTTAACCGGGCCGCCAGTATCGGCGGTTAGAGACGGCATGGCGCTTGAGGCGAAGCCCCACGTTCACGTCGACATCATCACGTCAAGATCTTCACGCCCTCCAGTATCGGCGGCTCGAGACGGCGTGGCGCTCGACGCGGGAGCTTCCGAGACGAGCGCTTGAGGCAACTGTGGGGCCGCGCGCAGTAGCGCGTGGCCGTGCGCAGTGGTGCGGGGTCGCAGGGAGTGGCGCGGGGTTTGATCCGTTGACTCCGTGAGCCTTCCCGATGTAGCTCAGCTATCATGTCGCGGCCGAGTCTGTGGCGCCCCCTGTTCCTCACCGGGATGATGGGCGCGGGTAAGAGCACTGTGGGCAAGCTGATGGCCTCCCGTGCCGCAGTGGTGTTCGTAGACTTGGATCGCCGGATCGAGCGCGTGACGGGGCGCGGGGTAGCGACGTTGATCGCCGGGGGGGTGGATGTGTTTCGTCGCTGGGAGCACGCTGCGTTGCGCTCACTCGTTGCCGAGCCCGGTTTTACGCACTTGGGCAGCGTGGTGGCCACCGGGGGTGGCGTGGTGGAGGATCCGCGCAATCTCGTGCTGATGCGATCGGCAGGCGCGGTGGCCTACCTCGCCGTCCCTATCGAGATCTTGGTACAGCGACTCTCCCGGGATACAGAGCAGGCGTCGCGGCCACTGCTCGATCCCGGCTCGTTGCGTGAGTCGATCGTGTGGCGGTTGGCAGAACGTGAGTCGGCGTACAATACGGCCGATCTCCGTGTAGATGGGGGGCAAGCACCCGCTCAGGTGGTGGACCGCATCCTCGCTGCAGTGAGGGAGCGAACCTAGCCATGGCCATCGATGATCCCGCCACGCCGCGCACGGTCTCGCCACGTCGTCGTCCGCAGCCCGTGGCCATCTCGGTGACGGTGCCCGAGGAAGACATGAGCTACCCGGTACTCCTGGGGCCGGGCATGATGGAACGGCTCGGGTTGGAGGTCCGCAAGCGGCACCCCAACGCGACGCGTGTGGCACTGGTCTCCGACGACAACGTCATGTCCCTCCATGGCGACGCTGCCGCCTCTTCTCTGCGTGTCGAGGGCTACGAGGTTCACGTGCACGTCGTACCTGCGGGGGAAGAGACGAAAAATCCCGCCCAGATGTTGGGATTGGTGCAGGCCTTCGTTGAAGACAGGCTTTCTCGCAGGGACGTAGTGGTGGCCTTGGGCGGGGGTATGGTAGGCGACTTGTCTGGACTTGCCGCGGCCTTGTTCATGCGTGGTATCGCCGTTGTTCAGTGCCCGACCTCGCTCCTCGCTCAGGTCGACGCCTCCGTAGGGGGGAAGGTGGCGGTCGATCTACCTGCAGGGAAAAATTTGCTGGGCACGTTTAATTTTCCGAGTTTCGTGTTGATAGATCCGCTCGTATTGCGGACCTTGCCCGATCGAGAGCTCGCGTGCGGCTTGGCGGAGATGCTCAAGCACGGAGCGCTATTCTCCGAGGAGCATTTCGACTCGGTGGTGGGGTCGGCCGAGAAGGTATTTGCACGGGACCCGCCCACACTCGTGACCCTCGTCGCCACGTCGGTGGCTCTCAAGGCGCATTGTGTGAGTCGCGACCCACGGGAGCAGACGCCAGGAGGGAGGGGTCGCGCGGTACTCAATTTAGGTCACACTTTGGGTCACGCGCTGGAGCTGGTGTCCGAGTTCGGACTCCAGCACGGCGAGGCGGTCGCGCTGGGTTTGCGTGCGGCTGCCCGGATCTCAGAGCGGAGGGCCGTTTGTGGGCCGGGGCTCGAGGCCCGGATGGTACGTGCTCTGCGCGAGCTGCGGTTGCCTACGGATCTCGACTACTGGCTCGCTCAGGACCGTGTAGCTGGCGTGGAGCGGGCGCTGGCACACGACAAGAAACGAGCCTCACACCGCGTGCACTACATCGCGCTCGCGCGTGTGGGGCAATCGGCCACGTTGAGCCTGACTCCCGCTGAGATCGTTGGTTTGTTGCGCGTCCAGTGAGACTGTTGCTAGGCTATGGATGTGCCGGTGCAAACTGGAGGTTCGTCGTGCAATACCGTCGCCTAGCGCAACGCTTTATTGTGATCCCAGTTGCGTTTGGCCTCTCCGGCGGAGCTTGCGCTCCCGACGAAGAGGCGCTGATCATACGGACGGTGCCCCAATGGGCCAATGAGCAGTGTTCCGTTTCGGGGGAGGCGACGGTGGGGATGGTACGGGGTCAGCTCGACCTGAGCTTTGACAGCGCGTACATGCAGCCCTACGTGCTTCAAAATAACCTGACCCGCGGGGGGGGGCCGACGTCGGGAAACAACGGCACCGATGACTCGGAGATTCAGCTTAGCGCGGTCTCTGTGCGGTTGGACCTGCCTCAAGATCCGAGCATCATCGAAGCGGTGTCAGCGATCGATCCCGCCCTGGTACAGTTTCGAGTGGGGATTTCAACCGCGTCTCTGGGGGGCGGAGACAAGATGGGGCAGCTTGTAGATGTGATACCGCGCGCGACCGCAGAGGCGCTGCGCGACGCCATATTGGCCCGATATGATAGCGACGTGGCTCTGACGGTGTACTCGAAGACCATCTTCCACGCGGAGCGCGGTTCGAATTCCAGCCTCAACGACAACAACGAGGATCGCCCAGATTGGGCGAACGTGTTCGAGGTCGACTCTCGAGAATACAGCTATCCCATCGAGCTGTGTTTCGGCTGCCTACGTCACTGCCCGACGAATCCCGAAAACACCGAGCGCAAGGTGGCGATCGGTCGTTGCGGGAACGCGCAGGATGGTCCAGCGACGCCGGAAAACTGTTCGCCTGCCGATGACACCGACGGTGTCTAGCGGAGAAGGGCGTGGGCTGGCCGGCGGTTGTACGTGCCCCACTGTGGGTGCACGCATGTGGCCGCGGGGGTGGATCACCGGAACCTGCTTCCGTGCATCACGCGAGGGTGCAAGATGTTTCACGGTTGCGCGTCCTCCGTTGGACTCGCTCCTTCGCGTGTGGCGCTGGCGCTTGACCATCCTGCACCGTGTCTGACACTCTCCAGTTCGCCCGGACGCAGTGCAGCCATTCCGCGTGGGGGCGTTCGATCGCCAACCACAACCGCTCACTCAAGTTCCTAAGCTCGCCATGTTGGACATTCTTCGAAAGATCGTTGAGAGCACGCCGGGTGCGAAGGCTGCGATACTCATGGGCTTCGATGGCATTCCGGTCGCCCAGCATGTCTCCGAGGCCGCCGAAGACACGGATGTCGAATCCATGGCGACGGAGTTTTCGTTCCGTTTCCTGGAGCTTCGCACCGCGGCCCAGGCCTTGGAGATGGGCGAGCTATCCGACATCACCATCAAGGCGGAGTACGGCACGGTGCTCGCTCGCGTGTTGTCCAGCGAGTACTTTGTGGCGATGCTGTTGGGCCAATCAGGCCATTTCGGTAAGGGTCGCTGGGTGCTGCGCTCTACTGCACAGTCCCTGGCCGCCGAGTTGTAGCGGGCGGAGAACCTCAGCGGCGCGAGGAAGCGATGTCGGACCGGCCCCGCGTATCTGTCATTCACGGACCCAACCTCAATTTGTTGGGGGAGCGTGAGCCGAGCCTGTATGGCAGGGTCCGATTGAGTGATCTCGACCGATCCCTGCAGGTGCTCGGTCAGCGACTTGGCGTGGATGTCATCACGGCACAGACCAACGGTGAGGGGCAATTGATCGATCTTCTTCACGACGCGGGTGTCAACTGTCGTGGTGCGCTGATCAATCCTGCAGGGTATACACACACAAGCGTCGCTATCCACGACGCGATTCGGGCCTTGTCGATTCCCGTCGTCGAGGTCCATTTGTCCAACCTCTACGCGCGCGAGGCGTTTCGACATCGATCGGTCACCGGTGGCGCATGCCGAGGCGTGATCATGGGGCTCGGCATGGCTTCCTACGAGGTGGCGTTGCGCTACCTTTCCACCGTGTTCGGCGATGCCGACGCGTCGCCACCCACCACGACCATGGAGTAACCGAATGTCCGATTCTAGGGACGAACGACTTCCAGACCTTCGCTACGTTCGCGAGCTCGCGCGGGTGTTCAAACAATACGCACTCGACGAAGTCGAGATCGAGACAGGGGGCCAGCGGATCCTCCTGCGGCGAAACAACGGTACGGCCGGTGGTGCGCCGACCATCGTCCAGGAGGTTCGACCCGCGGCCGCCGTGGTGGCGCCTCCCGCTGCTCCCGTCCGGGAAGCTTTGGTCGCGGAAGAGGAGGGGGACTTCATCGTTTCACCGTTCGTCGGTACCTTCTACGTGTCGCCCAATCCCGACGCTGCTCCGTTCGTGACGCGCGGCGACACGGTGTCCAAGGGGCAGCCTGTGTGTATTGTCGAAGCGATGAAGCTCTTCAATGAGATCGAAGCCGACTTCGCGTGTGTGATTGATGAGCTGTTGGTGGACGCTGGACAGCCGGTGGAATTCGGGGCGAAGCTGTTCCGGGTGACACGCAAGTGAGCACCCGGTTCCACAAGGTCCTCATCGCTAACCGTGGCGAGATCGCGCTGCGCGTGATCCGTGCCTGTCGCGAGATCGGGCTGAAGACCGTCGCGGTCTATTCGACCGTCGACGAAGACGCTCTGCATACGCGCTTCGCCGACGAGGCGGTGTGCATCGGCCCGGGACCGGCGACCCTGAGCTATTTGAATATTCCCAACATCATCGCGGCCGCCGAGATTTCGGGCGCGGATGCCATCCACCCAGGCTACGGGTTCTTGGCGGAGCGTTCGGATTTCGCCGAGGTGGTGGCCAAGTGCGGCATGACGCTGGTCGGGCCGACGGCGGCGCATATGCGCCTAATGGGCGACAAGGTGCGTGCTCGCGAAGCCATGAAGGCGGCAGGCGTTCCGCTGCTCCCAGGGACCGGGGTACTGGCATCGGCGGAGGACGCGACGCGCGCGGCTGAGGAGATCGGATTGCCTGTGATTCTCAAGGCTTCGGCCGGCGGCGGCGGACGCGGGATGAAGATCGTACGCGAGCTCGCCGACGTGTCCCGGGCACTCGAAATGGGGCAGGCAGAGGCGCAGGCAGCGTTCGGCTGCGGCGATATGTACCTTGAGCGGTACGTCACGGGTCCGCGTCACGTAGAAGTGCAAATCTTGGCCGACGAATACGGGAGCATCATCGACGTCATGGAGCGCGAGTGTTCGATTCAGCGGCGGCATCAGAAAATCATCGAGGAGGCGCCCGCTATCGGGATATCGAATGTCATGAGGGAGACGATGCTTCGCACCTCGGTCGAGGCTGCCCGCTCCATCGGCTATCGTTCGCTGGGCACCTTCGAGTTCCTGGTGGACGGCGCTGAGTTCTACTTCATGGAGATGAACACGCGCGTTCAGGTCGAACACTGCGTTACGGAAATGATCTCTGGTATCGATCTGGTCCAGGAACAACTGCGCTTGGCCGCTGGCGAACCGCTCGGAGTGCTCGATAGGCGCCACACTGCCCGCGGGCACGCCATCGAGTGCCGCATCAACGCGGAAAATCCGGTCGATTTTAGCCCTGCGCCGGGCACGATTACCGCGCTACACTTCCCGGGAGGTACCGGCGTCCGCGTGGACAGCCATGTGTACCAGGGCTGTACGGTTTCCCCTTACTACGACTCTATGCTCGCCAAACTCATCGTGCACGCCACCACGCGCGAGCGAGCGATTCGCCGTATGCGCCGCGCGTTGGGGGAATTTGTGATCGAGGGGGTCGACACCAACATCGCGCTCCATCGCTGGTTGCTCAAGCAAGAAGCGTTTGTATCTGGTAACTACGACACGAACTTTCTCGAACAGAATATCGATCCCGACGCGATTCGCGTTGAGGCGAGCGCGCATTCCTAGGGGGCCCGGTGGCGTTCCGGCGTGACAAGGCGTTGGCATCCGCTGAACGGTACGCGGCGCGTCGTCAGCACGCGAAGGCGAGCAAAGAGTACCAAAGCATCGTGGAGCACGACCCGCAGGACCTGCGGGTCTGGTTGCTGCTGGCGGCCAGCCTGACACGGGCCGGCAAACGAGACGAGGCGGTGGAACGCTACCTCAAGGTAGCGAAGTACTACTCACAACAAGAGCAGCCCCGAAAAGCTCTTGCCGTGTATCAGCAGGTGCTGAGCATGGAGCCCCAGCGCCTCGACGTCCAGTTGCAGTGTGCCCGCATTTTTCGCGATCTCGGGCGTACGTCGGACGCTGTATTGGTGTTCGAGCGCATTGCGCATAGTTGTCTTGCCGCAGGCAACTCACAAGAGGCGATCAAGCTCCACACGGTAATCGTGGAGCTCGACCCCGATTCTCCGGCAAAACGGGTGCGGCTTGCCGAGCTCTACTCGCGCGAGGGACGGGTGAAGGAGGCGGTGGAGCAGTTCCAACTGTGCGCGGACCTGCTGCTCGATCAAGGGCGCACCGAAGACTACGTGCGTGTCGCTGAACGGCTTTTGTATCATGATTCTGAGCGTCCCGACGTTGTGCTCGGGTTGGCGCGCGCTTATCTCGAGCTCGGACAATCGCGCCGAGCGCTAGTGAAACTCAATACGCTGCTGCAAGCAACGCCAACCGATGTGGATGGGCTCGAGCTCCTCGGCGAGACGTTTCTTTCCCTCGGTAAGTTGGGCAAGGCGGTTTCGGTCATGGTTGAGCTCGCCCGGGTCCAAAGCGAGCGTGGGCCGGAAGGTCGAGCGACCGCCAGGCGTGTCCTTCGTAAGGCGTTGCAGTGGGATCTTCACGATCCCCAACTGCGAGCCATGCTGGTCGCCGTGGGGGAAGACTCGTCGCTTCGTGCGAGCGGCGAGTCCGTGGCGGAGGTGGTTGGCCAGGTTGGCCAGGTCGACCACGTCTCGATTGGGGGCACCAATGCTCCCGCCGACCCTTCCACTGTAGATCTGTCCTTGGGATCCACGTTTGGTGATGCGGAGATAGAAGAGATCGATATCGATGAGATAGAGGAGCTCGATGCCGACGATCTGCTCGAGGTGGACGACGAGCAGGTCGAGTCGATCGCAGCGCCCGAGGTGCTCGCAGAGGAGATGGTGAGCACCGAGTTCAGTTCAGATCTGTTGCTCAACGACGCGGAGGAGGCTCAAACGCCGATCGAGGGCACGGTGGGCGAGCTCGACGATGATTTGGAGAAAGCGCTGGCGGAAGTGCGAGTGCTGGCCAAGTACCATCTCTTCGATCATGCGCTGTCACATCTGGACTCGGTGATGGCATTCCCCGGGGCCAGAGCGAGCGTCCTTGAGCTGCGTGCAGGTGTGCTCTCCGAACTCGAACGATCAGAGGAAGCTGCGGACGCGTACGCCGAGCTGGCGAGCTTGTTGAAAAACTCCGATCCTGCTGCCGCCGGTACACACGCGCAGGCAGCCTTGGACATCGATCAGGGGCATGCGGTCGCTATATCGATCCGGGATCAACTTGCAGCCCGTACTCGCAGCGCAGCGCAGCGTTCTGCGCTCTTGCTCCCTGCCGAGTTAGGCGAGCTGGGTGGGCAGGGCGGCGAGCTGGGCGGGAAGGGCGACGACGTCGTGGGCGGAGGTGCTGACGCGCTCCCCTACGTCGCTCCCGCCGGTGGCCTCGGAGGGGAAGAGGAGGAGGATGGCGGTGACGGTGCGAATAATGATGATGATTTCACGATCTCGTTTGAGGCGGAGGACCCAGTGTCGTCCGAGGATCACGACGAGAATCACGACGAGGATCACGACGAGATCCTCGTTGAAGATCGTTTCGGTCTCGATGACGATCTCCTGGTAGAGGACGCGGTAGAGGACGCGGTAGAGGACGCGGTAGAGGACGCGGTAGAGGACGCCGGTCTACGCGCACAGGCGGCCCCAGACACCGAGAAGAATGTCGTCGATCTCAGTGAGGAGATCGAAGAGATCGAGTTTTTCCTCGCGCAACAGCTGACGGAAGATGCGCGCGCGGCCTGTACCGAGCTTCTGAAGCAGCACCCGGGGCATCCGCAGCTCGCTGCGTTGGAGCGAACGTTCGGCGTCCGCGCCGATGACGCGATCCAGCAGGAGGGGGCCCGTCGTCTGCCCGCCTCGCTCACGGACGTCGCTGGGGGGGGGGCGGTTAGTGAGACCGCCGAGACGAGGGCGGATGAGGACGATGAGGACGAGGACGACGAGGACGACGAGGACGACGAGGACGCGTACATGGCCGCGATTTTCGGGAGCGGGTCGGCTGGAGCGTCGCGTGTCGCTACGGTCGGCGGTACCACAGAGTTGCCTGTACACGAAGAGGACGCGAGTACGCATTTCGACCTCGGCACCGCCTATCGCGATATGGGGCTGGCAGATCAAGCGCTGCGTGAGTTCGATCTCTCGGCGAAGGACTCGAAGTGGCGCGCGAGATCACTGGTGATGATGGCGAAACTGCAGCAACAAGGTGGAGACACTCGAAATGCAATCCATTCGTTGCAACAGGGTCTCGACTCCGCCCAAACCGAAGACGAGCGGACCGACGCGAACTACGAAATAGGCGTGTTGTACGGTCGGACGGGTCAGGTAGATCTAGCGATCGCGGCGTTCGAACGGGTACGGGTGGGCTTCCGAGATCGCGACGAACGCCTCGCTACCCTACTGGGCTGATCTCGAGTCACGATTCACCCGCTTCGTAAGATCGGATGCGGGAGGGGGAAACGGCGGGGCGCCGCCGGGGACCGTGAGCTTCTGGAGAAGTCGGAGCCGCGCGCCGAGTTCTCCGACCGAGCCTTGGCCGCTATCTAGTTGACGGCGCAAGGAGATCGCCGCAGATAGCTCGCCGCGCCGCGTGAGCCAGTCGAGAACGGCCACCGCCTCGGCGCGGAGGGTAGGCGTCCGAGCGAGGTGTTCGAACACCTCGTTCGCGGCCTCCTCGTGGCCGGCGCGGAACTGCCAACGTGCGAGTGCACCCCAGGCAGCGTGGTGGCCACCGTTCGCGGCTTCACGCAACAGGTGCGCGCCCAACTCGTGGTCGCCAGACTCGTAGAGCATGTCTCCGGCTTCAGCGATCGCTGCCAGCGGCACCTTGAAGGGGTCGGCGCTCGCGTCGAGTGGAAGTTCGGTGCTGCGAAGCGCCGTGAGTCGAACGGCCCGCGCCACTTGGGCCGATGCGCGCAGCGATTGTCGTTCATCGGGTGGGAGGGGGAGCATGTTGAACGCATCGAGTTCTCGCCCGGTGGCCCGTCGGAATCGCGCGTGCTCGAGTTTGACGCCATCCCATCGACCGCGTGCTCCTAGCGGCCAGCCGGGGAAGGTCGGGAGGGGGGCGTCGGTCGTGTGTTCGCCGGCGATCGTCGGATCGAACACGAACCAAAACAAGGGGCCGATCTCGATCGCCCACGTCGGATCCCAGTGGCCCGCCAGGTCGAACGAGTCCGACACGACGCGCCGA
Organism: Nannocystaceae bacterium; assembly: GCA_036479215.1. GTDB lineage: Bacteria > Myxococcota_A > Polyangia > Nannocystales > Nannocystaceae > FL481. The sequence goes on along the minus strand of JAZGFE010000059.1, from coordinate 21,331 downwards.
CCCATATCGCGCCAGGCGGGATGTGCGGCATCGGGGGCTGTACCCGCGAGAACATCGGAGCCGACGAGCGTGAGATCTGGCCGTAGGCCCTCCTCGCGTTGGTCGGTAGCGAGCTCTGCTCCGAGCCGCGGGTCGTGTACGAAGAGGATATCGCCCGGGACGCTCAGCGCCTTGAGATACTGGTGGGCAATGAGGCGAGAGTTGTTGTTTCGGGCGTGAACGAGTTCGTCGAGGGAGGGGGTGGCGTGTCGGATGGCGACCGTCAGCACAATCGCGGTGGCGACAGCACCTAGAGTGAATCCGACCCGGCGATGGCGGCGGGTCACGGAGCCCGCGAGCCACACCCAACCTGCGGCCGCCACCGACAGGCAGGCGAGGGCAGCCGGCGTAGGCGCGAGTGAGTGATCACCTCGACGCAGGAAGAGCGCTCCAGTGACAAAAACGAAGATCGTGATACCCCCCCGCCAGCGCAGTGGCATGACCAACAGCAGCACCAAAGCACCCGCTGGATAGAGCAGCGTGGCTCCGATATAGCTGCGTAGGCGCGCGACATCGGGGAGTTCGACGTGTAGGCCGTCCAGCTCACCCCACGGAGGTGCAAGTTGCAAGGCGACGAGCGCAGAGGCCAAGGCCAAGGCGGGTGTGAGCGCGATCATCCAGCCAGGACCGTGGAACCGCAGCCGCCAGGGCTCGACTCGAGCCGCCCGAAGTGTCCCGATACCCACGACGACCGCGGCAAGCAGAACTCCGGGTAGCGGATCGAGTGTGGCGGCGGTGGCAGATGCCGCCAGAGACCGGGCGGCGGCGGGCCGCGTGACCCGCCCGAGGTGCACCAGGGGACGCACCAGTGCGGAAAGGGCCAGCAGCGCGAAGAACGCGAACGCGAGCTCGGCGAGGGGCGTTTGCGCTCGGTCCGTGGCCCACGCCACCACAGCGAAGGCCGTCAGCGGCGCGGTCGCAGCTGCCGAGACGTGTCGCGCCGGTCCGCGGAACAAGTTGTATCCGCACCAGCAGGCCACCACAGAGACGGCGAGAATCCACAACTGGACTTCGAACACGATCCGCTGAGTGCGGTCGCCTAGAGGGACCAGAGACGTGAGTTGTGCCGAGACCTGCTCGATGGCACCGAGATGTGGGGGCTGCGATGATGGCGCTGTCCATTCGGGCGATGCGGGCGACCAAAAGACGCAGCTCGCCGCCGCCGCGACGCCCAGCGCGAGTGTAATTTGCGCTGATCCGCCCGGAAACCGTGGGGAACGGCCCATCCGCATCGTCATCAGGTCTCTAGTCCCGAGCATAGCAGCCGACCGCGCCCATCCTGAGGTTGGCATCGCACCCCCCGTTTGATATTAGCCCTGCCTCGCAGCCGTTGGAAAGGCAGGACAGCGCGATGGAAAGCCAGCTCGAACGTATTAGCCCGGTGGAGTGTCGTGTGCGTGTGCAGATCGCGTGGGACGATGTGCTGCCCAAGCACAACCGGAAGCTCCGCGAACTACAAACTAGGGTGCGCATGCCGGGATTTCGCAAGGGAAAGGTCCCTCCGGCGGTTCTCGAGCGTCTGTACGGTGCGGGCATGCGTGAGGAGTTGAGCCGTGACCTGGTGAGCGATACGTTCAAGGACGCGGTGGCCCAGCACAACACGGTTCCGCTGACGGATCCGGTGCTCGAGAAAGCCGACTTTGAAAAGGGGCAGCCGTTTGAGTATGCGGCGCGTTTCGAGGTGACGCCGCAGATCCAGCTGAAGAAGTACAAAGGGCTCAGCGTCCGCCGGCGTCCAGCGAGCGCCGATCCAGAGAAGCTGGAAGCACATCTGGTATCCAAGCAGGAGGAGTTGGCCGAGATCCGTCCCCTGCCCGAGGCACTCGACCGCGAGACGACCCAAGATGGGGACGTGTGGACGGTCGATGCGGACGGTAGTTTCGGAAGCCAGCACATCTCGGTCAAGGACGTGGATATCGAGATCGGCTCGGCAGCTGCCACGTTCGTGCCCGGGCTGGAGGCTCAACTACGAGAGCTGAAGCTCGCCGAGGTCGGCGACACGCGCAAACTGCGATTTGTCCCGCCTCAGGACAGCTTGCGTCCCGACTTCAAGGGCCTTGAGGTCGAGTTGACCGTCGGATTGCGACAGGTGCGAGAAAAGGTGCGCCCCGTTCTCGACGACGAGTTTGCTCGCGACACGGGCGATGCGGAGTCCATGGATGAACTGCGAAGGAGTATCGAAGGCCGGTTGCTCGAGGAAGACACGGCCCTAGCGGAACGCGACGCTCGTCATCGCTTGGTAACTCAGTTGCTCGAGCTCAACCCTTTCGACCCGGCGCCGTCCATGATCACGCGGGAGGTCGAAGGGCAGGTCGAGCGGTTCAAGTCCCAGCTCAGGCGACAGGGCATCACGTTGGCCCAGCTGAACATGAGTGAAGCGCAAGTGGCGCACAACGTGCGGCCTGAGGCGGTATTCAACGTTTCGGGTTTTCTCCTTCTAGACGCGATCGGGAGAGCCGAGTCCATCTGGGCCACCGAGAAAGAAGTGACCGAGGAGGTCGAAGAGATGGCCAAAGAGCAGGGGAAGAAACCCGCTCGCCTGCGCGCAACGATGGAGAAAAGTCAGGAATTGTTGCTCCTGCGTGCGCAGATTCGGGAGTCCAAGATCTTGGACTTCCTCATGGAGAACACGGATGTCACCGAGGCGCCTGATCCCGAACCTGAAGACGCCGATGGCGTGAACCAAGCCCCCGACGCGCCTACGGCGAGCGACGACAGGGCAGATGTGGATCCGGAGGCGGACGGCGGCTCCACTCCGTCCTCGGCCGACGATGTCGCCGACTGACCTCTGCGGCCGCCTCGCGCTGTGTGGCGCGGGCGACGTGGGACCGTTGACCAACGTGGGAGCGCGGGGGGACGGGTGTGCCCCGCTGGCTGATCTGCGGCCGCGGTGAGCCGCAAAAGCCGCGTCCTAGGCGACGGGGATGGAGATCCCGTCTCCGGTCGCAGGACCGAACCCAGCAGGAGACGCCCGGGCGCCCCATCACTTTGAGTCCGCTCCGCGGTGCGCCGATGAGAGGGGGGCGCGGTCGAACGCAGTCGCGGGCTGGACAGCGCGCGGGCCGGTCTACACGTCACGAGGCCGGCGGGTGGGGACGTCCGGCGGAGGCGGTGTGTCCGGATGTGCGGTACCAGAGCGATACCGCTTCGGTACCGTGCCACACTCGCTGGTCCCAAAGTGGACGGCGCTGTTCGCAGCACCACCGCAGTGGTGCTCAAGCAGCGCGCAGGATCGTCGATGCCCGCACTTGCATGCGCTGCGTCTGACCGTCACCATTGCAGTGCAGAAGCCACGACCGGAGCCCCAAGCACAGATGTCTCATCCCGAGCACAACGAGATGTTTCTCGATCCGACCGCCAATATCCCCTTCGTCATTGAGCAAACGCATCGCGGCGAGCGGTCCTGGGATATATTCAGTCGCCTTCTAAAAGACCGCATCATCTTCTTAGGGACCGGTGTCGGGGACCATCTGGCGAGCGTTATTATCGCCCAGCTGCTCTTCTTAGAGTCCGATGATCCAGAGAAGGATATTCGGCTGTATATCAACTCCCCCGGCGGCGTCGTGACGGCCGGGTTGGCTATCTATGACACGATGCAGTACATCACATGCGACGTGGCCACCTACTGCCTCGGACAAGCCGCGTCGATGGGGGCTTTCTTGCTCGCTGCTGGCGCCCCCGGCAAGCGATTCGCGTTGCCCAACGCGCGCATCATGATCCACCAGCCGGCGGGTGGCGCCCAGGGTCAAGCGACCGATATCGAGATCCAGGCGCGCGAGATCCTGCGCCTCAAGAGTCGACTCAACGATATTTTGGGCCAGCATTGCGGACGGACGGCGTCGGATATCTTGCAGGATACCGATCGCGACAATTTCATGGACGCGGACATGGCAAAAAAATACGGGCTCATCGACGAAGTGCTTCGAAGAGAAACCAAGATCAGCGACTAGCCGTGAGGCCGATATGACTTCCAAACGCGACAACGGTCAAGCAAACCTGAGCTGCTCGTTTTGCGGCAAGGGCCAAAAAGAGGTCAAGAAGCTCATCGCTGGGCCATCGGTCTATATCTGCGATGAATGCATCTCGCTCTGCAACGATATCCTCGCGGAGGAGGTACAGAAGGAAGACCAGGTCGACGATCCGGGTCGGGTACCCAAGCCCAAGGAGATCAGAAAAGTCCTCGACGACTATGTCGTCGGTCAGGATTTGGCGAAGAAGATCATCGCGGTGGCGGTTTACAACCACTACAAGCGGATCAACACGCCCAGCTCCCCAGATGAACCGGAGCTGCAAAAGAGCAATATCTTGCTCCTGGGTCCCACGGGCTCCGGTAAGACGCTGCTTGCTCAGACTCTGGCCCGTATCCTCGATGTGCCCTTTGCGATCGCCGATGCTACCAGTCTCACGGAGGCCGGCTACGTGGGCGAGGATGTGGAGAACATCATCGTGAGTTTGTTGCAGGCCGCGGATCATGATGTGGAGAAGGCCCAGCGCGGCATCATCTACATTGATGAGATCGACAAGATCGCTCGCAAGGGCGATAACCCCTCGATCACGCGCGATGTATCCGGTGAAGGCGTACAACAGGCGCTATTGAAGATTCTCGAAGGTACGGTGGCCAGCGTGCCGCCGAAGGGCGGTCGCAAGCATCCGCAGCAAGACTTCCTGCAGATCGACACCACGAATATCTTGTTCATCTGCGGCGGAGCGTTTGCCGGAATCGAGGACATCATCGAGGCGCGCGTGAGCGCGAAGACCATGGGATTTGGCGCGCCGATCGCGGGCCATCAGGAGATGCACCAATGGGATCTCATCCGTAAGACGCAAAGCGAGGACCTGACGAAGTTCGGGCTGATCCCCGAGTTTGTCGGTCGTCTGCCCGTCGTCGCTCCGCTCAAGGAGCTGGATGAGGAGGCGCTCATCGCTATTCTCACCGAGCCGAAAAATGCGCTTGTGAAGCAGTATCAGCGTCTGCTTCGTATGGATGGCGTGGACCTGCAATTCACGCCCGAGGCACTCAGCGCGGTGGCTGTGAAGGCCAGGAAACAACGGTCCGGGGCACGCGGCCTTCGCTCTATCTTGGAGCATTCGATGTTGGAAATCATGTACGACGCCCCCAGTGTGGACAACGTGGCCGAAGTCGTGATCACTGACGAGTGCATTGCTGACGACAAACCTCCGGTACTCGTGTTCGCGGATCGCAAAGAAGCAAGTTAGTCGCCGAGCCGCACGGGCAAACCGCAGTCGAAGGCGCCAAGGCAAAGAAGGCATCCGTTTCGGCGGATGCCTTTTCTTCATTTGGTCGGCCGCCGTCCGCCGCGGCATGATTCCCGGCGGCGGGGTCCGGTGCTTTCCCGCTACTTGGGAGACGCCGAAGTCGGGGCTTGTGTGGGCGACGCTAACGTCTCGACCGGCGGTTTTCCCGCCGCCAAGAAGTCGCTGGCCGCAGCACGGGCCTCCGCGAGTCCCTTGGTACGGAGCACCCACAGGCGCTGTGATCCAATGACTTCGTCGTTTTCACGGGCGTAGATTTCAATGAGATTGTTGCCGGGCTCGAGGGGCACATCCGCCGCGAACTCGAGGCGCCCGGAGCTTGGCACCGCGGCCGCCTGGTAAAATACCTTTTGCGGGCTCCCGAATGGATCACGCGAGCGGTTCGCCACACTGATGAAGACGTCGCGCAGGGCGTCATCATCGGTCGCCACGCCGCTGAGGTGCACGGTGTCGTGATCGGTCTGGGTGATCGTGCCGACGAGTGCGATGCGCGGAGGTGACACGGCGAGCACGCTTTGGACGGCGTCGGCATGTCGCGGCTTGGGGATCGCGGAGAGATCCGAACTGCGTGCGAAGGCAATGTGATCTCCTAGGTGGATTCGCGTCCAGCCGTCGACGACGCCGCGGGTGATGAGTTTGGATCCCGCAGGAGCACGCGCGATGATGCGCGCATCATCATGCATACTGGAGAAGAGATCGATGTCGACGTTCGTGATTGCGCCGTCGGGCCCTCCTTCGAGTACAGGAGTGTCGGCCTGTATCGGAAATAGGATTTTTTCCGACAGGACCTGGCCCATTTTGTTGTCGGTTACAGTCAGCTGCAGTTTAGGCGTGTCGTCCGCCTTGCGTACTTCAAAGTCAAACGTGGCCGAGGCGATCTGGCCAGGATCGAGCTTGCCGATGTGTTCTCTGCCGGTGTTTAAAAAGATCGTCTCGCCGTAGAAGTTGCGGAGATGGATCCAGGTGTCGAGCGCCGCGCCCTCACCGGTATTGCGTACCTCGACCCGAAGTTTCACTTTCTCACCGACTTGGAGCGCTCCATCGCCGTTCCCAACGATGCCCTTGCTCAGGGTGGGATCGTCGAGGACCTGGTACCCATACGCGAAGAGCGGCCGCGGAAGGCCCTCGGCGCTCACGTCGATGAAATTCCGCGACGAAGCGACGACAGCGCCGAATTGTTCGGAAAAATGGAAGTCGATGCGATCGGATCGAGAGAGCTCGTGCGCGGAAACGGAGAGTTTGAGCGAGGCGGACTTGGCTTCTCCTGGAGAGATTTTCCCGAAGAGGAGTTCGCGTTCGTCGAAGTAGTTGTAGTCGCTGTCGGAAATCGAGCGCACGCGGTAGGCAGGCGCATCTCCTGTGTTGGTAACCGTTACGGTCAAAAGGCCCACTTCTCCACCACGGATCACGTTCCCCGGGCGGTCCGTCTTGATCGTGACTTGTAGCTTGGCAGACGTGCCGGTGGCGGGTGTCGTTCCCGAGGCCCAGTCGATGTTGCGCAGGGCCAGGCTTTCGGCGATTCGAGCGTTCTGCTGGGCGCTCTGCTCGTCGATGAACTCGTCGATCCGCGCCAAACTTATGTCTCGCCGCGGGCTGGGCATCCATGCCACGAGGTCGAGCGCGACGCGGATTTCCGGATCGCCGAGGTGGGCGAGCGCGTCGTCGCTGAGACCTTGGCCGCGGTAGCGGGCCTTCATATCCCCTGTCTTCTCTCCTAGCGATCCAGAATCGAGAAGATAGAGGGGACCTTTCGTGCTGTTGTCGCGTCGGGCCAAACTGTTGTTCAGATGAGCGGCGAGCGATTCTTCGCGCAGCATGTCGAATCGCTTCTTGCCATAGTACCAGACGTTCTCCTTGCTGATACGTACAGGGACGGTCTCGAGGTCGGGGCTCACGCCCACCGATTGGATCGAGACATCACCTGGTGTGAGGTACTGGGCCGTGGTCAGCTTCAGAGCGAGTTCTCTATTGTTGACGCGACGGTCGTGCAGTACTTGGACTGAGCCTTTGCCGAACGTCCTGCGTCCCAATATGATGGCCCGGTCGTGGTTGCGTAGGGCGCCAGCCACGATCTCGGTGGCGGATGCCGAGTGCTGGTTCACGAGTACCACCAGCGGCAGGTCGGGGAAGTCGTAGCGGGCGTCGGCCTTGCTCTCCTCGCGGGACTCGGAGGCGCCTACGGTGGATACGATGGTGCCGCTACTGAGGAACGCGTCGGTGACCTCCACTGCCGCGGCAAGCAGTCCCCCCGGATTGCCGCGCATGTCGATGACCAACCCGCTGACCCCGATGGTTTCGAACTCCCGAAGCTTCACCAACAGCTCCTTCGGGGTGGTCTGGGAGAAATTGCGGGGGATCTGAATGAAGCCGACTTGGGTGCGTCGGCCGTCGCTGTGGAGGACGGGAAGTGTGGCCGACACAACGCTATCGAGGCGAATGATGGCACGGGTGATACTGAATTTTTTGGGCTTCGGGGAGCCCTCGCGGCGCACAAACACCTGCACCGAGGTTCCCGGTGCACCGCGCAGCCGGGTGACGGCGTCGTTGAGCGACATTGCCACGGTCGATTCGTCGTCGATCTGCACGATGCGGTCGAGAGCGTGCAGCCCGGCGTCCTGGGCCGGGTTTCCTTCGAGTATCCGAAGCACTGTCAACATGCCGTCACGGTTGCCGACTTCGATGCCGAGCCCGCCGAAACTGCCTTTGGTGCTCGCCTTCATGCCCTCGAAGTCGTCGGGGCGGAGGAGATTGGTGTGCGGATCGAGCGTTCCCAACACGCCTTCGACGATGGCGTATTCCGCGTTCTGCCGCTCTTCTGCGCTCAGTTCAGCGTGCTCATCAATGAAAGAGAATACTTCTCGGACGTGGGGTCCGACGGCCCAAAGGGCGTTCACCTGGGAGGAAAATTCGCGCTCGTGCGTCCCGACGCGGACGCGGATGCGGTCCGTCTGCTCGATGGGCTGCACGAGCACCGAAGGGATGGCGGACTCGAGCGCCTCGAGTCCGCCGATGGTCATGCCCCTGGGGTCGATGCGTTCGGGCTCGACGTAATACTTGCTGATGTTCCACAGCGCCCAGTCGAGCACGCGTAGCTCCCCTTTGATCGCGGTCTCGCCCAAACGCCCGCGGTGCATCGCAGCGTTTCGATTGGCTTGCGCGTGGGTGTCGCCCATGGCGGTCAGGCCCAGGGCGGCGAAAAGGGATCCGACTACGATCACAGGCGTCGAGGACCTGTAAAACCGCGATCTGGGCGGGGTAGGAGCGGGCACGTAGCGGAAGTCTAGCTTGTGTCGAAAGGGCCGGCCATGGCCGGTGATGGGGCTGGAGCCCCGCTCGCGGCTTCGAGCGCGGTACGAGGGGGCGCATTTTGCGCGTGTCGGGGTCGGGGTGAGCGTCGTACGGTGCGATGCGGGCCCTCTACCTCCAGGGACTCACCTACCGGCGCGGACGAGGCGCGGAGGTTGGCGGAGTTGGCGGAGTTGGCGGGAGGTTGGCGGAGGTTGGCGGTGCGCGTACACCTGCGGACCGGCTTTCAGGAGGGTGTGCCTGGGGAGTACAGTCCTGCTCCCGGCTGGCGTGGTCGGCGGAACCGTATGCCAACGCATCGCGCAGACAAGACTCCCATTGCACCGCGTGTGGTCGGCGTCGTGACGTCGAATCACGCCAAAGGAGGAACGTATGCGTCCGACCCCGAAGCCGAGCCGTTCGATGCGATGGAAACCGCCGTTGCGCCGCCGGTCGAGGTCGACGTCGAGCCCGAGGCCGCCATGGACGGGAGCGAGGTGTTTGAGGACCTCGCTCCTGCTACGGACGCCGAGATCGAGGCGATTGAACGCGCTGTGGCGCCGGCTGCCCCCGTGGGATCCGCCTCCTTGGCTTTGCGTGATCCCTTGGCCGCGTATATGGCGGAGGCACGCAAGTATCCGCTGTTGTCCAGGGAGGAGGAGCGAGAGCTCGCGAAGCGATGGGTGGAGACAGGCAGTGCGGAGTTCGGGCGACAGCTGGTGACTGCGAATCTACGGCTGGTGGTCAAGATAGCGAATGAGTATCGGCGCGGCTATCACAACCTCTTGGACCTCGTGCAAGAGGGCAACCTGGGATTGCTTAAGGCGGTTCAAAAATTTGATCCCTACCGAGACGTCAAGCTGTCCACCTACTCGGGTTGGTGGATTCGCGCATATATTCTCAAGTTCATCTTGAACAACTGGCGCTTGGTCAAAATTGGCACAACCCAGAATCAGCGGAAATTGTTCTACAATCTGCGCAAACAGACAGATGCTCTCAAGGCCGCGGGGGTCGACGCTTCCGCCGGGGAGCTGGCCAAGGCGCTGGACGTCTCGCAAAGCGAAGTGGTGGAGATGCAGAAGCGGATGAGTGCGCCGGATGCCTCGCTCAATGCACCCGTGGGAGGAGACGCTGAGAGCACGAGCACGCGCATGGACCTGCTCGAAGATCGCACAAAGGATCCCGAGGTGCATGTGGAGGCCGACGAATTCAAGCGCCTTCTCGCCGAACGTCTGCGTCGATTCGGTTCCACGCTCACAGGCCGAGAGTTGGAGATCTTTGGTGATAGGTTGGTCGCCGACGAGCCCGTGACCCTGCAAGACTTGGGTGCGCGTTGGGGGGTGAGTCGCGAGCGCGCCCGCCAACTCGAGAAGCGCATGGTGCTGCGTCTCCGGGTGTTCTTGCAGGAGGAGCTTGGCGACGCGGTGCAGATCGCCCTCGGTCACGAGTGAAAACTGTGGATCGCCGCCTGTCTCGAGGTCGCTTGGTGCTGGTGGGCACGCCTCTGGGGAATCGCGAGGATCTCAGTCCGCGAGCGCGTCGGACGTTGCTGGAGGCGGACTTGCTGCTGTGCGAAGACACGCGGAGCCCCGTGCGCCTCCTGGGGGAGAGCCGCGGGTTACCTCCGAGATTGAGCTGCTTCACTGGCAACGAGGCCTCCCGTGTGGGCCGTTTGCTTGAGGCGTTGGCGGCGGGGGAAACGGTTGCGTACGTCTCGGAAGCCGGCCTGCCTCTGTGGAGCGATCCCGGGGAACGACTGGTCGCTGCAGCCGTTGCGGCTGGGTACGATGTCGATGTGGTGCCCGGCCCGACCGCGGCGGCTACCGCACTGTGTCTCAGCGGGATGCCGGCCAAGGGCGCGCGTTTTGTAGGATTTCTTCCGCGCCGAGGCGCCGCGCGTCGAGAAGATCTGGCGGAGATCGCCGGGTCGGCCGGAGCCTCGGTCATCTACGAGGCCGGCAATCGCGTATCGGCCCTGCTCGCGGACCTCGTCCGTGTGATACCGGACGCGGCGACACGAGACGTGGTCATCGGGCGCGAGCTGACCAAGCGCCACCAGGAGATTCTCCGTGGGAGCTTGTCGATGTTGAGCTCGGCCCTGACGGAGTCGTTGCGCGGGGAGGTCACGCTGGTCGTGGCCGCCGCCCCGGAGCGACCTGGCGATGATGCGACGGTGGCCGCTCGGGCTACGCTCGACGCGATGCTAGAGCCGGATCTGCGACCGCGGGAAAGGGCGCGCAGGCTGGCGGAGCTGACTGGTTTAGATGCGAACGTGATCTACGCGCGCCTCCACTCGAACCCAGACTGATGGAATGTGGTGCGCGCGGTCGTGGAGCGGGCCGCGGCGGCTAGAACGTGAGCCAGAACCGTGCGAAGCCCACAGCATCGACTTCGTCGTCGATGGCGTAGCGACGACCGACGTTGTCGATCACGTCGCGGCGATACGGATTCACATCGGCGGAGTCGGCATCGACCACATCTGAATCCCCCGCGATCTCGGGATCGCCGCGATCCGCGGCGGAGAGAAAATGCCGCGTGGACGTGCCCAGGTTCAAGCCGAGCATGAGTCGCGCGTAGGCGCTCAGGTGAAAGTTCAAAGAGAGGCGCATGGCGAACCGGGCGTAGTTTTGTACGGTGGTGATGCCGTTGAATTTCTGACACCCACCTCCGCCTTGGTTCGCAGATTCGATGTAGCCCACCGCATCGGTGGGGTAGTCCTTGGCGTAGGCGAGAGACGCGGCCTCGTTGCACTCTTCCGTTGCGGGGCGATAGGTCCCGACCAGGGCCGGGCTGTCCGATAAGATCTCCCACAGCTCGCTGTATTCGCGCCCGCCGTAGCGCAGGTTCGCGCTGCCCGCGAAGCTGAATGCAACCTTTTGCTTGCTCGCTCTGCGTTCCCAAGGAACGACCTCGGAACCCACGAAGAAACCCGCGGTGGACATGGGATTCACCTTGTCCACTGCCCCCCTGTAGCGCACGAACTGGCTGCCCGAAGCGCGTATGGATTGCCTCCAGTGGGCCCCAAAGAAGGGCTCAAGAAAACGGTGTCGGTGGCTGAGCGACGTCCAGGCCCCGAGCTCGTGCACGCCGCGTCCGACAACCTCATTCGCGGCCGTGCCCGAAGTATCGATACCGATATCCCGTGTGAATTGCATCGCCTGACCGACGGCGAAGCGTCCTTCGACGCCGATGACCCAGTTCGGCAGGTGTGGTTGGCTGCCTTGGTTCATCAAGCCTTTCTTGATGCCGACGTGCAGCTGGTCGATGCCCCTTCGTGTCGGGCCTCGAAAGATCAAGCGCGTGTCCTCACCGGTGAACTGCCGATAGGGATTGGTCTTGTTGAGCGCATCAAATCCGTCGCGGGGTACAATAGCGTCCCGGATCGTGCTGCTGTTGTACTTGTTGACGCAGGTCGCGGTGCGTTCACCGGTGGCGCTACCGAGTGCATCTGGGTAGACACACGGTTCGTTCTGGTCGAAGGAGTAGTTGCGATCGTCCGAGACGACGACGGGCAGATCGACGTACACGGAGAGGTCGTGGAACAACCCGATCTCAATACGCGGCGTCACCGTTTGACGGTTTCGTTGATAGATCAGGTCCTTAGCCAGCCGGTTTGAGCCGTTGGTGCGGCTCCACTCTCGCAACAGCGAGGCGCGCTTGAATTCGTAGTCGTACGCGACGCCGAAGTGCAGATCGAATGGGTTGTCTTCCTCAAAGGAGGAGGCCACGCGGGTGACTTCGGAGGCGTTGGCGACCTGCGGAAGAGCGAGGATGAGGCCGAGGAGTGGGAACAGAGCGCGAAAGCTTCGCATGCGATACCTAGTAGGAGGCGAAACGCAGGGTAAGAACCAGCGCACGCTACCAGCGCACGGACGGCAGCGTCAACAACTAGGCCGGTTCGTGTTCGCGTTCGCCGGGCGGGCGGCGAACGGAGCGAGGCTGTGCGGAGACCGCGTCGATCGTTCCACCCATCGCGGTCGGCGGAGTTAGGACTTGGTCGCTTCTGGTCCCTCGCTGGTCTCGCGAAGGCCGAGCTCTTTCATCTTGGACTGCAGGCTACGGCGTGAGATGCCCAGCAGCCGCGCTGAGCGGGTCACATTGGCGTCCGTTCGACGCAGGGCTTCGCGGATGAGCGCTTCCTCCACGAGCCGAGATCCGGCACGAACGGCCTCCTTGAGATCGAGACCAAGACTGGCGAGAGGCAGGCGAAGATGTCGCTCGTTTCCGCTGGGGGATAGGCCGCTTTCCTGATCTTCCCCGCTGCGACTTGCGCGGATGAGCGCTTCGGGAAGCTCTTCCGCCGTGATCTGCTTGGAGGAGGCGAAGAGCACCATGCGTTCCACAAGGTTCTCCAGTTCTCGAATATTGCCGGGCCAAGGGTAGGTGCACAGCACATCGAGTGCCGCTTGAGCGAAGCCCGAGACGTTTTTTCCGAGGCGTTCGTTGCAGCGCGTGACGAAGTGATCGACCAGCAGCGGGATATCTTGCGGACGCTCGCGCAGTGCCGGCAAGGCCACTGGCACCACGTTGAGACGGTAGTAGAGATCGTCGCGGAAGCGACCACTGGCGATGGCGGACTGTAGATCTCGGTTGGTGGCGGCGATCAAGCGCACGTGGACCCGCAAGGTCTTGACGCCGCCGACGCGCTCAAAGGCGGATTCTTGGATCGCGCGCAGAAGCTTGACTTGAATCTCCAAGGGAATCTCGCTGATCTCGTCGAGGAACAGCGTCCCGCCGTCGGCGAGTTCGAAGCGGCCGGCGCGGCTCGAGATCGCTCCCGTGAATGCGCCGCGTTCGTGGCCGAACAGCTCGCTTTCGACCAGGCCCGCTGGGATCGCTGCGCAATTTACGCTGACAAAGGGCTTCTGCGGGTTTGCCGAGCCCAGATGCAACGCTCGCGCCACGAGCTCCTTGCCGGTTCCGCTGTCCCCAGTGATGAGTACTGTGGACGGGCTTGCTGCGACCTTGCGAACGATGGTCCGGACCGATTCGATCGCGGCGGAGTGTCCGATCATCCCCACGCGCAGGCAGGGGTCGTCATCGCCCATGTACGGACCGAAGGACAGGTCAGCGGTGGGGCCTCTTCGCCGACGGGTCTCCACCGCTTTCGCCACCACTTGATGGATCTGATCGCGGTCGAAAGGTTTCTCGAGGAAGTCGAACGCCCCCACTTTGACCGCTTCGACGGCGGCGTCCACTGTGCCGTGCGCTGTGAGCACAATGACGGGAAGCTTTGGACGCTCGGTCGCCAAGATGCGCAACACTTCCATCCCTCCGATTCCGGGCATGCGCAGATCCGTGATCACGGCGTCGAACGTTCCCGGCGGACTTGAGCGGACGCGGGCGAGCCCGGCCTCGCCGTCCGCCTCCGCTCGCGCCTCGTACCCTTGTTGCTCGAGCAGCGCCACGAGCACCTTGCGCAGGTTGGGTTCGTCGTCGATCAGCAAGACCCGAGCTTGTTCGGCGGTCATGTGCAGTTCCTTTCTTCGCGGGTCGGTAGCAGTACGGTGAAGGTCGCACCGACGTTGAGCGTACCGGTGACTTCAATGGCACCTTGGTGGTTTCCGACGATGCGCTGACTGATCGGCAAACCGAGACCCGTACCGCCGCTTTTGGTGGTGTGGAAGGGGACGAACAGATGCGTCATGGTATGGGAAGATAGGCCAGGACCGTTGTCCCGTACGCTGATAGCGACGGCGTCGCCGCTGGGCAGACGGTGGGTTTGGTGTCGTCCGTCGATCCAGATCTGACCCTTAGCGCAGGTGGAGACGGCGTCGAGCGCATTGAGCACAAGATTGTGGAACACCTGGCGCAATGCTTCTGGATCCCCGGTGGTATGCGGCAAATCGTCGGGGAGATCGACGCCGATCATCCGGGCGCGTTCTGGTTCGATGAGCCGGAGCGTGGCGCGAATGATCTTGTGCAGATCCACATCTTCGAGTTCGCCTTTAAACGGGCGCGAATAGTTGAGAAACTGAGTCACCACCCGGTTGAGGCGATCGACCTCTTCGACGATCACAGCCAGGAATTCTCGGGTGTGTGCGTCGCGTTTTCCCAGTGTGGGCTGGACGACCTGAACCGCGCCCTTTATCGCACCGAGGGGGTTGCGGATCTCGTGGGCCAGGCCGGCCGACATCTCGCCCAGTGCGGCCAAACGATCTCGTTCTTTGCGCTTCTCGTAGGCGGCGGAATTGCGCAAGGTGATCGCTGCCTGTGCAGCGAGGTTTTCGAAAAGTTGCACCTCTCCGCGACTGAATGGCTCCAAAAGGCGATCGTTGTGCAGAAACAATGCGCCCATGAGGTCGCGGTCCCCCTCGGGAGGGGCGCTCTCACCCGCACGCGGGAAGATCGGCACGGCGAGGCTCGCGTCGAGCTCGGCCAGCGTCTCGAGGATTTCGTCGAGTTCGGTGCGTGCTTCTGGGGCCGTACGATCGCTTTCACGTTGCAACACGTCCCGCAGAATCGGCCCGCTGTGGCGCATCCGTTCGAATAGGGGTCGTCGGGTAGCGAGGTCGAGCCGGTTGGGCCCGTTGGATTCTAGTCGGCCTCCGAGCAACATATGCGTACCTTGGCCGTCGAGGAGATAGATCGACGCGTGTGTGACCCGGTTGGAGTCCCGCAGGGCTTCGATCATCACGTCGACCATCTCTCGCGGATCGATCACGTTGAGGAGCGTGAAGCGCAGCTCTGCGAGCAGCGAGCGCAGCATCGATCGATCCCGGAAGAGAAGCGACTCGATGCGAGACTCGAATTCCGCGCGAACGGGCTCGATCAGGACGATGACCGCGAAGGAAGCTACGACGATGTTGAACAAGAAGATTGTGGAGGTGCCTTCTCCTTTTGTCGGAATCCAGAGGAGGAGTAGGGCATACAGGCCGGTGACGCTCGCTACCTGCAACGTGAGCGTGGCGATGCGTGCGACCACTTCTGGGAGGTCCAAAAGGCGCTCGCGCAATAGGGTTTGCGCGACGAAGTACAGGTAGACGGCGGTTACGGTGGAGCCAACCAAAGGAACGAGCGGCGACCCGAACGCGAGGGCAGCGAGACTCGCGTAGAAGAGGTAGCGCAAACGTGCGGCGTTTGCGGTGCCCTTTGCCGCGATCGAGGCTCGCCACATGCGGCTGATGGCGAGAAGTAGACCGATGACCACGTACACGTTTACGCCCACCGAAAGCAGCTGCATCGGGGAGAGCTCACCGGGCGCGGAGGCGTCGTCGCCTCCTACGGTGACCAACAGGCCAAGGGCCACCACTTGGGCGATGAGCAGGACGACGAGAAGGAAGGTTTGCCACCGGCCTTTCTTGCGGCCACCCGCTCGTACGAAGCTAGCGAAGCAACGGTCCGCGCTCCAGGGCAGCACGAGGCTTATCGTCTGCGCTGTCCAGCCGAACAGGCGGATATCTGAAAAGCCGTGAAAAAACTGGGCGAGGTGGAAAAGTCCGATGTTGAAACAGAACACCGCGAAGAGCACGAACTGGTCGCGGCTGCGATCACGCAGTACGACGCTTGAACCGATGGCGAAGGCTACGGTGGCGGCGAGTAGCGAGGGCAGGCTTTCGTAAATGCTGGTCACGAGACGACGTTCGCGGCGACGGGGGGGATGCTAGCAGGCCAGCTCCACGGCTCCGTACCCGCGGGGCGGAAACGCCGAGGGGTCGCGGCCAGAGCCGGGTCGGACGCTGGAAAATGGCGGCGCAAGACGCGACGTGGCATGCTGGCGACCATGGCAAAGGCCCGGATCATCGACAAGCCGGAGCGCGCGCAGCAGCTAGCGCGCGCGATCGCGTCGGACATTTTCTTGTACAACAAGAAAAAGATCGAAGAAGGGCTCGTGAAAGACAACTTCTTTGCGGTCATGGGCGGCGAGATCGCCGAGGGGCGGGATCTGTTCCGTGGGCGGGTTGCGGATGACTTGTTTCGCCGCAATTACTTCGACCGCGCCATCGTCGATCGCGTGATCAAGCCAATGGGGCATGTCAAGACGCGCGTCTGGTAACCGTGTCGCCACAGGGAGCGCCGGTCCTCGTGCGACTCAGCGCGTCCGCGCTGCATCAGCGCTATGATCGTGCTGTTCTCGCGGCTTTGGTGGCGGTTGGCGTCGAGTGTACGCGCTCGCAGCTCGTTCGATGGTTCGCTGCGGGGCTCGTGACCGCTCGAGGAAAGGCGCTGCGTCCGGGTGCGTGTGTGCGAGGCGCCACAGATGTGGAGGTGGTGGCTGTGGACCCGCCGCCACTACGGGCTGTGGCACAAGATCTACCCTTGGCGGTCGTGTTCGAAGATCCGCATATTTTGGTGGTGAACAAGCCGGCGGGGATGGTGGTGCATCCCGGACCAGGTCACGCGCACGGCACCTTGGTGAACGCCGTGCTCCACTACCTCGGTGCTGCGGAACGCCTCCCAGTCCTGCCAGGCAATCCGCTACACCGGCCGGGCATTGTGCACCGGATCGACCGGGACACGAGTGGCCTACTGGTGATCGCGCGCACAACGGCGGCGCAGGAGGGGTTGGCGCGGCAGTTTCGCGATCACAGCATCGAGCGAAGCTACCTCGGCTTCGTGCGTGGCACGCCGAATTGGGAACAGCGGGAAGTGGAGACGGGCCATGCCCGGGACCCTTCGGACAGGCGCAGGTTCACGCCCGACGAGAGCCAGGCGCGGCGGGCCGTCACCCATATCGAGGTCGTACGCCGCTATTCGGCGGCCACGAAACTCCGCTTTCGGTTGTACACGGGGCGCACCCATCAGATTCGCATGCACGCGCGTCATCTCGGCTATCCGCTCATCGCCGATACGTTGTATGCCCGGGCGGCGCCCGGGGGTCGGATTTCGCGGCTTGCGGCGGATTTGGGGCGGCACGCCCTGCACGCTGAGGTGTTGGGTTTTCGCCACCCCAAGTCGGGTCTCGAGTTGCGCTTCGAGTCCTCGCTCCCCCCCGATCTCCAGCGGCTAGCGAGCGGGCTGGCATCCCATGCGGAGGTGGATCGAGGTGGAGCGGGCGCATGACCGTCGCGGCGTCCGTGTTGCTCTTGCGCGCCACCACGTTGCCGGCTGGAGTTTTTCACGGCTTTTCGACCCGCTCGGGCGGCGTGAGCAAAGGTGGGTTCGCTTCGCTAAACCTCGGCACGAAGTGGGGCGACGACCCAGACGCCGTGGCCGAGAATTGGTCGCGTGTCGGGCTTGAAGGCGGTTTTGCACCGGGTCAACTGGTTCGCGCGCGGCAAGTGCATGGCGCGGAGGTGGTGCAGGCCGCGGCTGTACGCGACGATACGGAGGCCGACGCGTTATGGATGCGGCGATGTGATGCAGAGTCGGGCGCGCTGGCGGCGATAGGCGTGATGACGGCGGACTGCGTCCCACTGCTACTGGCCACCGCAGACGCGACCGTCGTGGCCGCGGTGCACAGCGGCTGGCGCGGCGCCGCCTCGAATATTGCCGGTCGGACGGTGCAGCGGCTCCGAGAGGAAGCGGCTGTCGATGTGTCGACCCTGTTCGCGGCCGTGGGCCCGTGCATCGAACAGCTCGCCTTCGAGGTCGGTGAGGAGGTGGCCGGTCGGTTCGACGCGGCGCACCTGCATCTCCTGCCCGGTGGCAGGCCGCGCCTCGATCTGGTGGCGGTGGTACGCGGCCAACTTGTGCGGGCAGGATTGCCCGAGTCACACATCGAGCGGGTGGGCGGTTGTACCCACGCGGATGCTCGCCGCTTCTTCTCCTATCGTCGGGACGGAGCCGGCACGGGACAGCACGTGGCGTTCATCGGGTTCCGCAACGACAAAAAAACAACCCGCTGATGCGGGCTGCTTTTCTACAATACAGGACCAAGCCCTGCGCGCGGTGTCGTGCCACGCCATTCGTGGCCCCGCGCGTGCGAACGCTACGGCTTAGCTGCGGCAGGTACCGAGTCCATGTCTTGGAAGCGCTTCTCGAGTGAGTTGCCGGTCTTGGGAGAGAGGGTGCCGACGATCGCACCTATCAGCAGCGCGGCGAACAGGAGCGCGAACACGCCCATCATGAGCATCGACGCCATGGCCGCGATGTTCTTGACCGGCGGCTTTGCCGATTCGGATTCCCATTTGTTGTCAGCGATCTCGGCGAAGGACATGTGGTTTCTCCGTGCTTCTGTGGGCTGTGGCGTGAGATGCACGGCCCAGAGATAGTGCAGCGTAACACACCCGCGGTTACGGTCACAAGCGACGTTGTCGGCGCGCGTGTGTTCGAATAGAGGATCTCGTAGTGGGGCCGCCGGGGGGGGCAGGCGGGCGTCGTCTCGTTCGGGCGCTCGGCTTCCGGGTGGAACCGCTCCCTCCCATGGTCGGTGATTCATGGACAGTGGGGCATGCCAGAGGTTCCCGGACGCGCGCGGAGGTTGCGGCCAGGCCGGAGACAGCGCGGTTGAGGCGCGTCCCTATCGGCCGTACGTGGCCAGATCCAAGCCGAGAGCTGGGAGAATCTCACCGGTGAGCGTTTGCAGCTGGGCCAGACCCTTCAAATAGTCGATGTGTGCGCTAAGCGCCCCGCTCTCGGCGGTGGAGATGGCGTCGATGCGCTGGAGAACGTCATAGTTCGTGGATCGCCCGACCTCGAATCGCGCCTGCTCGGCCGAGAGATTTTGCTGGGCCAGTTCCACCGACAAACGTTCCACCTGCATCCGCTTCACGGCCGTTCGGAGGCTGTGCACCGCGCGGAGCACGGCGGTTCCGGTGGTCTGTCGCACGCGTTCGAGGTTCAGCTCGGCCTTCTCTAGTTCGAGCTGCGTGCGCTCGAAGCCAGCGTCTGCGGTTCGATTTTGGATGTCCCAAGTCAGGCTCAGCGATCCGCTCACGGTGAAATCCGCCAGTAACCCGTTGTCCTGCACGTCGTCGCTCACGAAATTTCCGAACGCTTCGGCCCATGAACCTCTCTCCCCCGGCACGCCAGCTGCGTCGTTGGGAGCGGAATCCACGCTTCGGCCCACGGGGCTAAACGAACCGCTGAAGTCGAGTTGCGGCAAACGGTTGTTCGCCGCTTCAAGTTCGTCGACGCGGCGACTCGCAATGGCGAATCCGAGTTGCCGCACTTGGGGGTTGGACGCCAGTGCACGCTTGACCAGTTGTGTTGGGTCGAGCAGTTCGGGGCGCACGTCCGTGGGGTCGGTGATGGGCCGTACACCCAGTACGACTCTATCTGCGAATTTTTGACCCATGAGCGTGCGCAGCGTCAAGCTCCGGTCCATCAGGGCGTATTCTGCGACGAGGACCTCGCTTTCGCCGGTAGCGAGACGCTGCTCGACCGACTTGGCGTCGACAGGAGCCAAACGCCCGGCCGAAACCTGTACGAGCGTGCGGTCGAGCTGCCGTCGCGAAAGTTCCACCGACCTACGCTTGTTTGCGAGGTCGCCCTTGGCGAACAGCACGTCCCAGTAGGCGTGCACGAGATCTCGCACCAGGAGTTGGGCCTGGTCGAGTTCGAGTGCTTCGGACTGGCTGGTGGCGAGGCGAGCGCGATGCACGCTCGCCCGATTCACGCGAATACCGAGGCCGCGAAGGAGGGGATGGGTGAGCGTCAGCGCCGGCGCGAGACGATAGCTGGCGAGGTCGACCGATCCGGCGCTGGGGTCGATGAAGCTGATCGGTTGCTCGGCGATACTGCGGGTGGCGGCGACTTCGAGCCTGAGGGAGCCGCCGGTCTCAAGTTTGCGCTGGAGCCCGATCTGTCCGCCGAGGCTGCGGCTCCCCGTGGACAGCGCGAATTGCGAACCGCGAGCCGGGTTGCGCTGGTAGCTGGCGTCGACGCCAGCCGTGAAGCGAACGTCGTAGGCGCCAACAGCGCTGAGGATCGTGGTCTCCGAGATGGAGATGTCCACCACCCGTGACCGTAGATCGATGTTTTCGTCGAGCGCGATCTTTAGGACTTCGCTAAGGCTGAGCGGCTCGAGTTCGAAGGAGGTGTCGCCGGCGCCGGCGAAAGCCTCGGCTCCCGACGCGTCCGGACCGCGAGCCAAGGTTGCATCCGACAAAAGGGTGGGCGGTGCAGCGGTCGGCGACGCTTCAGTCGGCGACGCATCGGTCGGCGACGCATCGGTCGGCGACGCCGGGGATGGTGCGGGGGGCGTCGGCACGGAGGCAGGCTCCCCGGAGGATCGTACCGAGACGTGCGGGACGAAGACGCCGGCCGCGGCAGGAGCGTGGGTTCCCAGCGGGAACAGCAGGAGCAGGAGAGTGGGTGACACTTGCGCGTTTGGCTGATACCGCTGGGGGGTCGGGCAGGTCAAGCGGGCATTAGACGCCCTTGCGCCAGCGGGAGTTTCGCGGGGACATCGCGCATGTCGGGAGGGACGAGCGTGTCGGGAGGGACGAGCGTGTCGGGAACGCCGGTTCGTTCGGAGGGGCGACCGTGTGTCGGGAAAGGCGGGGGCGTCGGGACGGTCGGAATCGGCGAGCGCGTGGGGACTGGCGGGCGCCGCAGTTCCCGACACAACGCGTCAGGAAGACCGTGGCTCCGAAGACTGTAAGCTCGCCGTGGATGCGGCGTTGACGGTGAACGAGAGCATATGGGCCTGGCAGCCATCGAGTGGCCATCGAGCCGTATTTCGCGGAGCGACGTTGCGGAACATGCGCAAGTGATGGACAGGTTGGGTGTGATGCCAAGCCCTTGGTCGGCCAGAGCGCGCATACAACGCCTGCGTTATTCGCACAAACTCACGTCCCGCCGCGCGAAACCCGGAAAGCGCCGTCGCAGAGCCCATCCTCCGCCACCT
>JAZGFE010000058.1:0-14679 GCA_036479215.1 Nannocystaceae bacterium | reverse complement strand
GGAGGTGATCAGTTTGTGTGGAGCGGAGGTACGGGCGACGAGTGTCGAGATCGTGGCGCGGGGCGATGAAGCGGCGGTCACCGCGACTGTTGAAGCGGGTCACAGCGAGCAGCTCGTCAAGGTGATCCACCGGTTGGCGAGGATTGCCGACGTATTCGATGTGCGCCGGATCCGTTCGTGAAGCCGGTGTACGGGGGATGCGGACATGCGCGCATGGCTCCGATTGAGGTTGGGTCGGTTCGACAGTAGACCTTCGTCGACGTGCAACCGAGTTACAAAAGCGAGATCAACCGCGAGGTGCGACCAGCCGACACGGGTGAGTTCAAGCCTTTGGCCATCGGTCCCCTTACGGTGTGGCCACCGGTGGTCCTCGCGCCCATGGCCGGGGTCACCAACCTGCCCTTTCGTACGCTGTGCCGTAGCTTCGGTGCCGGCCTCTATGTCAGCGAGATGATCACAGCGCGTGCGCTTGTGGAGGGCAACAGCAAGACCTTGCACCTGGCGGGCTTTGGCCCCGAGGAACAGACTCGGAGCCTTCAGTTGTATGGAGTGGATCCCGAAGATGTCGCTCGGGCTGTGCAGAAATTGGTGGGCGACGGCGCGGTGGACCATATCGATATGAATTTCGGGTGCCCGGTACCGAAGGTCACGCGTAGGGGAGGAGGAGCGGTGATTCCCGCACGTCCCAAGTTGTTGCGCCGAATCATCGCCGCGGCGGTGCGACACGCCGGGTCGATTCCCGTGACGATCAAAGTGCGGATCGGGCTCGACGAGAACCTCAGCACGTACCTGGAGTCGGGGCATATCGCCGAAGGTGAAGGTTGTGCAGCTATCGGTCTGCACGCACGCACCGCCGCGCAGTTGTATGATGGTGAGGCGCGCTGGGATGCCATCGCTCGTCTGCGAGCCGAAATGAGGACCATCGCGGTGCTGGGCAACGGGGATATTTGGGAGGCCGAGGACGCGCTTCGGATGATGCGGCAGACTGGGTGCGACGGTGTGATTGTGGGCCGAGGCTGCCTCGGTCGGCCCTGGCTCTTTCGAGACCTTTGTGATGTTTTCAACGGTGGCGAACCCGTCGATCCGCCGTCGTTCGGAGAGGTCGGTCGGATCATGATCCAGCACGCACGGCTCTTGTCGGATTGGATGGGCGAGGCTGCGGGCTTGCGAAATTTTCGCAAGCATGCCGTGTGGTACACGAAGGGCTTCCCCGGCAGCGCGCAGCTGCGTGCGACGTTGGTGCGTGTCGACAGCCTGGACCAGTTGATGGGCGCGATCGGGGAGGTGGCCGCGGGCCTCCCGTTTCCACGGCACGCCATGCGGGTCAAGCGAGGCAAGCGGGCAGGCGTCCAGAAGGTTGTGCTGCCACAGGGATTCGCGGAGCTGCGCAGGAGTGAGGAGGCGCCGCCGCCAGAAGCGGGAATCGGTGCGGGGGGAGGGTAGACGACGGGCGGACACGGAACCTGAACCGACACGGACACGGAACCGCGCCCGGAGAAAAAGCGCGATACGCGAACCTCGGCTTCCCCAGCAGCGTCAGCGCAGAAGCGACTTGCGGTAGCATGACACCTGAGGTTCTCATGTTGGGAAAACTGTTCGCGCTGTTCGTTGTCGGGTCGCTTCTTGAGCTCTATCTGCTCATGTCTGTTGGACAGTTGTTGGGCAGCGGAACTACGGTCGCTGTGGTGTTGTGCACAGGATTGGGAGGCGTCTTACTCGCCCGCAGAGAGGGCTTTC
Source organism: Nannocystaceae bacterium (assembly GCA_036479215.1). Lineage (GTDB taxonomy): Bacteria > Myxococcota_A > Polyangia > Nannocystales > Nannocystaceae > FL481. The sequence goes on along the minus strand of JAZGFE010000058.1, from coordinate 12,942 downwards.
GCGTGCTCAGTGACTGGCAAGCGTGCATGGCGTCCGGAGAGTTTCCGGCCGATGGTCTGACCAGTGGATTGCTGGTGGTCGCGGCTGGCGTGATGTTGGTGACCCCAGGACTCATCACGGACTTCGTGGGCCTCGCGTTTCTTGTGCCGCCGGTGCGCCGAGCGTTGGCAGCAGTGGTGGATCGCGGTCTACATGCCAGGTCCGACGCAGAGTGGGTGAGGTCGGGCCACGTAGGGGGACGGCCGCCGAACACCGGGCGGGTCGTCGAGGTCGAAGCCACCGACGTTGCCGACGCGTCGGACGGTGGCCCCCCGCTCGATTCCGGCGCAAAGACGCTGCGCTAGGCCGCGCGCTCCGACCACAAGCCCTGCGTGACGGTGTCGGCGATGCTGCGGTAATCTAGCAGCGAAGGCGCCAGTCGCCGTCCGAACAGGACGCTCGCCGCCTTGACCTCGCCCTGGTTGAAGGCGAGGGCGATGTCATCTACGATCCGGAATAGACGTATGCGATAGCCACCGAGGCTCAGACCCGCGTGTGCGTCCGTGCTGCCGAGCATGTGCTCGGCCAATGCGATGTAGGTGAGAAAATGATGCAGTCTCTCGGCGAAGGGGTGCACCCGGCCCAGAGCCAGTCGAGCGTCGGGATGGGCCAGCTCGCGCCCGATCCGTACGCTCGACCGAGCGAGTTCGTCGACCGACGAACTCGCTATCGTCGACGCAGTTCGGACGAACTGACAGTGTTTAGAGAGCACCGCATCGTGACATCGTTCGTAGGGGACCTGCACTTGAGTGGGGTGTGCAAGATGGGCGCTCCAAAGCGTCGCCGCATGCGCCGTGTCTTTCAGCGAGGCACTACGTCAACTACGAGCTCACCGCAAAGTGGATGCCTCCGACCCTCCTTCACGCCAGTTGCTCCCTATTTGGAACCGAGCGCCGCTTTGATCCGCACCTCTACTTCGTCGGGGGCGCCGAGTCCGTCGACACGCTTGAGCAACCCAAGCTGCCCGTAGTACGGGAGGATAGGGGCCGTTTCGGCCTGATACTTGGACAAACGCGCCCTGCATGCCTCCTGCGTGTCGTCTTTGCGCTGCACGACGCGTGCCGCGATTCCCGGCGGCGGCGGCTGGAACTTCAGATGGTAGATTTTCCCGGTTTGGGGGTCCGAGCGGCGCCCCACGATGCGATCGATGATGTGTTGATCGGGGACCTCGATGAGCACCACGTAGTCGAGCGCGATGCTCTGTGCCGCGAGGGCGGTCGCCAGCGCTTCGGCTTGAGCGCGTGTTCGGGGAAAGCCATCGAGCAGGAATCCCGGGTCGCAATCACGCTGGGAGAGGCGCTCCGCCGTCATGGCGATCACCAGCTGGTCGGGCACGAGGTCGCCCCGGCTCATGCAGGCATCGGCCTGCTGTCCGAGATCGGTTTTCTCTCGCACCGCGGCGCGTAGCATCTCTCCGGTGGAGATGTGGGGGATTTTGTAGGTGTCGATCAGGCGGGCAGCCTGGGTACCCTTGCCCGCGCCTGGGGGGCCAACGAGGATAATGCGCATGGGTTCCGTCTCCGTGGCGGTCGTTCGGGGGGTGACCTTGGCACGCCCCGGCCGGCGGGGGCAACCCCGCCACGCGTCGGGCGACTTTGTGGCCTGTCACGCGGGTGCACACTATGATCTGCGTATGGCCGAAACGCCGGATATACACTTGAATCTCAATGTGCGAGGCATGGCGAGTTCGGCTACGGTGGCGATCAACGAGCGGTGCAATCGCATGATCGCTGCTGGGAAGAACGTGTTTAAACTGGGACTGGGGCAGTCTCCGTTTCCGGTACCCGAGTCGGTGGTGCGGGCGCTTCAACGAAACGCGCACCAAAAGGATTACCTGCCCGTACGTGGGCTCGCGGAGTTGCGTGATGCCGTGGCGGCGTATCACTCTCGGGGCGATGACTTGCCGCGTGTGAGCGACGATGTGCTGATCGGGCCTGGGTCGAAGGAGCTGATGTTCCTGCTGCAACTTGCGTTTTACGGTGACCTCGTCATCCCCACGCCGTCTTGGGTTTCGTACGCGCCTCAGGCCCGAATCATCGGTCGCCGCGTGCGAATGATGCCAACCCGGGCACAGGACGACTGGAAGCTTTCCCCTAGCGGACTCGAGGCGCTTTGTCGTGAAGACCCCACGCGGCCTCGTATCTTGGTTCTCAACTACCCGTCGAACCCGACGGGAGGCACCTACACCCTAGAGGAGCTGGAGCGTCTCGCAAAAGTCGCGCGCCAGCATCGAGTGGTTTTACTCTCCGATGAGATCTATGGCGAGCTGCATCATCGCGGGGAGCATGTCTCGATTTCACGCTTTTACCCCGAGGGAACCATTGTGTCGTCGGGCCTAAGCAAGTGGTGCGGTGCGGGTGGCTGGCGCTTGGGCACGTTCATCTTCCCGTCTCAGATGCGATGGCTGCTGGATGCGATGGCAGCGGTGGCGAGTGAAACCTACACTTCGACCTGCGCTCCGGTCCAGTACGCGGCGGTCCGAGCCTTCGTAGGTGGAGAGGAGATCGAGCGTTACCTCATGGGCGCTCGGCGGGTGCTCCAAGCGTTGGGGGGATGGGCGGCGTTGCGGTTGCGGCGAGCGGGTATTGCGTGTTCCCAGCCCCATGGCGGCTTCTATCTCTTCCCAGATTTCTCGGGCTGCAAGGAGCGACTGGCGGCCGAAGGAATCGTCACCGGGCGTCAGCTGTGTGAGCAGATGTTGAACGCGACGGGTGTGGCAATGCTGCCCGGAAGCGAGTTTGGCCGTCCGGAACATGAACTCACGTGCCGGCTCGCTTATGTCGACTTCCATGGCGCGGAGGCGCTGCGAGAAACGAGCGAAGACCGACCCATCGATGAGGCCACACTTCGGCGCTTGTGTCCGCGGGTGCTCGACGCCGTTGCCCGTGTCTGTGCGTGGGCGCAGCAGGTCGACGACCGTTCTCTGGCGATCGTGGCCGGCTAGCATAACGCTGGCCGCGGTGGGTGTCAGCATGCTCGCCGTCTCGAGCCTGCAAGCGATGCCGTTGTCTGATGTGGGCGTCGGGCCGACTTGTCGCCCGCAGACCCCCGCGGCGAGCTCGGATTGCGCGTCTGCGTGACGGTCGCTGCGGCCAATCGTGGCCGCTGGCCGTTCACTCGCGCGGGTCGTATGCTGCGCCGAAATGGGCGCAGTCGACTGGTATTATCATCGCAACGGTTGAACGTCCTGCAAGCGCTCGCGGGAGTTTCTCGCGCATGCAGGGGTCGAGATCACCGAGACGGTCCTCGCAAACAAGGTGCGATGGAGCCCCGAGCAGGCGCACGAACTCGTTCGTGGTTGCTCGGAGCTTTCAGTGGCGAAAGGTAAGAACACGGTTCATCTTCGCATCACGGATGCGCACGAAGACGAGGCGTTGCTCGAGTTGGTACTCGGGCCGAGTGGGAAGCTTCGCGCCCCTGCGCTCCGTCGAGGACGCCACCTGATCGTCGGTTTCAACGTCCAGATGTACGATCGAATCCTCGGCTAAGGTTGCTCCACCAGGCATCGAGGTCGGGCACGCCGGGGAATGGGCAAGCTCGGGCGCGGGGGAGGTTCGGGCGAGGCGGGGAGCAGGCGACCACACCCGGCGTGGGCGAGAGATACCCGATGGCGACCACGTCGCTGGCCGCGGATTTTGGGCGAGGACTAGAACCGGCCAGATTGGGGGGGGGGCGTTTTTTTCGTAAACAGCCTAAGGACCGTGCGCTCATGCGCGATGGGGTAGCTGGTGCCTTCGGTTCAGCGTACTAGAGAAGGATCTTGTGGGTTGACGACGCGGATCGTCGGTGCAACACGGAGGCTGCTGTGACGCAGCGAGTCAGGGTCCATATTCAGGGCGACGGGAGCTCGGCCGTGGCCACAGTAGAAGCTGGTCCGGCGGGTGGTGCGTCGGAGATCGAGCGGGCGTTGGACGAGGCAGGCGTGATTCACGGGATCGATGACAGCCTGTGTCAGAGGTTGGCGGCAAGGCTCGCAAACCCCACGTTCGGCGCCGCGAATGTCGTGGTGGCCAACGAGGATATGGCCGAGTCGGGTCATGACGAGCAGATCGAGGTCTGTATCGCTGTCGGGACCGAAGCCGAACGCAGCGGGACGGCCGTCCTTCATATCCCGGTGACTGCGGCGCAGGTCATCGCACGTGTGCACGCCCGGCGGGATGCCGTGCCGGGAATGACCGTGGATGGTAGGCGCGTCGAACCAGGCGATGCCAAGTCGGTGGATCCCATGCCCAAATTCGGGGAGGGTACGGCGCTTCGACCCAATGGTGAGGTTCGGGCCACATGCGCCGGTGTGTTGGTTTTTCGACCTGGCGCGGTGCTCGAGGTGTTTGCGGATTACGAGCGTCGTGGGCACGTGAACCCGCGATCTGGCGATATCGAGAGTCGCGGCAGCCTTCGCATCGTCAAAGGAGATGTGATGCGGGGCGCAGCGGTGGCCGCCGCGAAGCATGTCACCGTCGACGGGACCATCAATGGTGGGAGTGTGTATACGCGCGGTTCGCTGCGGGTAGACGGTGGGATTATCGGGCTGGAGACCGCCCTTGTGTCCGTCGCGGGCGATGTTTGGGTGCGGCACACGGAGAGTGCTGCGGTCGAATGCGCAGGACATCTCGAGGTTGAATCCGACAGTCTCGGCAGTCGGCTGCATGCCGGGAGTGTGAAGGTTGGCAACCGTATCGTTGGCGGCGTGGTGATGGCGGAGCGGTCGTTGGTTGTGCAAGATGTCGGGTCGGACACAAGTACGGCCACGGTCATTATGGCCGGTGAACCCCTCGATCGGCCCCTGGACGCCGAACCGAGGGGTTTTCGACTCGAGGACGCGAAGCGTCTGCTCGAGCAACGTCTCGCTTTCGACAAGCGCAAAGGTCTGTCGCCCGAGATCCTAGAACAGATGAAGCGTGAGCGCGTCAACCGGCGCCATCGCCTCAACGGGTTGAGGCAAAGCTTGACCGCCGACGCTTCGATCGAGATTCTCGGTATGGCCCATCCTGGGGTCACGATCTGCCTCGGAACCGAGCGTATGACGCTAAAAACGCAGATCTTTCGGGCGCGATATTCCATCGATAAGGCGACCGGCCGTATCCGTCGCCAGTCGGTGGAATAGAGATCGTGTAGGCGAGACGACCGGTCCCGGTGGCGCCCGGGGACCACACCTTGTGGGCCCGCGCGGCGCCGAACGACGTGCCTTGGGAGCATGCATGTGTGATCCCAGGAAGTGTGTGAGGGGTCGGACCGTGGAGGACCGCCTATTCGAGGTCGTACGCCTTGAGCTTGCGGTAGAGCGTCGTCTTCCCGATGTGGAGGAGCCGAGCCGCCTTGCGCTTGTTTCCTCGTGAGTATTGGAGGGCGCGTCGAATCGCTTGTTTCTCAGCCTGCTCGAGGCAAAGCTGGCGTTCCGGCGACTCGGCGCGGACCTGATGTGCGTCGCGCAGGCGTAGGTTGGGCGGCAGATCGCGAAGTTCGATCTGCTCCGTCGCGCCGTTTTGGATGGCCTGACCGATGACGGTCTCCAGTTCGCTGACATTGCCGGGCCAGGTGTAGCTGCGCAAACAATCGAGCGCATTGTCTGCGACACCCCCGATGGGGCGTCGAGATGGCGTGCTCTGGATCATGGAAAGCGTCAGCTGTTCCAGGTCCTCGATGCGTTCGGCCAGCCCCGGCATGTCGACACGGACCCCGCTGGCCCAGCGAACGATCTGAGGGTGCAGCCTGCGACGACCCTCCTCACTCTCAGGTTTGAGTCGTGTGCCGATGACGAGCCGGCCCAGCCCCGTCAGAGCCGGGAGCCGTGATTGTTCCTCGAGGGAGAGATCCTCAAGCGGACTAAGGTACGTGAACGCACCCAGATTGACCAGCCTTGTCTCTTCGCTGACTTTGATGATTTCGATATTAGGTACTTCGCCGCCTCCAAAGTGATGGAGGATTCGTGCAACCGTCTCTTTACCGGTGCCCCGCTGTCCGACCAGCAACACGGGCAGATTCGTGCGGACCGCGCGATGAATCATGGCCTGTACTTTTCGGGTGGCGGGGGCATGCCCCATGTACATTGGGGCCGCGGTCTTGAGCCGGGCTTCCGCGATGGACTCGGGAAACGGCTGCATGAGATCGGCGACCTGCATTGAGTTGTCCTTCATTGGATTCTCCCCTGAGGTGCTGAGCCTCATTTCCGGTGCTTTCACTCCGTAAAACGGTCGAAATGGAGGGCCCGCGTTCGAGAGCGCCCCGACTGGTCAGATTCACGCGATCGTCGGAGGTCGGAGCGATGCGACACGCCGATGTCAAGGAAGGAGCCCGAAGTAGGAACGCCTCCCGGAGATGAGAGTCAAATCGACTCAGAACATCGTCACTGGCCGTCCAGACTTGAGGTGCGGTGCCAGCGGACGTTTCGCTGCGGCCGCCAGGGGGACGCTTGCCTTGCCAAATCGAGCGTGTTCCCCAGGGGGGAGGACGCGGATCCCCATGCTCGCATGGGATCGCAACGGAGGAAGAGGGTGCGGGCTTGCGTCCTCGCGGCGTGCGTGAAACGTTGTTCGCCGTGAGCCGCCCAATACCCGCAGGAGAACTCGAGCCCCTGATCTTGGCGGCGTACGCCGATCGCAGTCTGCTCACGCAGACCCGGTACGCGCAGGCGGTGCGCGACACCATCGGGGAGCTGGACCGGGGCAGGTTGCGAGTTGCGGAACCAGGGACACCCGAGTCCGAATGGATCGTACACGGGTGGGTCAAACAGGCGATCTTGCTGTTTTTTGGACTGTGCGACATGGCCACGCAGGAAGTCGGACCCTTCGAATATCATGACAAGATCCCGCTCAAGCGCGGCTGGGCGGACGCGGGCGTGCGTGTTGTGCCCCCGGCGACGGCGCGGGTGGGCGCGTTCATCGAGCGAGGGGCGATCTTGATGCCGAGCTACGTCAATATCGGTGCCCGCGTTGGTGCCCGAACGATGGTGGATACCTGGGCCACTGTGGGCAGCTGCGCGCAGATCGGTGCCGACGTGCATTTGTCTGGGGGCGTGGGGATCGGCGGGGTGCTGGAACCGCCGGGCGCGTGCCCGGTGATCATCGAAGACGGGTGCTTTGTCGGGTCGCGCGCCATCGTCGTGGAGGGGGTGCATCTCGAGCGTGAGGTGGTGTTGGGAGCGAACGTGGTCATTACAGCTTCCACCCCGATACTCGATGTCACCGGAAAGGAGGTGGTCGAGTATCGCGGCCGTGTCCCGTCGCGCTCCGTCGTGATCCCGGGGAACCGCAGAAAGCGTTTCCCCGCGGGGGAATTTCAGGTCCCGTGCGCGTTGGTGATCGGTCATCGCCGAGAGAGCACCGACCGCCGCACCACATTGAACGCCGCATTGCGCGACTACGGGGTGTCCGTGTAGCCCACAACGATCGCAAGCCCAGGGAGCGGGGGGGCATTCGCGTCCCTTTGCGACGGTGCGGCGTCGGCCCTCGCGTCGAGATCGTCGGGCGGGAAGAACGCCGTCGGGGTCGGAACGCGTGGTACTCGCGCTCCCGTTTGCTAGTCTGTTCAGGGTGCTCGAAGATTTCGAGATCCTCGTCGATGAGTTCGATCTGCAGGGGCTCCTCTCGCCGCAGAGCCCCGAGCATTTTCTGATGAATCTCGTCATGGTGGCCGCCTTCGCCGCCGTGCTCTATGTGGCGTACAAGGCGCTCTCACGCCTCTTCTAGCTACCGCGATTGGCCCAACGTTGTCCGACCACCGAAGAATTATCGCGCGCGAGCGCAAGCAGAGGATGTACCGTTCTCGGTCTGGAGAGCGTGTGTCACCCTCTAAACCCGTATCGCCACCCCACCGGCCCAGGGCTCTTCCGAGCTCGGTGAGCGGCGGCGACGCCATGGGGTCGCCGGGCGCCTTGGTTCCGGCTGTTGGGAGTGGAGTGGGGTGGGACCGCGATGAGCGCCCCGTGGAGCGTATCGTTGAGGAGTCCGGTCCGCGGGCCTCCGTCATGGCCCGAGTCATGAGCCTCCTGGCGGAGCCTGCCGTGACCGCGATCACCGTCGGCTCGGCACTCAAAGCTCTCGCGTTGCCGCGGGCGGACGTGACGACAGCCATCGCTGCTCTCGTTCAAAATGGGGCTCTCATCCCGCGCGGCGATGAGACGGGGCGTTACTACCTTGTGAGTCCAGATCGGAAGCGGCAGCTCGAACGCCTCTATCAGGATACCGCCGATGAGCTTGGCGAGACGCGGTTGGCGGTTCCGACACGGCCCGATGCGGAATTGATGTCGCTACAAGACGACGTACCGAGGCTCCCGGTCACGGCTGGGCTCTTGAGCGTCTTCTTGCCCGGAACGGGGCAGCTGCTAAACGGCGACATCGCACGTGCTTCGTTGATTTTTGCGGTGTGGAGTCTGGCGTTTCTAACCCACCTGTTGCCCATTTGGACCTTCGTGGTCCTCTATGCTGGGGCGGAAGCATTTTTCACCGCCAAGCTCCGCAGCATGGAGCGCGAATTGGCGCTGGAAGGGGAAGGTGGCGGATCCCCCGAGAACAATGGCGCCAACAAGCCCGAGCCGCGTACGACTTGAAACGATCGGGTCCTCGCCACGGTCCATCAGTTTCGGTTTTCGAAGTGTACGAAGTCGATAAGAAAGACCGTGGCGAGTAGCATGAGCTTGGCATGTACCGCGAGTTCAGTTTCGTATTCCACACCGAAGGTGTCGGCATCCGTGAGTAGCTCGCGGCCGAATCCGCTCCAGGACTTGCGAATCTGAGCCACTTGTTCTCCGTCCTCGAAGATATCGAAGGTCCAAGGGCGGAAGAACGGACCCACAATTTCGAATACGTCTTTTCCGTCGGGATCGAGCAGTACGTACTTGCGACGCAGCAAAGACCAGCGCTTGCGTACCGTGCCTACAAACCCACCGTCGCTGTCGTACACGTTGAGTTGGTGGAAGTAGAAACGGAATGGGCGCCGGAGTACCGCGACGGGCTCGCCCGTCGGGCTAAAAATGTGCATCGTGAACGGCCGGGATGTGTTCATGATGTTGCGCGTGATCATACTCAAGATCCCGCTCGGCTCCTCCTCAGCGATAAACGCCGTGTCGCCATGTTCGTCGTGCACGAGATAACGATTCTCGGTCTCGAAACTGCTGAAACTCTCGTGCCATTCGACCATTTGCTCTACAACAAGCCCGCTCGATTCCTCGAGCGGCACCAGTGCATGACTTTCGTCGTGGTGTCGCTCGTGGTGGTCTGGCTCGTGGTGGTCTGGCTCGTGGTGGTCGCGGTTTTGATCGTCGTAGTCGTGCATGTTGGCGCTTGGATCAAGTGTGAGTATAGACGAACGTGAGGCAGACGAACGTGAGGTAGACACCCCAGAAAATCCAGCGCCCGCAGTGTTGGCGTGCACCCAGCGCGTGGCGCGGTTTTCGTGGCGGGTCCGCCCTCCGTGTCGCTCAGTTCGCTCCGTGTCGCTCAGTTCGCTCATTCGTCTGGAGAGAGGTTCGTATCCGTATCCCCGGTCACGTTCGGACTGGCGTCCGCACCCGCGCCCGTGTTCGCGTCCGCCTTCGCGTCCGCCCTCGCGTCCGTCGTATCCGGGGTCGTGTGGCGCCGTACGAGAGCTCGGAGGTCAGAGGCGGTGACGCCGAGACGAGCCGCGGTCTGGCGGGCGAGGGAGCTGCCGGCGACGCCCGGTACGAAACGATGGGTCGGTGTCAATGCAGCGTCGATTTCAACCTGAAGGAAACTCAGGCGGAGACTGCCTTGATCTCGGGCGAGTCGACGCGTGAAGGCCAAGAAATGGGTGGCTACGAACACGCGCGCACGCAATTCGCCGAGCAACGACAGTACGAGTTTGAAGATTTCCTCGCCTTCGGAGGGATCCGTGCCCGAACACAACTCATCGAGGATCACCAGCACGCCTGGCTTCGAGTGTTCGAACAGCTGGCGTATCCGTACCAACTCGGTGCCCAGCCGACCCTCGCGCTGGTCCGCCTCGGCGCCTTCGATGAGAGAGATGAACATGCCGCTGGCTCGCTCGATGCGGGCCTTCGCCACCGGCGCGAACATCCCACATTGACCAAGTAGCTGTATCATGCCCAACGCTTGCAGCAAGCGGGTCTTCCCTCCCGAGTTGGGTCCTGTGACGATGGTTGTGCCCGCTTCGTCCTGGAAGGACAGGTCGCAGGTGACCACCTCGACGCCTTGGGCGAAGAGCAGGGGATTGAACAGACGGTCGGCGTGTAGCTTGCTGTCTCGTACGGGGCCATCCACAAACTCGGGAAAGCTGACCTCCATACCTTTCGCCCGGCAAAGATCGCGGAAGGCTAGGCTTGCGAGATAGAACTCCATATCGGCCATCAGCTGAATCATGGTCGGGAGGAATCGTTCGACGCCTTCGAATACGCTCTCGAACCATCGATCGAGGAGTACAGTTTCGTTGACTCGATACCCGCGCAGATTCAGCCATAGTTTGCTCAGCCATCGGCCTACGGGCGTTGCATAAAAATGGTTCGTCTTGTTTTCGTTGAGACCGAGGACCTCGAATTGTCGTACTCGCCCATCTGCACCCAGTCGCATGCTCAACGTCACAGTGCTGAGGTGTGCATCGTGTTCAAGCAGTTCTACGGTCCGCAGATACCCGGGGCTCGCGCGAACGAAACGGGCAAACGCGTCGATCCGAGTCAACCCCGAATGGGCGGCTTCGAAGGCTGCTGACATGGCTTCCACCGCCGTGTGCAGGGCTCTGAAGGTGTCCAAGCGTCGGGAACGGGAGTCGAGTTCGGCGAAGGGCTCATCCGATTCGAAGATGGCTCGCAAGCGCCAGAGGCAGGCGTAGATCCGGCCGAAACGGGCATGTGCTTCGCCGCTTGCGCCCAACTCGGCCAGGATCTCTCGTCGAAATGACAGAACATTCGGATCTGCTGGAGGGCGACTCATCACCCGCTGCAGATACGCCTTGCTCAATGTCGGTCTCAAGCCGTCGAGCTTGACGACCATGCACTGATCGACGATCGATTCTAGGAACAGGCCTTCCCCGAACGATGCGTCGCTCCATACAGATTCGCAGAGGGGGGCTGCGTCCATCGCCCGTTGCAGTGCGTGGTCCGTGTCGCCGGCCGAGAAGGCCGAACGAACCGTCTTGATCAGGTGATCGGTGTCGATCGTGATGCAGGGCACACGATTGAGAAGATCCGGCGTATGCGGGGCGCTCTCCTTGGGGGCGGCCTCCAACGCTCGGGGCTCATCGTCCGGATCCCGGGGCAGTGCTTGTGGCGACCGCATCGCCGCGTGAAGACGACGCTTGTCGGTGCGTGTACGGTTTGTGGGACCAGAAGGCGTGCGCATGGGAGGGGTCTCGCCGCTGCACCGCCACGAGGGTGCGGCTCGGAGACGCGGCGTGGGCGTGGGCGTGGCGTTGGACCCCCACGCGGACAGTTTGGCACGCGCAGGTCCGACCTCGAAATCTCCGTTCCCAGAGATGGATCTCTTGCGTCGCGCCGGCTCCGCAGTTCCCATTCGCGGTGCCCATCGGCGATCCCTAGCGAGCGAGGATCAGCCCGCGGCCAGTAGCCAGCTGGGCGCAGCTCCGGGCCCGAGCACGACGACCATCATGATCTGCAAGTGGTAGAGCAGCAGTGCGTAGTAGGCGACCACCGCGATGCAGATCCCTACGATCGCCAAGCGGTGGGCGCGACGTCTCCAAAGAATCCAGAGGCCCATCGACACCAAAGAGACCTTCGCCAGCAGAAACAGACCCGCGTTCGCGTGGATAAGGTCGCGCATCAAGAGGTTGGCCTCCTCTGCAACGCCCGCGCGCACCCAATGGAGCGTGAACAAGGCGTCCACGAGATTGAGGATGGCGGTCAGCCAGACGAGCGCGAGGAGGCAGGAGGGTGGACGCACACTTTGCTGCACGGAACCTCGGGCACCCATTACGTCATGTAGCCCCATGTGATGGCATGTGGGCAAGTGCGTCGGACCTGTTCTCCGGCGAGCCTGCCGCCGACCAGCCAGGAGCCCATCACGGCTCGATCTTCGCGAGTTGGCTCCCGTTGCAGGTGGTGCACGCCGTGTTTCCCATGTCGGTGCCAAGGGCGCTGAGCGGGAACAGGGAGCGAGAGCCCCTGTCGTGGGCCGGCTGCGATGTTCGTCCGACCCCACGACGGGTAGGTATCGCGGGGGTTGGGTGCACGGGGCCCGCAGCCGAGCGAGCGGGATGCGTAGAGCGACGCTTGCGAGAAGTCGCATCTAGCGCCAATGCCGTCGGCGGCGTGGAGTCGGCCAGGCCGCCGGCATCGGCAGGGGCCCAACAAACCGATGCTCAATGGCCCCTAGCGATCGCACGGGCAGAGCATGAACACGGAAGCACGTTCGCAACCGTTCGATTGTCGTTCCCGACCGGACTGGGTCCTCGCGGCGAGCATACGGCTCGCATTTTCGTTCGCACGTGCACGATTGTTGCCGAGCGGATTGCGTGAGGAGCGCCGACCTGGCGCTTTTGTCTCTAGATTGCGGGTCTCGCCTCGAGAGGCTTGCCCCCGTGACGTGGAGCGGGAGAAGGTGAGGGGGATGTCGCTGCTCAGCTAGTTGGTCAGCGCCGTGGATAACGATTCTTCGCGCGGTGGAACGCGCGCACGACGAAGAAGTAGGTCTCATGCGTACGACAGCATTGCTCACGATTCTTAGCCTTCCGGGGTATCTGGCGGGTTGTTCCGCAGAGGAAAAAAACGACGTCTCGGAGGGAGGGGACGAAGTGGGTGACGATCACGTTGCGGATGACGATGATGACGATGATGACGATCACGTTGCGGATGACGATGATGACGATGATGACGATGATGACGATGATGACGATGATGACGATCAAGTTGCGGATGACGATGATGACGATGATGACGATGATGACGATGATGACGATGATGACGATGATGACGATGAT
>JAZGFE010000057.1:0-19873 GCA_036479215.1 Nannocystaceae bacterium | reverse complement strand
CCCCCTCCAGCGCCCGACTCCGACCCGACCTGTCCCGACCCGGCCTGACCCGACTCAGCCCCAGTCGCAGTCCCCAGAGGACCCGTCACGTCCGCTTCCCCCCCTTGGGGGGAAGCGGACGAGCCCGGACCGACGCGAGGGGAAGGGGGAATGGGAGGTGTGCCTCCTTTATCCGCACTTTCGGACAGATTCGACGGCAAGACTTGTCCTGACGTATCCCCAACACGCTCCGACCCGGTCAGGACCAGCGAGAATTCTCGGGCGCCGCGGGCCCCCCTATCCTCTCGAATTCGGCCCGCGGTCTTCAGCTGCTCCAGAGCTCGATTCAACTTCTCTTTCCCAACACCAAGCTCTCTCTTCAGCTCCGACGTATTCGCTTTCCCGCCAGGATCAAGCGCCCGGTAGATTTTTTCCGCGAGCGCATCGTTCGTCGGGCCACTCCCAGCCAGTGCACCCGCGGCGTAGGTCAGGTGGTCGTCGGCTATCTCCCGAACGATGCGCAATTTTTGTGTCGCGCCGTAGTGGTTCTCGACTGTCAGTCGAACATCGTTGCGATTCTCGCCGTGGCCCGTGAGGAAGATGGTGGAATCGGCGCTGGCCCGGATGTCGCCGCTTCCGCGCACGGCATCCCCCTTCTTGGTCGAGTGATGGAGGACGACAACGGCGCGCCGTTCAGCAGCAAGGCGGTGAAACACCATGAACACCCCGTTCATCTCGGCGCTGCGGCTCTCGTCGGCCAAGGTCACGCGTCGAAGATTGTCGATCACAAGCAGTCGAACGTCGTGCGAGTCGAGAAACGCGAGAAGCTCGCTGATCTTCGGTTCATCCTCGATGTACCATTGCCCGTCCTTGATATCCCACACCCACATCAGCGAGGCATCTGACGGCGCCCCGCTTAGCGCTTTCCGCAGATGCACCGCCAGGCCGGCGCTCCCCCGATCTTGATATACCCACGCGACGTTTCCCTGCGCTGTCTCCAGGCCGGCAAAGCTGTGGCCGAGGCGAACGCATGCCGAAATAGCGGCCATGAGCGTGGTCTTCCCGGCGTAGGCATCAGCACACAAAAGTGTAACGCCGACTGCTGGGATTACGCCTGTCACCAGATCGCTCTTTGCCGTCGCATTCGCGGTTCGGCGCTCGAGCTCCTCGAAGGTGATCATCCCCATCGCTGCCACCTGGTCCTTCCGATGGCAGCGAGCGCGGTAGTGACCGTCATCCGGGCGTAGGCCTCGTCGTGCCTCGACGCGTTAGGACAAGCCAGCAAGGCGTCGACTACGACGCCTGGCGCAACTCCTCGGTGGAGCAAGAGGCAAGCCAGCGTCATATCGTACCCACTCGCTGAGCGATTGCGTCGCGTTTTGGCGTGGTGCGCCCAAGCATTCCTGATCGCCGAGTCATAGCGGAGCAGGAACTGAACTCGAAGAGGGATAGGTCGCATGCCGGGAGGCTGCCCCGAGCCTGAGGATCGGAAACCCGGATTAGAAGCTCCGGGGGGAGCTGGCGGCGCGGAAGCTGGGATGATGAGCCCCGTCACGGCGGCATTGACCGTCAACGCCGGAACGCCCCACGGCGCGCGCCCATCGACCCAGCGAACGCGATGTCCGGTGACATGAACGCTCGGCTCGACAACAAACGGCTTACAAGGAGCGATCACGTCGATGGCGCCAGACGACCCCAGACGGGACCTCGAACGAAATGTCACACGCGGATCAACAGCGAGAACCCAAGCTCGACCACGCGTAGGACGACGTTCGCGGCACGGCCCGAGACCTGAGAGGCGAGGATCGAGCGCAAGCATCTCGGCCTCAGCCTCAGCGGAGTCGCACTCGATCACGATGTAGCCCGGCCTGACGACGCCGGCAAGATTGCAGGGAGCGAACTTCTGCGCCCATACGTTGATGACCCAGTCATCAGCAGGTTGGTACGCGAGCTGCCCATATCCCTTGATGAGTGGGTGTTTTCCGGCGGACATGCACGGTTTCGTATGCCACGAGGCCGTACAGTTCCCGTTGGCCGTCGGCCGACATATCGGCAACGGCGACAGGGACGGGCTGCTTCGTAGCCACCTCGCGGCTCTCGACAGCTCCTCTCTGGC
The DNA here is from genome assembly GCA_036479215.1 of Nannocystaceae bacterium. Taxonomy (GTDB): domain Bacteria; phylum Myxococcota_A; class Polyangia; order Nannocystales; family Nannocystaceae; genus FL481. Next base: position 17,778 of record JAZGFE010000057.1, on the reverse strand, counting down.
GAGGTTTCGGGCATCGATGCTTGCGTCGTGGACGTCGAATGGGTTTGGGTGCTCGCCGCACGCCGACGATCCGGGTGAGTGTGGATGTGTTAGTTTGCGCATGGTTCTCACTGAGCGCGTCCCCGCCCAGCTACAAACGGAGTTGGGGACGCGCTCGTCCTTTCGGTTCCTGGGTGCCCGGCGTTATGTCGAGCACGAAAAACCTCATCGGGCTCGTCCCATGTCTTACTGAGACGCAGTCGGATTACGCCGTCGACCTCAGATTTTTCGAGGGGACGCCCACGACGCCGAGTTCATGCGCCGACAGGGGCCACTGTTGAGGCCCCGGTGCTCGCCGCCACCGGGCGACACACAGCTCCAGGTTGTCTTGCCAAAGCGAAGTTCTTTACGCGGTCGATCTCGGGCTTTGTTCCAATCAAGTCTGCCCATGGACAGACACCCGGCTCGCCGGCGCCCCCGGGCAGCGCAGAATCGTTCTGAGCTCAGGCTGGAGCGGACTGTTCGCGTCGTCGGCCATCCAATCTCGCTCCCAAAATACGCCCGCCCGTCGAGTTGACACCCCAACAGCGTTTTTCGTGACGCCCCGTGTTTCCGTGACGCCCCGGATACACGCTAGAACCTCGTGAACGGGGACCCACCGGCCTGTTCCGCCACGGAAGCGCCTCTCCGGGGGTATCACGTGGATGACAACCGAGGTACGTACGCGCATTTCCCACACAGTGACCGGGAGCCGGAGAAGACGGGCGACACGGCGACCGATCGGCTCTTGGGGGACGCTGAACGCCGGACACCGATGCGTCCGTAGGCACGACGCATCGGTGGGTTGGACGCTAGGACCAAATGGCGGACAGGTTCGTGGCGTCGCCGTTGCGTGATGCCCCGGGCGCACACACCAGCGTTGAACCTCCGTGCGCGCGGCGTGAACGAACTCGCACACCTCACCCTACTCGAGCGAAGCGCGCGCTCTGGTCAGCTTCCAGCTAGGGCTTGGCAGCGAGTTGCCGCACAGGCCACACTCGGCCACAGCGCTCGTATGAACGAGCATCCGCCCGAATGCCCACGATCTTTCAACGTGACGCCCTTTCCACTCTGCCCAAGAACCGGCTCGTCGAGCTTGCCCAGGGCTTTGAACTCGAGCTACCGACCCGCTCCTCCAAGGACGAGTTCATTGATGCGCTCGCCCGATCCCGGCGGGCGTCCTACGAGCGGATCCTTAGCGCTCTCAGCCGCGACGAGTTGAAGGCGGTCTGCCGAGCCGGAGGCATGGACGACAGCGGGAAAGCGAAGGCCGCGATCGCCGAACGGATCTTGGGCACCGGGGACGCCACGGGCAAACCCGCCAAGCGGGGACGAACGAGTCGAAACGCCAAGGACGCCGGTTCGTCAGTCGAGGAAGCCACCCCGGAAGAGGAGGAGAACGACAACGACAAGCTGACCCTCCAGAAGCTGGAATCCCACCTATGGGGCGCCGCCAACATCCTGCGCGGCTCCATCGACGCTGCCGACTTCAAGCACTACATCTTCGGGCTGCTGTTCTACAAGCGCCTTTGCAACGTGTGGCAGGAAGAGTACGAGCAGCGCCTCGCCGAGTACGACGGCGATGAGGAGATGGCCGCCGATCCCGAGGAGCACCGCTTCGACATCCCGACCGGGCATTCGTGGGAGGACGTGCGTAAGCATAGCACGAACATCGGGGAGCACCTCAACATGGCCTTCCATGCCATCGAGGATGCGAATTTCCGCATGCGCGGGATCTTCCAGGACGTTGACTTCAACAACAAGGAGCGGTTCCCCGACGCGGTGCTGGAACGGCTGCTCCAGCACTTTGAGGCCTACCGGCTACGCAACGAAGATGTCGAGGACGACCTGCTCGGCAACGCCTACGAGTACCTGATCGCCAAATTCGCCGACGACGCCGGCAAGAAGGGCGGCGAGTTCTACACGCACAAGATGGTCGTGCGCCTTATGGTCGAGTGCCTCCGACCGGAGGAAGGCATGAGCATTTACGACCCCACGTGTGGCTCGGGAGGCATGCTGCTGGAGGCTATCGACTACCTACGGCGGGCGGGGAAGAACCGGCGCTCGCTGACGCTGTACGGTCAGGAGCGGAACCTCAACACCTGGGCGATCTGTAAGATGAACATGTTCCTGCACGGGATCGACGACGTGTTCATCGAGCGCGGCGACACGCTGCGGGATCCGAAGCACCTCATCTCGGAGGGTAGCAAGGCGCTGATGACCTTCGACCGGGTACTGGCCAATCCGCCGTTCTCGCTCAAAGAGTGGGGGCACGATGATTGGTCACTCGGGGACAAGTTCGGGCGGGACACGTTCGGGTGTCCGCCGGCAAGTTACGGCGACCTCGCCTTCGTCCAGCATATGGTGGCGAGCTTAAAACCGGGCGGGATGCTGGCTGTGGTCCTGCCACACAGGGTCCTGTTTCGGGGCGGAAGCGAGGGCAAGATCCGGCAAGCCCTCCTCCAGGCAGACCTCATCGATGCCGTGATCGGCCTGGGCGGCAACCTGTTCTACGGCACCGGGATTCCCGCATGTATCTGGATCTGCAAAAGGACGAAGCCGAAGACGCACGAAGGTAAGGTGCTCGTGATCAATGGGTCCGACGAGTACATGCCGGGCCGAAACCAAAACGAGCTCTCTGATGCGAACGTCGCGAGGCTAGCATCCGCGCTTCACTCGTACGGGACCGAGGACAAATTCAGCGCAGTGGTCGCGCTGCCCGAGATCGCGGCAAACGACTTCAATTTGAATATTTCTCGCTACGTGAACAACGGAGATAACGTCGAGCAGCTCGACGTGGCAACGGAGATCAAGCGGCTCAACGCCCTGCGGATGCAGCGGGATGCGGCGGAGTCCAAGATGCTCGGATTCTTGACGGAGCTTGGGTATGACGACAACTGACTGGAGCGAGCGAACGCTCGGCGAAGTCGCGTCGCGCCTCACCGTCAGGAATCGAGGCACCTCGGCCAACGTGCTCACGATTTCGGCCAAGGTGGGTCTCGTAAACCAAGAGAAGTACTTCAACAAGAGCGTCGCTAGCCGGAACCTCGACAACTATTTCCTCCTGGAGCGCGGGGACTTCGCCTACAATAAGAGCCACTCCACTGGTTATCCGCTCGGCGTGGTGCGACGACTCGAGCGCTACGACTCCGGCGTTGTCTCCCCGCTGTACATCTGCTTCCGCCCGAATCCAGACGCCAACGTTGACCCCGACTTTCTGCTTCACTTCTTCGCCGGAGGGGGATTCGACAACGACCTGCGACAAATAGCGAAGCAAGGTGCCCGGAACCACGGTCTGCTCAACGTCAAAGCATCAGAGTACTTCGATATGCGGGCCTGCTTCCCGCCACTCCCCGAACAAGAGAGGATCGCGGAAATCCTGGAAAGCGTGGACGAGGCCATCCAGGCCACGAAGGCGGTGATCGACCAGACCCGGAAGGTCAAGCAGGGGCTGCTCCAACAACTCCTCACCCGCGGTATCGGGCACACCCGCTTCAAGCAAACCGAGATCGGAGAAATCCCCGACTCATGGGATCTCGTTCCCCTAATCGAGCTCGTGCCTCCTGAAAGGCCCATCGCCTACGGCGTCCTTAAGCCAGGTCCATTCGTCGCCGACGGCACTCCGATGTTGCGGATCATGGACATCCGGGGCGGACGCGTAAATCTAGAGGGGGTTCACCTAATCTCGGCGGAGTTGGACCACGGGTTCCGGCGAACGCGACTTGTCGGTGGAGAGACCGTGATTTCTTTGGTCGGTACGATTGGCCTTACGGCTCGGGTGCCGGAGTCGCTAGCGGGCGCGAACCTCCACCGAAATTTGGGCCGTATTGCACCCGGAGCGAGATTGGACAGCCACTACCTGGCATGCGCGATGGGAAGTCCCTGTATCCGCGAGCAGATCGTGCGCGCTACCAAGGGCGGCAACCAGCCCCTGCTGAACTTGGGTGACGTGAAGCAGCTCCTGCTCCCCACGCCCTCGCTCGCAGAGCAGCGTGTTCTGGCGAACAAGTTGGAAGCGGTGGAAGATGCGTTAGAGTCAAGCTCGGCCGAGCACCGGCTATTAATACGTCTCAAGTCCGGCCTTATCTCCGACCTCCTCTCCGCCCGTGTGCGCGTCGAGGTGGACGCATGACCGGCCCAGAATACCGCGACGTGGAGAAGCCCGCGCTCGACTACCTAGGCGAGCTTGGCTACGCATTCATCGACCCCAGTGAGCATGGGTCCCTCCGCGACGGCGACAACCACGTGCTGTTCCGACCGCATCTCATCGCGGCCATCCAGCGTATCAATGACGTACCCGAGGAGACGGCGCGCTCGGTCTACCACCAGTTGCTCACTGAGCAAGACAACGAGAAGTGGACGAAGAAGCTACGCGGCGACGTGGATGAGTCGGTTCCCGGCCAGGCCACAAAGAAGACGATTCGGTTGATCGACTTCGCCAACCCCGCCAACAATACGTTCGCCGTCACCAACCAACTGTCGGTCCGCGGCGGCAAGACACGAATCACGGATGTAGTAGTCTACGTCAACGGCATCCCCCTGGTCGTCATCGAGGCCAAGAAGCAGTTCGGGGCCAAGGACAAGTCGGGGGAGGCGTTTGACCAGATCCGGCAGTACGAGCGGGATATTCCCCGGCTGTTCTACTCGAACGTCTTCAACATCATCACGAATCGTACCCACACCCTCTACGGCGCGACAGGCTCCCCTTCGGCCCACTGGTCATTCTGGAAGGACCCGTGGCCCCGCTCGCCGTCAGACTTCGGCGAACCTTTCTTCGCGTCCCTGTGGTCACTTCTGGAGCCCAGCCGACTGCTCGACATCCTTGCCCACTTCCTCGTGTTCGAGAAGACGGAAGAGAGCGTTATCAAGAAGGTCTGCCGCTACCAGCAGTACCGCGCCGTGAACAAGATCGTGGAGCGCGTGGTCGCGGGCGATCCTCGCCGCGGGCTCGTTTGGCACACCCAAGGGTCGGGCAAGAGTCTGACGATGGTGTTCGCGGTGCTCAAGCTCAAGATGCATCTGACTTCTAGCTCCCCTGAGCTAGAGAATCTGAACTTTCTGATCCTCACGGATCGGATCGACCTGGACGATCAGATCACCAAAACGTTCAACAACTGCGGCTTGCGCAATCCGCAGCGCGCCAACTCGGTGAACGAACTGCGGGCGATCATCCGAACCGGATCCCGCGGGCTCACGGTGCTATCCACGGTGTTCAAGTTCCAGGGGTCCAAGAAGCCCGTGCCCGACAGCAAGAACTGGATTCTGCTTGTCGATGAGTGCCACCGGACCCAGGAGAAGGACCTGGGTGCGTACCTGCGGGCCACCCTCCCCGACGCGCGCTTTTTCGGGTCTACCGGGACCCCGATCAAGAAGAACGACAAGGACACCTACGAGAACTTCGGAGCCCCTGGCGAGGGCTACCTGGACAGGTACGGCATCGACGATGCCGTGGCAGACGGTGCGACGGTGCCGATCTGGTACACGGGGCGCCTGACAAAGTGGCACCTCGACGGCCGTGAGCTGGACGTGCTGTTCGACCAGTGGTTCGCCGACGAAGCCGAGGAGGTCGTCGAGGCGATCAAGCGCCGGGGGGCCAGCGTTGCTGACCTGGCCAAGCACCCCGAGCGGATCAAGCTCATCGCCTACGACCTTTGGATCCACTTCCAGTAGCACGCGCTGCCCGACGGACTCAAGGCCCAGATCGTAGCGATCGACCGCGAGGCCATCGTCCTCTACAAGCAGGCGCTCGATGCAGTGATCGCCAAGTGGCTGGCCAAGCAGGGGCGCGACCCGGACGAAGCGAAAACGGAGGCGACCGAGTGGTCCCAGTGTGTCTACTCGTCCCACCAAGAGGACCAGAAGCCCAGCGAGGATGCGCGCAAGGACCGGCTGCGCAAGGGGCTGGTCGAGCACTACTTGGACGCCACTGATGAGAAGGCCGCCAAAAAGGCGTTCGGCAAGGCGGGCCAGCAACCCCACTTCCTCATCGTCTGCAATAAGCTGCTGACCGGATTTGACGCGCCGATCGAGGGAATCATGTACCTCGACAACCCCCTGCGGGAACACAACCTCCTGCAGGCCATCGCTCGTACCAACCGCGTCTACGGGGTGAACAGCAAGGGCAACGGTCTCATCGTCGATTACATCGGAGTCTCCGACCACCTGGCTGAGGCACTGTCCACGTACCGTCATGCGGACGTGGAGAACGCTATGCGGGATCTGGACGAGCCCCGCAAGGAGCTGGAGGCCGCTCACCGTGAGGTCATGGCGTTCCTCAACGGTATCAAACGCTCGGGCAACAAGCAGAAGGAGCGCGAGGAGCACGCGGCTCTGATGCAAGCGCTTGGGACCGAGGATGCGTGGTTTTCCTACACACGGAAGGCCAAGGCATTCATTGCCGCGTATTCGTGGTTGTCCCCGGACCCAGAGATACTCAAGTACGCGGACGACCTGCGCTGGATCGTGGGTTCGATGGCCTATGGGCGGCTGCACTTTGAGAAGAAGGAGGGCAACCCACTCAAGGACTACAGCGCCAAGATCCGGGACATGTTGGAGGAACACCTCCACGTCACCGGGCTCGCCGTGACCTGCAAGTGCCGCAACCTCACCGACCCTGCGTTCTGGGACGACTTCGACTACGAGGGCAAGTCGACTCAGGACCTACAAGAGGCAGCCATCCGTAAGAACGCAGAACTCACCAAGATCGCCCGCGAGAAGGTCGCCGAGAACCCCCTCCGCTACGGCAGCTTCTCGGAGCGGGTGCGCGAAGTGATCGAGAAGTTCCAGAAGGGGCAGATGGACATCGCCGACCTGCTCAAGGAGCAGGAGCGGCTCACCAAGGAGTTCATGGCGGAGGAGAAGGCCCACGAAGGCTCGAAACTCTCCGAAAGGGCCTACGGCGTATACCGAATCCTAGAGACGTTCAAAGCCGCCTCGACGCCGTCGGGGGCGTCTGCGGCCCGAGACGACGGCCACGACAACTACGACACGGGGGACAGCGATGAGACTCGCCTCTCCGGGCTTGAGCAGGTCGCCGACGAGGTTCACGCCGTCTACGCCTCGGATGAGACCGCACCCAAGGGCTGGCACCTTAAGGACGCCCTCAAAAAGACCCTGCGCGGCAAGGTCCGGCGTATCGTCCACCCACTCGGCTTCCCCGACTGGAAATCAATCCCCGCCCGCGTCGAAGAGTACGCGCTGCTCCACTACATCAAGACCTGACCATGCCCACCCTGCAAGTCGGCGCAACCGAGATTCCCTACCGCATCCGGCACTCCACGGCCGCGAAGCGCAAGCGGATCATCGTGACACCAGAGCAGGTCGAGGTCGTTGCGCCCGACGGGCAAGACCAAGCACAGATCGCCGAGTTCATGCACGGCAAGCGGCGATGGGTCTACGACAAGCGGGAAGAGATGCTGGAGCGGACGGTGGACCACCCGTTCCCCTCGCGGTTCGCCACGGGCGGGAAGGTGCTGTACCGGGGAAGACGGCTGCGGCTGGTGGTCGAGGTTGGCGACGTGGGCGACGTGGACGACGTGGAGATCGAGTACCGCAACGGATTCTACGTCGTCGTCCCGGCGTCGCTGAACGAGGCCGATCGAGACGTGGCCATTGCCCGAGCGCTAAGTACCTGGATGAAGGCACGGGTTCAATCGGACGTGGAGGCCCTCGCACGACGTCACACGCCGAGACTCGGCGTCGAGCCCACCAGTTTGCGTGTCAATGACCAGCAACGCCTTTGGGGAAGCTGCGGCGGAAGTGGCGCGATTTACCTGAACTGGCATTTGGTGTTCGTTCCAAAGACTATCCTAGAGTACGCAGTCGTCCACGAACTCTGCCACCTCAGGTATAGGGATCACAGTCCCGCCTTCTGGAGGATGGTCGGCACCGCTTGTCCAAACGCTTCCGAGCTACACTCATTCCTCCGTCGGCTGCGCGGCTGGAGCCTGTAGCCGCGAGACCGACGAAAGGACGCTCCTATGACCGAACACAAGATCTCTCTCCGTGGACCGGCTGCTCGAGGAACCGGTGTAGCCGCGGCGGTCCTGCGGGACTTGCTCGATGCGGTCCTCCAAGGTTGTCAGCAATCGGTCAGACTACGTTGCGAAGGACGGTCCTCCACCCGCGGCCAGCCCCCGCTGTGGCTCGACCAAGCAGCGGCTTTCGATGTCATCGGGATCCGCGAGGGCTCTACACTGGTAATGATCGAGGCTAAGCCCCTCCGAACCGCGGCGCCCGACCACTTCACGCAGATCGATATGTTCGACGACGTGGACAGCGAGCAATCGGCGCTCGACCTGTTCCTGCTCGGGTTGGAAGCTGCCTCAGCGAACGACACGAACAGCGACTACTTCGACGCGGGGCTACTCCGCACCTACGGGCGGCTCGACCGTATTTTTCGCCGTGGCTTTGAGGAAATCGAGTTCGATGGCGTGAGTAATCTGGTCATCGATACCGAGCGCATGAGCACGATCGGCAAACTGAAGGCGACTGTCCCCGCTCCGCGCCAGGTCCGCGTCGCCGGCAAGCTAGAGCAGATCAAGCACAGCAACCGCCGTTTCACCCTCCTCATGGAGGAAGGCACGCTCAATGGTGTAGCGGACGACTCAATCTCGCCCGATCAGCTTGCGGAGCAATTCGGCCGCGTTGTTGTCGTGAGTGGCGAAGCTGTGTTCCGTCCCGGCGGGGGCCTTCTGCGCGTCGAGGCCAAGCATCTGGAGCCCGCCGCCGAGGTGCCTTCAATCTGGTCCCGGATCCCTCGTCCACTCCTGGAAGGACCGACGACTGCAGACAAGTATCGAGTCGCTCAGGGACCCCGCTCCGGTTTGGCAGCCATCATCGGAAAGTGGCCTGGTGACGAGACTGACGAAGAGATCGCCGCCGCGTTGGAGCAGATTTCGTGACATCGAAGTCTGGGCTGACCGTCGTCGACACGAACATCCTGGTTCATCTCGCGCGTGGAAAAGCGGCGGGCCGACACCTGGATGCCACCTACGGACTATCCACATCCGCGGTGCGTCCGCTCATCTCGGTCACGACCGTTGGCGAATGCCTGTCGCTTGCCAAACAGTTCAGCTGGGGCGCGAAGAGGGAGAAGGTGCTTCTCGACCTCCTAAAGCAACTGGTCATCGTTGACATCAACGACTCCACCGTCTTGGATGCGTACGCGAAGATCGACTTCGCGTCGCGCAAGGGTGGCAACAGGATGGGCAAGAACGACCTGTGGATCGCGGCCGTTGCGGTCGCTGCTGGGGGGTGGCTCCTCACGACCGACAGGGACTTTCTGCCGCTTGACTCCGACTTCCTCCACGTCGAATGGGTCGATCCGCGGTCCCTACCGGCGGGCCCCTAGCTCCCCCTTGTCACAGATCCGGCACAACGTGCCGAACACGAACGCTGAACCACCTCGCCCAGATCCCGCGCGACAGAGTGATCCAGGCTCTTCTCACCGCCCTGGCGACATGGAAGCAGCGAAACCCGGACCGAGCGTTAGATTCGTACAAGCATCTGGTCGGGGGACTTCTCGTAGCGCTCCGCGGTACGGTTTCTCTGAGCGACGAACAGGCAGTCCTGAACGAGATCGTCGGCAACCAGGCTGGCGACGCGCCGCAACCTAGCGATGAGCACCCAGACAACGAGCGTGTTCTCTCTGCAGTGTGGAGGCTGATCGGGTTGGGCGTCATCTATCCCAGACTCCGTGAGATCCGAGACGGATATCCGGCAAGCATCGACACGTGACCATCACGCAGGAGGGCACCGGGATGCTCGCTTCGCTCTCGACACATCCAGCGAACCCGGCGTTCACCGCCGACATGCGGGCTCGTTGCCCAGGCATCCCCAACGATGCTCTCTTACGGTTCGAGGATGCCGCGACCTGCCTTTCTCAGCGGATCCTGCGCGCCGCTGTGGTGATGATCGGGCTGGCGTACGAGGAAATCTGTAAAGACGTAGTTGGAGAACTCGTGACTCGTGGGCGGATCGGGTCCGCCGGCCACAACCAACGCGGACGAGCCCAAGCGCTCCAGCAATTCGTTTCCGGGCTTTCTCCCCGGGGTCCTCGTTCCGAGGGACGTCACCGTGGGCTCATGGCATTGGGCACGGCCGAGTCGGTTCGTGTGAAGCGCAACCAGGCATCTCACCCGGGCGAGCGGTTCGATAGCCACGAGGACACAGACCAGCTGCTCGTACTCGCCGGCCGAAGCCTGCCTGACCTGTGGAACATCCGAACGCTGTAGGCCAGGGCCCCTACACGGACCATTAGCCGAATAGGACGCCGGTGAAAGATATCCCTAGAAGTACCCGTCGGGGAGGCCTGCGGTGTGGCGGACGAATGGGGTCGCCACTATCGCCCACTACAGCTGGTTCTGGGGTGCCGCTCGCGTACTATTAGCTCCCCAAGGGGGCACAACCATGGCAGCGAAGATGATCTACCTCGACCAGAGCGTGTACGGGCACATGCTTGACTACGACAGCGGAGGCTGGCGGCAGAGCCCGATGGGCAGAGAACTCGTGGAGGCGCAGACGGCAGGGACGGGTGAGGTCTGGTTCTCCCCTGTGAACGTCATGGAAACCGCGCAAGCAAGCGAGCCGCGCAGGAGCCAGTTGGCGAAATGCATGCTCGACCTCGCAGGCGCACGCCGTGTTCTTCCTGGTCATGATTTCATCCTGGTCGAGAAGTTCGGCCACTTCTTGAACTCATTCGCTCCAGGATCGTTCAACCTCCGGGGAGCGTTCCCGAAACTTAGGGACGACGCTTCGCGGCTGTGGTTGGGCTACCTTGCGCTCATGGCCGCCGCGCCGGGAGTCACCCTGGGACCGGGCATCGAGGACCTCAGACGCGCCAAGCCTGAGACGAGGCTACTGGCAGCCCGCTTCGCCGCCAACCCCGACGAGACCCTCGACCGGATGATTACGAGCGCCGAGAAGATGCAGGTGACTCATGACAGCGATCCGTTGGGCCTCTGTGCGCTGAGCCGCCAGCAGATCGACCAAGAAACCGAACAGCTACTGGCACAATCGGTTCCGAGCCTCACGGGCTCTACGAGACGCAAGCTCGCGCAGCACCGACGCGTCATTGCAGAACGCTACGGTGGGGTCGAGGTCGGTGCGATGCTCGACAGCGTATTTCCATGTATATGCACGATGATCACCACGATCATCTCGCCGGCGCTCATCGAGCACTGGTGCGAAGCAGAGAGGCGCTACGGCCCCGAGCGTGCACCACCTCGTTGTCCAGGAGGCTATCTATCTGTTCGCGAAACACGCGGCGTCCGAGAACCAAAGCACGTTGACGTACGACATCGTTCTCCGCGAACTAGAGCAGCGCGTCAACGCGGGGACGATCCCGACCGGCGGTTTGACGTTTGACGCCGACCACGCTGTCGCCGGGCTGATCGTGGACGTATTCGTGACCCGAGATGGTGCACTCGCGTCGAACTTGGGAACGTACCTGCGCAACGCTAGTCCCAAAAGCGCCAGTGTGGTCACCAAACCGGCTCAGCTAAGAAAATCCCTAAAGTAGACGTCGCTACCACCCGGCGGGGGCTCACCGCTGTTCAGGAGCAGCCTTACCGTCGCCGGGCGCGTGCGAAGCTCCAGCGAGCGGTCTCCACGAGCTAGAGAAAGTGTACTGCCCATGTACCGTAATCCGGCGGTTTTCCGCGGATCCAGCCGGAACCCAACGGCACGTTCGCAAAAGATGAAACCCAACGATTCCAAACACAGGCGGGCCAAGTACGCGTCATCGTTCACGTTCTCCGCATGTGCTGGCTAGTATTCGATTCCCGGCGCCTCCACTTTTGACGGGCAGCTAGCATGGGCTAGCTGCCCGTTTTCGTTGATGTGAACCAAAACGTGAACCAAAAGTGATCCAAGGATTTGGATCACTTTTGGTGCGACGATCTGACTTGCCCGTGCCATCGCCCGGGTCAGGCTACTGACTCGCGGAATCTGCGCTTGTGAATGCACCACGCCCTTGTTGAGCTACGATAGGCCCCGGTCGGGCCCGTTTGCGACTCGCAACGGCATGGCTGATCTGATGGAACAATGCCAATCGCCGGAACATGCCGATTGTGCGCAGCGGCCGATGTTGAGCTAGTAGACAGCCACGTCATCCCAAGCTGGGCCTACAAGCGGATCCGCAAGCAGGCAAGCTCTGATCCACTCCTCAACAACCCGAACCCCGTTCGGATGCGGGGAAGCACAGCGGTCCAACTGTCGAACCAGATCGAGGAGCCCATGCTGTGCATCGACTGCGAGCAACGCTTCGGTGTTCAGGAAAACTGGTTCAAGCGAGTCACGGAGGCTGAGGAACACGCTCTACCGCGGCTGAGCGACCTTTTGGATCCGGCGCGACCGATGATTGACCACGAACACTCCTTGGCACGCGCGGGTCGGCTCGACACAGACGCGCTGGCTTATTTCGCCCTCAGCGTGTTCTGGCGCGCGCATGAGTGCTCCAAGAGCAGCGACTTCTCGCTCGAAGATAGAAACGCGGATGCCATACGGCTATGGCTCGACGGCAAGGCCGCGCCCCCCTCGCAGATCTCTCTCACCGCATACTATTGCGAGCAGGGGTATGTGGACCGCCACGACTTGGTCTCCGCGTTCAAGACCCCGGCATCCAGCGGGGGGCTCAGCGTATTCGTGATCGCCTGCATGGTGTCCGTACTGTACGAAACCCGACAACCCACTGACGGCCATCCCTGCCTCCTCCACTCGGCGGACAAGGCTCTCGTCGTCGCGCCGCTAAGCATGATCACCGGACCCCTCGGAGCCCGGATCGCCACCTCCGAGGCGAAGGGTGCACTCCGCAGGTACGGCGACGCGAGGAGATCCGCTCGGAACAGGTCAGCGGACCGCTAGGAAGTCCGGGTCGGAGAGCGCGCACGGGTGTGAAGTGCGCGCATTGCTGGTTGGTGTCGTGCGATTGCGCGCGTGTCTGCAAAACTCGGGACCCGATCAGACCAAGAACGCTCCGCGACGCGCCTTTACGGCAAAGTTTGCAAGAGGGTGTGGGGCTGTTCTCGGGGTGGACCCGGCTCATGCTACTTAGGAGCTTGGCCGGTCGTCCATGTCGCCACTGCGCCGCCTACGAGTCGGACAAGGCCCGGCGACTGACCTTCACCGGCCTTTGGTCCCCGAGATCCGCGCGACAAACCGGTCGATCACGGCTTGGATCAAGTACCGGTTGCAGGCGGCCATGCGCTCCGCCAACTCGATGGCGGCTTTCACCGGCAGTCCCCCGGCCTCGGCTCCTAAGTAGCATGAGCCGGGTCGGAGAGCGCGCACGGGTGTGAAGTGCGCGACTTGCTGGTTGGTGTCGTGCGATTGCGCGCGTGTCTGAAAACGCGGGACCCGATCAGGCCAAGAACGCCCCGCGACGCGCCCTTGGCGACCGCGAGAACCCCCCCTGTCGCAGTCCTTGCCGCGTCGCCGCGTCGCGCAGCGTTCTTGGCCTCATCTGGTTCCCAGTTTTAGACACGCGTGACATCACAGGACACCGACCGCCAACTCGCACACTTCACACCGCTGCGCCTTCTCCGACCCCGATCATGCTAGTTAGGAGCAAATGGTGTCGCGCCGCGATCCACCGGCAGAGGGGGCCAGGAGACGATCAGCCGCCAGCGTGCACTTGGCGCGCTCTGGAGGACCGGACCGCTGAACCTAGTGCAAGTTGTCTGATCCCTGCGGGATCGCAGTTGACAAGAGCCACGTCCGGGGGTCAAGGTGTGCGTCACATGATACGCACGCACGCACGCACGCACGCACGCACGCACGCACGCACGCACGCACGCACGCACGCACGCACGCACGCACGCACGCACTAGCGTTGTGGCACTCGGATCATGCGCCTCCGAAGGCCAGCTCGCTAACACCGGCTCGCCGGAAGTGGCTCGGTCCCGTGCGAGCTCGTTATCAATGGACCCTCCGTTTGTCCCTCGTGATGCAGGGTGTCACGCCACGGCTGCGGGAATGGCGCCATCGAGTTTTGCCGCCTGTCTCGACGGCGAGGAACGCAGCCCGCTAGCCGTGTGGCGAAGAAAAGTAGGCTCGAAACGAGGCGGGCGGCATCTATCAGAAGTCAGGGGCGATGACGGACGCACCAGCCCTGCCAATTTGAACCCGACGATGACGCGCTTGTGGGGTGGTCAACCTCTTGCTTGGCGCGGGAGCGCGCGACGTGAACATGTGAACCTCACTTCGACGGAATTCATAGCAGGGCCAGAATGAGTCGGCATACCTGCCGTAGGAATTTGCACCCCGCACGGGGTTGTGAAGACGACCGGCTGATGGCACGCTCTGCCGAAGGGGATCGTGAGGCGTTCGGCCGTTTGGTAGCACGTCACCGGAACTGGCTGATCGGTTTCGCCAGCCGACGCCTCGGCGACCCCGAAGCCGGGGAGTGCGCGAGCCAGGTTGCCCTGTTGCGCCTCTGGCAGCATCGACAGACATACGAGGCACGCGGACGGTTCATCCCGTTTTTGCGTCTGCTGTGCACAAACGCTTGTCGTGAGGCGCACCGCAGCAATCATCGCCGTGGCCTAGCGATGGAACGCCTCGCTGTCACGGAATCATCGCAAGCCATGGTCGAAGGCGCGGACTGTGCAGTTGAAGAAAGTCAGCGTGCCAGGCACCTTCGCACGGCGATTTCACGGCTCCGCCCCATACTGAGTGCTGCCGTGCACATGCGGTATCTTCTCGACTTGAGCTACGCCCAGATGGCTGAGTTGACCGGTTGCCCCGAAGGTACCCTGCGCTCACGTGTGCACCATGGGATAACACAATTGCGATCGCTGCTCGGTGGTGGATGCCTCGGCAAGCAGGCGAGGTCGCGGGCGCCGCACTCTTGTTGCGTTTCATATCAACGTTTTCCAGCGAGCGGCCCTATTGTATGTGGCAATGGCCGAAACGGCCGTTGCCTCACAGCCATGAGGTTGTGGAACTGTAACCGGGAGAAAAAAGATGCAGAATCTTGAAGACATCATGGGAGACTTGGAAGAAAATGTAGAGATCGCCGGATCCGGCGCGCCAACGATCGGCCCTGCGATCATCTACCTGATTGTAATCTGGCTCTAGCCCAGCTCACGGCGACGGGCGCCCTTCCAGAGAATCGAACGGCGCCCGTTCGGCTATCGACGGCAGTGCTCAGCTCTGTGTTGCCAGGAGGCACCTACGATGGAACTCGAAACTATTGAACAAGCCGCGCATACCAAGACGCCACTTCTCACAAGGCTTGTCAGCGAACTGAGTCGATTGCCAGAGGACGCAACGGGCGACCAAATTATGCAGCCGCTTCGGCAAAACAACCTGGGTGCGGTTCTGGCGCAGTTTCTCAGTGCCGAGCTACGCAACATCAAGGCTGACCCCGAATACATCACGCCGGGCACCGACAGCGAGCTGATCGTTTGGGCCAATGACCGCTTCGCCATGATGTTGCGGATGTTTGATGGCTTCAACGAGAAGAATGGCGACTTGATCGCCGGGCTCGGGGCCGACGTGCATGTCTTCAATCCCACCGGCTCCCGTGCGTCGGTTCCCTGCTTCCAAGAGAGCCTAGCCGGCGGCACGGTTGAGGATCGCCCCTCGCCCCTGCGACCGGCTCCGGCTCTTTGCATTCCTGCTCGCGGATTTACCCAAGTTGCACAAAGCAGCGGTATCGTGCCCGACTTGGAGAATGCAGTGGCCAAGGTTCTTTTTTTCGTATTTTCACGTCGCAACCGTTCAACGGTATGGATCTACGAACGCCAGTCGCTGGCGCCCGCCTATGTCTCCGCAACAAACTCACAGTGGTCGCGGGTGGGGCTTGCGGTGCGTCTGTTTGCCGAGATGCGGTACGCACCGGCGGCGGTAGTCGTCGATAATCTCGCCGCGACTTCGCCTGAGCATTTTGTGCGCTGGGAGTGTGTGCGTGCGCTGGCGCGGCTGGATAGCAGCCTGGTTGAGAACGCTCTCGCACGGGCCAGCAAGGACCAGCATTCCCACGTTCGCCGGGCCGCCGAACGCGCGATCCACAACCTCCAAAGGATCAACAACCATGCCTCTTGAACTTGCAACGACCCCCGGTGCACCCGTCGAATTCTCCGACTACATCGCGCATGTCCGTGGTGAAGTCGATCCGCTCGACACCGACAGCGTGCTGGCTTCGGCACCGATGCTTCGACGTCTCGCCGAGAATCGAGACTTTCTGGCACAGATCATGAACGAGGAACTCAAGAATGCTTCCCGCTTCCAGGCTGAGAACGGTTACTCGGCACAGTCGCTGGTGCTTCACAAGAGCGAGACCTGGGCGGTGCGCGTCAACCTCTGGGAAACCGCCGATAGACTGAAAGATCCACGGGCATTTTCCTACGGTCTGCCACACGACCATAACTTTGATTTTCTCACGGTTGGGTATTGGGGCGACGGATATGTGAGTGAAAACTGGGAGTACGACGGCGCCCACATCGACGGCCTGCCCGACGAAAAGGTCGCACTGTCGTATGCCGGTCGCAGGACACTTGCGCCTGGCGATATTCTTTTCTACCGCAAGGCTTGCGATATCCATACGGTCTACCCACCCTCACGATTTTCCGTTTCCGTGAATATGACCCTGCGCGGCAGCGGCTACCTCCAGCCCCAGTATATCTTTGATACCGACCACCAGCGCGTGCAGGCACCCATCTACCTGCAAGGGTCGGCCCGTATGGTGCTCGAGGCAATTCGGAGTCTCGGCAATGAAGACAGCAAGGATATCGTCGACTGGATCAGCACCGGCCATCCCTGTCGACACACCCGCGCTGCTGCCTACGCCACGCTCTACGAACTGGAGCCAGATGACCGCGCTGCACAGGGCCGCCGCGCGGGCGCCGACGGTTCTGGCTATGTCCGCGCGATGGCCAAACGGATGTACGCTGGATGACCGGCGTTCCACGAAGCGCTCGATTCGCCATCCTAACCGCCACCTTTGCTGGCACGTACCTGCTGCGCGGGTCACCATGGCAGCCGGTCGTTCTCTCGGTGCGCGTCGCCGTGGCAGCGATGTTGTTGCACGCCTTGTGGAACGGCATTCGTGCGTCGCGCGGGGGACGTCAGCCAGACGAAACAGCTCGCGACCTACTGGAGCGGTTGGTCTCACGGATGCTTGGCACGGGACGCCTCGCCAGAATAGTTGCCGATGAACTGGCGCTGGTGTTCTACGGAACGGTGGGCTGGGTTGTACGGGTGCACACCCGTTCCGACAATCGCGACCGCGATGTGCGACTGGCGCGCATTACGAGTATCGTGATGCTCGGGCTCGTGTTCGCCGAAGGAGCAGCCTTGCACTTCGCATTTCGCAGCTACCCGACCGTGGTGGCCATCAGTATCGTCCTACATATTTATTTCCTGATCTGGGTTGCTGCCGACACGGTTGCAATGACACGTGAGGTGACTACCGTTGGCATCGACCATTTGAGGATCCGCATCGGTGTACGCTATAGGCTGACCGTTGCGCTTGCAGAAATTGTTAATGTGGAGCGAACTGGGAGAACCAGCGTGTCGGAGGACACGGTGAAGGCGTGTCTCTTTGGCGACCCAAACGTGCTGGTGCATTTCGCCTCGCCAGTTACGGTCGACATGCTCTACGGCCGCCAGAAGCGCGGATCGATCGTCGCCTTAGCGTTGGTGAATGCGGATGGCTTTGTCGCAGAACTTGAGAAGACCGCCCGGCGCTCACCTGGCGGGGGCCTGACCACCATCGTGCAGGCAACTGGAGCGCAGAATCAGGGGGGGGGGGGGGGG
>JAZGFE010000056.1:0-34972 GCA_036479215.1 Nannocystaceae bacterium | reverse complement strand
CTCGACGGGAAGTTTGAGCGGGAGGAGCTCTGCAGATGGATGAAGCCATTGAGGTCTGCGTTCCGTGAAACGCTGGACCGAGCGGTCGCCGCCGACATTGAACGACTGTCCGGAGCGTGTTCGAATCCCCTGTGAGCCTGCCCACAGTTTCCGGACAGTGCTCCACTCGCTCAGCGGATCGTCCGCAACACGTCCCAACCGAAAGGAGGTGAAGAATCAACTTCGTTCGAACTCACAACGAAACCGAACGCGTCCCAGAGTCGGGCGCTTGAGCTGCTTTCGACGATCGCTTTGTAGGCAGAGCCGCATCGGCAAAACCCGTCGAAGTGCCCACAATCATGGGTGTTTTCTAAGTCTGGGCCTAGAACTTCAGGCTACGGAGGCCCCGGGCAAGCGATGCCCCATGCGCCTAGATCCCATTCTTTGATCAGCGTCGAGAACGAGGTGCCGGCGAGCGCCGGGCACACCTCGTCGGCCTTCGCCACGCCCTGTTCGGGGTCGTCGACGTACTCCACATGGAAGACCGCCTTGCCGGCGCTCACGAAGGGGCGCAATCGGTCGCATTCATCGTAGGCCAGGCATTCCTCGTTGAGGGCCCAATCAAAGCTGCCGACCAGGTCATCGACCTGGTCGAGGTCGTTTTTGAGCCCGACCGAAAGTTCGCGTCGGTGACTCTCCTTGGCAAGCCACCGGTTGTAGTCTATCTGGTCCTCCGCCGCGAGCGGAAACCCGGTGTCGTTGGCGTAGCCGTCCACATTGTCGGGTTCGACCCCGTCGCATCCGCGTTCGCGTGCGAGGTCGAGCCGCGCGGCCATCACTTCGCGTATGCGTTCGTGTCGGATGTCGACCCAGTGCTCGCCCGGCCATTCGTCGAGTGGCTGGCCCAGGGTCGTGGGTGGAAACTCGTCTTCGTCTGGGCGCCAGTCCTCATGCGATCCCGCGCTGAAGTAGCAGATGACGATTCGACCTGCTGCGTGGAGCTCGTCGATCACATCCGTGGACACGTCGAAAAGGTCGACGTCGTACATCATTACGTCCGCACTCGTGTCGAGGGAGTCCGTCAATTGCCATTGCCAAGATGTGCCCGGATCCGGGGACCAGGGCGCTGCGGGTTGCCCTTCGGCCGCGCCGCTGCTGCCATCATCGCTGCTATCACCGCTGTCATTGCCGCTCGTTTTCCCTGTGGCGCCCGTGGGATGAACGTTCCCGGAGGGCGCATCGTTCCCGGACGCCGGATCCTCTTCGGATCCGCTCTCGCCTTCTGTGTCCGTCGTGGGGTCGGGCGGGCGAGACGAGCAAGCCGGAAGCGAGAGGATCAAGAGGAGCGCTGTCTTGGGCACGCGTCCAGTATAGTCCGCCCCGAAGCGCTGGCGTGGCGGGATCGTATCGGGCGGTTACGTGCGTTGTCCGACGCCTACAGATGGTGAAAATGGGAGTCTCGTCTCGTCTCGTCTCGTCTCGCCTCGCCTCGCCTCGCCTCGCCTCGCCACGGCACGTTGAGATCCATGTCCAAACCACGTACCCACCTCGCACGTACCGGGCGTTTTGTCGCCCCCCTTCCGCTTCGCCTCGGAGGGAGTGCCTGGTTGCTCGGCTTCGCAGCCGTTTGTGGCCAAAAAGCGGTGGCCACGGCTCCACAGCCGCCCTCGGCGACGGGGGAAGCGAGCCCGACGAAGGCGTCCCTCTCGGCCGCCAGGCTTCCCACACCGGTCCCCCATGAAACACGCGCCCGGCCGGCAGTTCTGCCATCTCATCCGCCGGTCGTGGCGGCAGCGGGTGCGGGTGCGGGTGCGGGTGCGGCATCCGGTGCGGCATCCGGTGCGGCATCCGGTGCGGGTGCGGGTGCGGCATCCGGTGCTGTGTCTGGGACCACGTCGGGCGTTACGACCGTGGCCGCGTCCGCGTCTTCGGAGGTACGTCCCGTGGTCGCGGCAGTTGCCGATTGTCGCGATCTGGGTGTATCGCCCAGCTCGCCACCGACCACGCTCGTGGGAGAGGGAGAGGCCGTCGCGGGGACCGACGTTTCGCACTACCAAGGTCTCGTGCCGTGGAAGACATTGCGGGATGCGGGGCTCAAGTTCGTGTTCATCAAAGCGACGCAAGGCAGCAGGGTGCTCGACCCTGCATTCCACGCCAACTGGCAGGCCGCGAAGGCGTGCGGTATCCCGCGAGGTGCGTATCACTTGTTCGACCCCAGCGAACCCGCCGATGTTCAGCAACGGTTCTATCTGGCGCAGCTAGGGGACGACTACGGCGAGCTGCCTCCGGCGCTCGATGTCGAGCTGCCGTACAAACGCCCGTTCCCAAACTGCAACGACTACGTCGCCGGGGTCGTGAAGTGGCTGCGTGCGGTGGAACACCGCGTGGGACGCAGGCCTGTTGTGTACTTTCAGAGCTGGTTCCACGCGGATGTGCTTTGTGGTGACACTCGCCTGGCGGGTCAGCCGTTGTGGGCAGCGGGGCAGTTGTCCGAGGCTTTCTCGGCCTGGCCGTGGACCTTCTGGCAACACGGTCAGCCCGCGAGCTGGGCGGGGCGCCAATGGGACCGCGATAGGTTCAACGGGACCGACGCGGCGTTGCGAGTACTCCTGCGTAGCGCGGGCGACTGAGTAGTGACGGACTGCAGCCTGGGCTCGACGGGTGTCCGACGACGGATGTCCGACGACGGATGTCCGACGACGGATGTCCGACGACGGATGTCCGACGGGCGGTCGACGGGCGGTCGACGGGTGCTGGGTCGACTGCCGATCCCGCGGCGGCGTGGCGGCGCGGCGGCGACCCGAGTTCGCGGGGCACGCGTGTGGTGTGAGCGATACCCGAGGGTGGCCCAATCGCTGACTGGCCCCGACCGCCTCCCGTGTCACGACTACTCTCCCCAAACCGGGGGAAGGAAAAAATACAACGTGAGCACAACGATTCCCTACGACCCGTCTCTAAGCCTCGGCAATATCTGTCCCCAGGGACATCTGGATGTCCTCGAGGGCCTGTCGAAACTCCAGACGCCGATCGACGCAAAACTCGACGAACTCAACTCTGCCATCCTGCTCAAGCGAAAACTCTCGATGACTTCGCAGGAGCTGGTCAACATGAACGTCAGCACCGCTGAGGTCGACAAATCACTCATCTCTGTCGGAAAAGCTGTAGCGGACGCGGCGAGCGACTATGCCAAGATCTCGGTGGAGAACCTGCCAAAAATCGCAGCGCAGCGCAGCAAGATAGCGACCATCGGCTCGAGCGTCGAAAGTCCGATCGACTTCAACCGCAGCGCCATCAAGAAACTTCCGCTCGCGGCGGACTCCATGACGATGGATGCCCAGTACTTCTCTTTCGACGAAACCGGACAATCCTCCAATTCTGCGATGTCCTCGCTCAAGGCGTTCGTCTCCGCCTCCACGTCGTTCCTCGGGGACAAGGCGAGCTCCCAGGCCACACACTCCGCCATGTCTCAGGTGAACGCGCAGCGCGAGCACCACGATATTCAAGGCACGTTGGTCATCACGGCGAATTGCACCCACAAGGAGGCCGTTGTCTTCGCGCCCTTCATCATCGACGTGGACAAGGGAATTCGCGCTTGGAATGAGATCTTTCCCGATGACATGATCAAGACGAACTCGCCCGAGAGCATTCAGAAGATCGCCGCTCAACAACAGACGAAGGGTGCGAAGTTCTTTAACTTACTGTCTGGGGCGACTTACGGCTCCAGTTTTGTGGGTATGGTACATATCCTCAAAGAGTCCGGCACCCAGTCGAGTCAGCAGATGTACTCGGCGGCGTCGAGTCTTCAGGCCCAGATGGAGGTCGGATCGTGGTTCAGCGACTACGAGGGTGGGTTCGGAGTGAGCAGCAGTTTCGCTAATAGTGCCAAGCGACTGCTCTCGAGCCAAAAAATTTCGTCCCACATCAGCCTGGTGACCATGGGGATTATCCCGACGCTCGCCGCGAACGACGTACAGTTGGCCGTAAAACAGTTTTCGCAGTTTGATCCGGCCGCGATGATGGGGAAACTGGCCGCATTACAAAACTCGACCGCTGCGGGACAGGCCAGTATCGCACAGTCTGCCGAAAGTGCGCGCACCGGGGGGCAGATGATGTCGCTCGAGGCTGCCAAGATCAAAAACGTGATGTCGGCGGTGAGCGAGCATCAAGATGGTGCGAACAAGATGCTCGACATCAACTCGTTGATGACGGCGTTCACAGACTTTGTGACCCGTGCCGGTGCCGGGGATATCGGCGTTCCGATCGAGTACTATCTCAAGCCGATCACGGCGTCGCAACTCGCGCAGATGTGGGTCGCCAAGTACTTTCCAGCCCACTATGTGACGTCCGCAGGGGACGATTCGAAGCCCGCCGAGCCTGAAAGCGGCGAACAGACCAAGGCCGCCGCATAAACCGGTGGAGGCCCGGCCGCCCCTTGTGGGGGCCGGGCCGCGTGTGACCATTTTAGCCGCGTGCCCATGCCTTCCCTACGCCTTCTCGCTACCGAGAGTCTCGACCCGAGCGGGATCCTACCCCAATGGATTTGCCCCGACGTGGCGCGTCTCGGTTGGAAAACGTGGACTTTGCCGACATTCGAGGCGATCCAATTGTTGGGACACGCAGCATATCGCGCGATGTTGGTGCAGGTCGTTTCGCAGTTGCGGCCGCATGTACTGCTCGTACTTCCGCCCTACGACTATCTCGACTTGGACAGTTGCGCGCAGATCCGGAATCTGGGTACAAGAATCGTCGGCCTGGTGATTGACGATACAGAATCAGCGATGGCGACCACAGCCTCCGACGCCGACAGCATGGGGGCGTACTTTGACTTGTGGCTCACGAGCTCGGCAGCGGGGCCCTGCGCGCGATCTGGGGCCAAACCCTTGCGGTGGGTGATGGCACCCGAGGCGTTGGAGATCGACGATCCACGTGCGCCCACCCACGAAGCCGTCATGGTCGGGCGTCACACACCTCGTCGGCAGTCCCTGGCACAAGCGCTGGCCGACTCCGGGGTCGATCTTGCCTGTTTTGGCGCCGGGTGGCAAAACGGCCCGTTGACCCGTCGCAGCAGAATCGGCCTGTTCCGGCGCGCAACAACCGTCATCGTGCTGATGGAGGATCGGAATGCGACGCCGATCCAACTCCTCGAAGCTGGTTTACTCGGCAAAAAACTGTTGATCGAGGATCCCGACGCGCTCGCGCGCTACTTCCCCGAAGGAGAGCCACGACCGCCGGGGTTTCGGGACGTCCAGGAATGCGTGGCACTCTTCGCGCGCGGGGGGTCTGAAGTTTGGAGGGGCGTGCCTACGTGGAAGACCCTGTGGCCGGAGCTGGTGGCCAGTTTGGACCTGGGCACCGTGCCCGACCGGCAGCAAAGTGCGGCACTTGATCAGCTGTTGGCATCTTTGGCACACCTTTCGGAGTTGCGCGGGAACTTGCCGGGATCCGTTGCATGTTTCGAGGCGTGGATGCGGGGTTGCCCCGGCGATGCCGGGCCGAGATGCGGGCTGGCCCGACTGGCCCATCGCGTGGGGAACTGGGAACTCACGCTGGCGCGGGTGAGGGAGGCACAGCAGCGATGTTGTGAGCGTCGGCCGACGCCCGTCGCCAGAGTAAGTTTGTCCCGTGCGGCGCCGAGCTTCGGCGCCGGCCTGGGGGAGACGGGGGCTGTGGACCCTATGCTCGAGCTGCATGTGCTGGCCATCCATGCTCTTTGCGCACTGGACCGGTGGGAGGAGGCGCAGGCGGAGGTACAGACGGTACCGGAGATACAACGGGCCGCAGTGCGCGACGCCATGCTCTTGCGTACGGACGAAGGTGGCGTGCGTGAGGTACTGGAGATGTTTCGGCGTGCGACGCTGGCGACATAAGGAAGGCTCGGGGTCATGGCCTGGGAGCATGGCCCGGGAGCATGGCTCGCAGCAAACCCAAGGCGCAGCGCCCCGCGGCCTTGCGCCTCGTCGCGCGTCACCCGATGGCGCGAAGGGGCCAGTCACCAGATTTGTTCGCGGGTCGGACTTGGACTACATTCCCGCCACGATGACGGTCCGCACGCGAATTGCCCCTTCCCCGACCGGTGACCCCCACGTGGGGACGGCGTATATTGCACTGTTCAATCAGTGTTTCGCCAGACAACATGATGGAAAATTTGTGCTCCGAATCGAGGATACTGATCGGGCCCGCAGTACGGCCACGTCCGAAAAAGCGATTATCGATAGCCTGCGCTGGCTCGGGCTTGACTGGGACGAGGGTCCCGATAAAGGGGGCGAGCATGGTCCCTATCGCCAAAGCGAAAGGATGGCCATCTACGACACCCACGCAAAAAAACTCCTCGACGGTGGGCATGCGTTTCGGTGCTTTTGCACGGCCGAGCGCCTGGGGGAGGTACGCAAGAAACAGGAGCGGGAGAAAGCCAGCAGCAAAGGTTACGACGGTCATTGCCTGGGTTTTTCCCAAGCTGAGGTTGAGGGGCGTGTCGCCGCTGGCGAGTCCTACGTGCTGCGCCTCGGGGTGCCGCGCGAGGGTACGTGTACGGTGGTCGATTTGCTCCGGGACCCGATCGTCATCGGCTGGGAGACCGTCGACATGCAGGTGCTTGTGAAGGCCGATGGCATGCCGACTTACCACCTGGCCAACGTTGTCGATGACCATCTGATGGAGATCACCCACGTGCTGCGCGGAGAAGAGTGGATCACCTCGGCGCCGAAACATCTATTGCTCTATCAGTATTTCGGGTGGGAACCACCGGTCCTGTGTCATCTCCCGCTGCTTCGCAATCCCGATGGGAGCAAGCTCAGCAAGCGCAAAAACCCCACCAGTATCCGTTATTATGAGCGCATGGGGTTCCTTCCCGAAGCGTTGCTGAACTATCTTGGACGCATGGGTTGGTCGATGCCCGACGGGAAAGAAAAATTTTCGCTCGCCGAGATGACCGAAGAATTCGACGTGGAACGGGTATCGCTCGGTGGTCCGGTTTTTGACGTGGAAAAACTCTCATGGCTCAATGGCAAGTGGATCCGCGAGAATCTGAGCACCGAGCAATTCGCGGAGCGCATGGTGACGTGGGCTGTCAACCGGGAGTACCTGATGCCGATCTTACCCCTGGTCCAGGAGCGGGCGAATACTCTGGCCGAGGTCTTTCCTCTTATCATTCATTTCCTGTCCGGGAACCCTCGGCTTACGGAGGAGAGTTTTCTCCACAAGAAACTCAACCCCGAGCTAGCCAAGAAAATTTTGGTCTTCTCGTCTTGGCGCCTCGACGCCTTGAGTGTCTGGGACGCGCCGCATATCGAAGAGGCGCTCGCTTCGCTGAGCGCCGAGATGGACGTGAGGCTCGGCACCATGAACATGCCGCTGTTCGTCGCCGTGTCGGGAAAGCAGGTGTCGACGCCGTTGTACGAAACCCTGGCTATCCTCGGGGCCGACGTGGCCCGCGCTCGGCTCCGCCACGCCTGGGCGGCCTTGGGTGGTCTCGGGAAGAAACAAGCGCGGAAGCTGGAGAAGGAGTATGACGCGCTGCGAGGCGCACGAGCGTCTTCCTAGTGCCGCCGCTGCGAGGGGGCGGGCGAGGGCGCGCGCGCACGCAGGTCCTACGGGCGCGGCCGGGGCTGCGTGTGACACGCGGTTTGCTCCGGCTGCCCGCCGACCCCGGGCCTCGAAACCATTTTCATCCGTCGGGGTCCAACGGCCCGAAGGGTGCGAACCTCGCGGCCGCTGGACTGCGGCAAGCTCAGGCAGCGAGCGCCCAAATACCATGGCATCACCCGAACCAAACTACCGCTACCTGTTTCGCCGTGCTTCTTCTCGCGTGTGCGCGGGCTTGTTCGTGTCGATGCTCTCGGTACTCGCTCCGGGCTGCGGAGCGTCTTTCAACTTCGGGCGTGGCGCAGAAGCGGGAGCGACCGGGGGCACGGGCGACACCGGGGAAGAGGCGGAAACACCCGTTCCGGTGGCCGTGGGGTCGGTCGAGCGCGGGAGCATTTCAGCCTCCATCTCGTCTTCGAGTAGCATTGAGGCCGAGCGTGCGGTGACCGTGCATGCCGAGGCCACCGGACGCATTGTCCGACTTGCGCTCGAGGAAGGGCAAGAAGTGCGAAAAGGGCAGCTCCTTGCCCGGCTCCGCTACGACTCCCAGTCGAGTCAACTGGTGCGCGCGAGCCAGGGCCACGACAAGGCCACCAAAGATCTCGCGCGGGTCCAGTCCTTGCACACGCGCGGGGTGGCGAGCGACCAAGACTTGGCGGATGCACAAAACCAGCTGCGTCTGGCGAGGTTGGATCGTAGCGACCGGGTGAGGGACGTGGGCAACACACGAGTTCTGGCTCCCTTCTCCGGTACGCTCACCGAGCGCTTTGTCACCCAGGGGGGCTTTGTTTCGAGTGGGACCAAGTTGTTCTCGCTCACTGATTTTAGCACCTTGGTGGCGCGCGTTTATGTTCCCGAAAAGGAGCTCGATCGGATTCGCGTGGGCCAGTCGGCTCACGTCATCGGCAAGGCGGCCAAGGGGCGCGAGGGCATGGGCACGGTGGTTCGCATTGCACCCATCGTCGATGCGGCCACTGGGACGGTCAAGATCACGATCAGTTTGCCGGCGGCGTTGTCGGGCACCAAAAAGGGGTTTCTGCCCGGTATGTACGCGGAAGTTACATTGACCACAGAGAAGCGTGACAATGTACTTTTGCTGACCAAGACCGCCCTCGTCCGCGAAGAAGAGCATATCTACGCGTATGTCGTGGAGGGGGGGCACGCCACGCGCCGTCTACTGGAGCTTGGCATCCAAGACGACGATCGCGTGGAGGTGCTGTCGGGGCTCGAGTCGGGTGACAAGGTCGTGATCGCGGGACACAACGGCTTGAAAGACGGCGCCGCGGTTGCGTTGGTGGATGCCGACGGAGCGCCTCTCGCGGGTAGCACCGCTGCCGCCGAAATCGGCACCGACAAGCAGAATGGTTCTGAGGGTACATGAGCGCCCCAGCAGCGCCGGCACCCGGTGGCGACCAGCGTTTCGGGATGCTCGATCGCGTTCGGACGCTTGAGCGTTTCCGCTTCACCGTGACACGCCCAGTGGGCGTGCTGGTGGTCTTTTTGGCAATGATGGTCTTTGGTCTCTTCAGCCTACGGCTGTTGCCGCTGAGCCTGATGCCGGATATCTCCTATCCCAAGCTCACGGTGCGCACCGAATACGATGGCGCCGCCCCGGCGGAAGTCGAAAACGATCTCGCCCGGCCGTTGGAAGAAGCGCTGGGTGTCGTAACCGGGGTGACGCGGATCTCAAGCATCGCTCGCGCGGGGTATTGCGACGTCGTGCTCGAATTCTCGTGGGACACGGATATGGACGACGCGAACCAAGACGTGCTCGAGAAACTCGATGCGGTTAAGGCGGCGTTGCCCGAGGAGGCCAAGCAACCGCTGATCCTGCGCTACGATCCCACGCTTGACCCGGTGTTGCTGCTCGGCTTGAGCGGGCAGGGAGAGGCGTTTGATGGTACGAGGGGGCTGAAGTACCTGCGACGTATCGGTGAGCGGGAGGTGAGGCGATTGCTCGAGCCGGTTGAAGGCGTGGCTGCCGTGAAGATCAGCGGTGGACTCGAAGAAGAAGTTCATGTCGAGCTCGACGAGGATGCGCTGCGCCGCACAAATCTTGGTACAGCGACCGTGATCAGCCGCTTGCAGGCCGAGAATATCAACCTTGCCGGCGGCAATATGCGGCAGGGAAGAACGCGGTATCTCATCCGCACGGTGAACGAATTCCGGGACCTTGAAGAGGTTCGCAATATGGTGGTCGTCAGTCGGAACGGGAGAGACATCAAATTGCGCGACCTGGGGTCGGTGAGCTACGGGTTCAAGGACCGTGACATGATCACGCGCGTGGATGCACGCGATGCGGTGGAGATTGAGATCTACAAAGAGGCTGACGCGAATATCGTGGAGATGGCAGAGAAGGTGCGCGAGCGCCTCAACGCCGTGGTGGGTCCCCGACTAAAGTCCCAGTTCAACGCCGATATACAGGTGGTCGCGGATCGGTCGCTGTTTATCCGCTCCAGCATCGACGAGGTACGCAATACCGCGCTCATCGGCGGTTTTCTGGCGGTGCTCGTGCTTCTCGCGTTTCTCCGCGACCTACGTACGACGGCGATCGTCGCGGTGTCGATCCCCATTTCGATAGCGTTGACCTTCGCGCCGCTGAATCTCGCTGGCGTCTCCCTCAATATCATGTCGCTTGGCGGTCTGGCGTTGGGGGTCGGCATGTTGGTGGACAACTCGATCGTGGTACTCGAGTCGATCCATCGTTGTCGCCAAGAAGGTGACGAGCTGGTGCGAGCCACGTTGCGCGGCACGAGCGAGGTCGGGTCTGCCGTTCTGGCCGCGACCCTGACCTCGATCGCGGTGTTCTTCCCCATGGTGTTCGTCGAGGGGGTGGCCGGGCAGATGTTTGGGGACTTGGGTCTGACGGTGGTCTTCAGCCTGTTGGCTTCGTTGGCCGTCGCCCTGACCTTCATTCCGATGCTGGCCTCTCGTCCTAGCCTAGGGGGATCGGAGCAGACCGTCGAAGGTGTGGCGCGCGGGATCGGGATCACTTGGAAATCCTGGCCCTCAGTCCGCCAGCTAGTTGCCTGGTCTCGTGGCACGCGCTGGCTGGTCTATGTGCTCGTTCTGCCCGTGGCGTACACCTTGGTGCGCTTCGTTTTGCACCTGGCGGTGGATCTGGTGTCGAAGCTGATTGTCACCATTTTCGTCCTGATCTTCCGCCTTTTGGCGCTTGTCGTGTTCGCTATTTTGTGGCTATTGAGGTGGCCGCTATTGCCGTTGATGTGGACTTTCGACGTCACGTTGCGCGCTCTGACCACGCTCTACGGCCATGTAATCGGCTGGAGTCTGCGCAACTCTGTGGTCGTCTACGCTCTCGCGGCTGTGGGCGTGTTCTTCGGAGTGCGGCTGGCCACAACCCTCGATACCGAATTGATTCCGGAGCTGCACCAAGGCGAGTTCACCGTAGAGATCAAGTTGCCCGTGGGTACGCCGCTGGAAGAGACGGAGCGGGTGGTCCGGCCACTCGAGGCCCAATTCAAGGAGCAAATCCCGCGCTTGCGTGCGATCGTCACGACCATCGGCAGTGAGCGCGATAGCGCCAAGTCGGGCGAACGCGGAGAGCATACCGCGACGATCAAGGTGTCCTTGCTGGCGGGCGGGGCTCAGCACAAGGCCGCATCCCAGACGAAGGTCGCTACGGAGCGACCCAAGCGTGACGCGGCGCGAGGCAGCAAGGACCCGAGCCGGGAACGGGGCGAAAGAAAGGGCGAGAAGCGAGATGAGGGGGAGCAAGGGGAAGATGAGGGCGAGGTACAGGCACTCGGCGAGGGGCAAGGCTGGACGACGGCCGTCGTCCCACTCGCGGGCGTCGGCAATGCACGGGCGGCGGAGATCGAGGCGCTGGCGGTGGTTCGTGCCCGCCTCGCCACCATCCCCGATCTCCAAGCCACGATCACACGTCCGGTGCTCTTCTCCTTCAAGACACCCATCGAAGTCGAAATCCGTGGCTACGATCTTGCCGGTCTTCGTATCGCAACCGACGCGGTGGCGCTACGCTTACGGGGTGTGGAGGGCCTGCGCGACGTGCAGGCGTCGATCACTGCGGGAAATCCAGAGATTCAGATCGTCTACGACCGTGACGCGCTCGCACACCATGGCTTGGATATCCGCACCGTAGCGGAGCTGGTGCGGGACAAAATCCAAGGGAGCGAAGCGACCAAATACAGTCGCCTCGATCGCAAAATTCCCATGCGGGTGCGCTTGGCAGATGTGCAGCAGACGAGTATCGAGGACCTCAAGGAGCTTGTGATCAACCCCGGTGGGACGCGCGCCATCCCGTTGGCAGCCGTGGCGGAGATCAGTTTGGGTCGCGGCCCCAGCGAGATTCGACGCGTCGGTCAGCAGCGGGTGGGCCTGGTGACAGCGAATGTGGAGGGGGTGGGGTTGGGGCAGGCGACACGAGAGGTGGCGCGCGCGCTCGGGGAGGTGGATCTTCCGCGTGCCGTCACCACTATGATTCTGGGTCAAAGCGAAGAGTGGGAACGATCTTCGAGCTCGCTCTACCTCGCCCTGGGGCTCTCGATTTTCCTCGTGTATGTGATCATGGCGTCGCAGTTCGAGAGTCTTGTCTACCCCTTCATCATCCTGTTTACGATCCCGATGGCGGCCGGTGGTGTGATCTTGGCGCTTGCTGTGCTCAAGATTCCGGTGTCGGTGGTTGTCGTCCTCGGTGGGATCATGCTGGCGGGGATCGTGGTGAACAACGCGATAGTGCTGGTGGACTACGTCAATCAACTCAAGGGCCGGGGCCTGACCACCGAAGACGCACTCAAGACCGCGGGAAAAGTACGTTTGCGACCGATCCTCATGACCACCTTGACGACGATCTTGGGGCTCGTGCCGATGGCGGTGGGCATGGGCGACGGCGCCGAAATTCGACAACCGATGGCGATCACCGTGATCACTGGACTCGGATTCTCCGCGCTGTTGACCCTTGTACTCATTCCGACGATTTACGCGAGCGTGGACCGGCTACTCGGGAGAGTCGCCCGCGAAACACCGACCCGCAAGTTGGCGCGCGAGTTGACCGAGCTGACGCCTCGCGCCCTCCGCCCCGATGCTTTCGTCGATACCACAGCGGCGGATCGAGCGGGAGATACGGGGGCCCCCCGAGGGCAGGGCCAGGGGGATACGTAGGCCATGAACGGGTCGGTCCGAGACAATGGCATTGTGCGTACTGCGTTGACGCGACCTATCACGATGCTGATGATCTTCGCCAGCGTGTTGGTGCTCGGCACCGTCGCACTTGTGAATATCCGACTCGAGATGATTCCCAGCGGTGCGACCATGCCGTTTATGTCGGTGAACGTGCCGTACGCGAACTCGACGGCGCAGGATGTGGAGGAGCGCATCACCATCCCCTTGGAGCAGGCCCTCGCTGGTACGCCGCTGCTCGAAGAACTGGTGGGCACGTCCAGTGCGGGCGCTTCCAGCATGAGCCTGGTATTCGCAGCGGACACGGACATGGACCTGGCCTACCGAGAGGTCCGCGACAGAGTCGAGCGCGCGCGGGCAGGCTTGCCCGATGATGTGGAGCAAATTTTTCTGCGCAAGATGTCCACCAACAACTTCGCGGTCGCCTTCTATGGTGTGCGCTGGCCGGACGGGTACGACGATCCTGAGTCGATCATCGAGTTGGCCCTTGTGCGGAAGCTCGAGCGCATACCCGGGGTGGGTCGCGTACAGGTCAGGGGAAAGGACGAGCGTGAAATCAGAATCGAGGTCAACCGCGCGTTGACTGAGGCGGCGAGCCTCAATATCTTTGACCTCGCAAATCGGCTGGGGACCTCCAATTTCAACCTGGCGAGCGGCACAATCACGGAAGGCGCGGACAAGTATCTGCTGCGGTCCGTGGCCAGCTATGGAGACATACGGGAGCTCGAGAACGTTGTTGTAGGCGCAAACGATCTGCGCCTTCGAGACGTGGCGGAGGTCGTCCTCGACTATCCAGAGGTCGAACGACGCGACCGATACAACGGGCAGCCCGTGTGGGCCCTATCGATTCACAAGGAATCGCAGGCCAACACGGTGGAGGTATGTGAACGGATCAAAGCCGTCTTCGCCGAAGCGCGCGAAGATCCCAGGTTGCAGGCCTTCAGTTTCGAGGCGTTCTTCGTGCAGGGGGATACTATCTTGTCGAGCCTGCGCCAGGTGACGGATGCGGGCATGCAGGGGGGTGGACTCGCGTTCATCGTATTGTTGCTCTTCCTGCGTCGCATGCGTCTCACATTGGTCATCGCCGCGTCGATTCCCTTGTCGATGTTCTTCGCTCTGCCGGTGATGTATTTTAGCGGGCAGACCATCAATTTGGTTTCTCTGATCGGATTGATGATCTGCATCGGCCTGGTTGTAGACAACTCCGTGGTCGTCGCGGAAAATATCGCCCGATATCGCTCTCGTGGTATCGGCCGGTTTGCGGCGGCTCTGCACGGCACCAGTGAGGTGGCACTGCCCATCGCACTCGCCACGATGACGACTCTCGTGGTGTTTCTGCCCGCGTCATTGCTGTCGTCCGGTCCGACCCAGTTTTACCTGATCCGCATGGTGACGCCCGTGTGCGTGTCGCTGCTGGCGAGCCTATTCGTTGCCATCGTACTGATCCCTTTGGCGGCCGCTTTCCTGTTCGACTCGAATGCGCGACGGCGTCCGGGGGCGGATCCAGGGCAAAGACAGGGCCTCATTGCGTTGCTCCTGCGCGCGGACGCTGCGTGGAAGTCTGTGCTCGGGTGGGTGTACGAGACAACTGTCGGTCGGCTCAACCGTGCCTATGGCCGCTTGTTGAGGGTAAGCTTGCGGCGCCGTGCCGATGTGATGATGGTCGCGTTGTTGGCGATGATGTCCATCGCTATCCCGGCAGATCCAGAGACGGGTGTGAAGATGGCCGTGGAGGGGAATCTGGGTAGTCGGCAGATTCGCATCAATTACGAAATCCCGGCCTATATCTCCATGCACGAGTCGGATCTATTCGTCGCTCGACTCGAGACCTGGTTCGGGGAACATCGTAGCGGCTACGGAGGATCGGGGGAGTACATCAACTTGGTAGCCGGGTTCGCCACGGTCATCATTTTCTTCGATGATCCCGAACCAGGCGACCCACCCTATCGTGAGGTCGGCAAGAAGGTATTCGAGCAGCTTCCTGCGCCGCCGGGCTGGACGAAACGTTCCGATTTTGGTGAGAGCGATGGTGGCGGATCGTCGTCGTTTCCGGTGGCCATCTACGGCGACGATCACGACACCGTTCAGGCGACTGCCGAGCGCCTCGAGCGAGCGCTGGTACAGATCGAGGGGGTCACCTCGGTCGTAGGCGCGGCCCAGGATACTTCACGTCGGGACGAACTCGAGCTTTCGGTCGACCGGGTGCTGGCCGAGCGATTTGGGATTTCGGCCGGGATGGTGGCCAACACCGTAGGGTCCGCACTTCGAGGCCAGATGCTGCCTCGCTATCATGCACCGGATCGCGAGGTGGATGTGCGCATCGCCTATCGTGAGGCAGATCGAGAACAGCTGCGCGACCTGATGCAATTCAAGGTGGCGACGGCGGCGGGTACGATGGTGCCATTGCAAACGCTGACGCGGGCGACGGTCGACCGTGGACAAGCTAGCTTGGTGCGGAACAATAAGCGTGTCGCCGCGCGTGTGAACCTGGAGCTGGATCAGGACGACCGCCAGGCCACAGTGGCGCGAGTGCAAGCGTTGCTCGATACGTTCGCTGTACCCAAAGGAGTGTCCTTCGACGACGAGGCCGAGTCGCGTGAAGTGGGGAAACAGCTCGAAGATATGCTATTCGCCCTCGCGCTGGGCTTCGTCTTCATCTTCTTGTTGATGGGGTTTCTCTTCGAGTCATTTGTGTTGCCGCTCAGCGTGGTGCCATCCATACCTCTATCTGCTGTGGGGGTGTGGTGGTTTTTGTATCTGACGGGGTCGGATGTCGATCCCTTGGCGTCCATCGGGATCTTGCTGCTGCTGGGTGTGGTGGTGAATAACGGCATCGTCTTGGTCGATTTCATCAACAACGCTCGCAAACAAGGATTGCCGCGCGTCGAAGCCATCGTGCAAGCTGGGAGCCAACGTTTTCGACCGATTTTGATGACGGCCTTGACCACGGTCGGTGGCATGTTTCCCCTGGCATTTTCGGACGGCCCGACGGAGGGGCTTCCCTATGGGGCGTTCGGCAAGACCTTGGTCGGTGGCATGACCACGGCGACCATCCTGACACTGGTGGTGGTACCCGTTTGTTACACCTTTTTCGACGACCTCGGGGAGGCGGTGCGGGTCTGGACCCAACGGATCTTGCGTCGCGGACGGGGATAGGAGGCGCGGATGGACGCCGCAGAGCGGGGGACGCGGTGAATCGTTCCGCGTAGCCGCCGGCAGCGAGGCGTCCAGTTTCGGCTGCGGGCGAAACGGGCGGGGCGCATCGGCACCCATCGGTGGCCGAGGATCGGCCGGCCAAGATGCGGTGGGGGCTGTGGAGCGTATAGGGCTGCGGTGGTGTGGCCATCGTGGTTCCGAACGTTCAAGCTTGAGCTGGGCCTTGGGCATCGTCTGGCGCTGGCGGTGGTCGCCTTGTGGGCGGCGTCGTTGGTATGCGTCCGGTCGGGTGCGCGCCTCGAAGCCCTCGCGCCTCTGCCCGTGGTCGGGAAACTGGTGCACTGCCGCATGGACCGGGTACCGGCCTCGACCGAGATCAGTGGGATGATCGCTACTGGGGAGCGGGTGGTCGTGCGCGACCTCGAGTCTGTGGGGGACTTCACCTGCTTGAACGTCGAATTCCAAGATGGTACCCGCGGCTGGGTGCCTTGGCATCGCGGCTACCTACGCGACGCCGGCTATTCGCTGACCTTCGGCTGGTAAGGTGGTGAAGCAAAGTAGCGGCCAGGAACTGTTACACTGGACCGGTGCGGGCCTATCGAGTCATGCGATATCTGGTGCGCTTCACGCTGCACTTGTTCTATCGACAAGTCGAAGTCGTGGGGCTCGAGCATGTGCCCGCACCCGGACAAGGACCCGTCGTCTTCGTGGGAAACCACCCAAATTCTCTCATCGATCCGATGCTTGTGATCGCCACCTGCGGTCGCTTCGTGCATTTCGCTGCAAAAGATGGGCTGTTTCGAAACCGCCTTACGGGTTTTGCATTCCGCGCCTTGGGTGCCGTGCCAATCCGCCGTCGCCAAGACCACGGTGGGGGCCGGGTGGACAATGCATCGGCCTTCTCCGCGCTTTTTGGAGCCCTGCGTGGGGGGCGATGCGTTGGCATTTTTCCCGAAGGTATCAGTCACGACGGGGCCCAGCTGGCCCGGCTGAAGACGGGCGCAGCCCGGCTCGCCCTTGGGTTCCAACCTCCAGATCATCCTTTCGGCCAGGATCTGAAAATCATCCCTTGCGGGCTCTCCTACCATCATCGTCGCCATTTTCGCAGTCGTGTGCTGGTGCAATATGGCCCGGAAATCCCGTGGTCGCGCGGGGCCGGTGGAAATGCCGGCGAGGGGGCTGAGCCGCGGCGCGAGGATGTGCACATGCTCACCTCCGCGATGGAAGCAGGACTACGCGCCCTGACGGTCAACGCCGGCGACTGGGAGACACTGCGTGTGCTGGACGCCGTACGCCGTCTGTATCAGCCTCCCCGCACCCCGCTAGCCCAGCGTGTGGAGCTGGCTCGACGCTTCGCAGGTGTATACGATCGCGTTCGAGACCAGCCAGAGGTCCGGCGATTGTTCGCGCGCGTACGCGATTACCAACTGGGTCTGCGCGAGCTGGGCCTCTCGGATCACCAACTACGCGCCCCTCTCCGAGTAAGAGACGTGCTCTCGAAGTCGTCTCGTCAGCTGTGGTGGTTGATCGTCTGGCTTCCCCTGGCCGTGCCAGGGCTTGTACTGCACGCGCCGATCGGCGTCGCTGCCGTCGCGTTTAGTGAAGGCATCGTTCGCAGAAAAGATGTCGTAGCGACCCGCAAGTTGTTGTCCGCTGCTGCGTTGGCCTTGCTCTTGTACGGCGTGGTGGTTGCGGCGGCGGCATGGCGATACGGCGCCTTGGGGGCGCTTGGGGCTTGCGCCTTTCTTCCCGTGACCGGGGTGGCGAATGTGCGGGTACTCGACCGATTTACCTCGCTGCGTCGCGTCGGGCGGGGTGCCTTGCGGCCGCTAATCTTTCGACGAGAGCACCAACGCTTCCGCGCGCTTCGATGCGAACTGGAAAAAGAAATACGCGCTGCGGTCGATCGCTATCGTCCGGACGAAATGCGGCCTCTGTTTGCGGAAACACGCACCGGGGAGGTGCCCCGCAAATGAGTGACGCGACCGTCGTCCTTCTCCACGGTCTCGCACGCACCGGGCGCTCCATGCGGGTGCTCAAACGGGAACTGCAGGCGCAGGGCTTTCGTACCTGGACGTGCACGTACCCGTCGCGTAGCGCCTCGGTCGTCGAATTGAGCGAGCTCGTATCGAGCTGGATCGAGCGGGACCTCGGCGACGCGCAGCTTTGCGCTGTGACCCATTCGCTGGGCGGCATCCTACTGCGGCATATGGCCCACGCCCACAGGTGGCATCGTAGTGTATTGGTCGCGCCTCCGAATGCGGGCAGTCGGGTCGCGGCCCTTCTCAGCTCGCACCGCCTCTACCGGCGGATCTACGGGCCGGCTGGCCAAGACCTGGCCGCGGGGCAACGCTGGCCCCTCCCGCCGCGGGCGTTCGCTGTGATCGCCGGCACGCGTGCGTTCACTTGGTCCAACCCCGTGAGCTGGCTGACTCGTGCCCTTGAGGTTTTTCCGCCCGGCGTCGACAGTGACGGGACGGTGGCCGTGTCGGAGACCAAGCTCGCGTCCATGGCAGACTTCGCCTGCGTGCCTGCAGGCCACACGCGGATCATCCAGGCGCCGCGAACGGCTGAGCTCGTCGTGCGCTTTTTGGAGAAGGGACGGTTTGGCGGCGAGGCCGGCGGCGTCTAGATTTGGATCTAGCGGCTAGCGGTACGCTCAAGGTGCTGCGCGAACTGGATCGCGCCGACGAAGAGCACGGTGATCAACGTGCAGACGTAGGCGACCTCGATCCCCAGCGCGCCGGGAGGCAAGAAGAGGGCTTGGGCGGTCCATTCGACCACAAAAAAGAATGTGAAATAGGCCGCGAGGAGTTTGGGCCGGCCCCACGCGCGAAAACGCAACGAGAACATGGCGGTGAGCATGCTGGTGAACGAGATCGAGACGAGAAGGCCGTGCAGTGTGGGGGTCATGTTCCGTACGCCTTAGTCGAGGGGGCTGCCGCCCGATCCGAGTCGGATCTTGTTGCGACGTGGTTTCTTTACGACCGGAGCCTCCACCGATACCACCGGCGCCACGACCTTTGCGGGTTGTCCCGGTTCGACGGAATCTGCTTTTCGTAGCCGTGCCCGACGGGCTTGGGTCGTGGATTCGGTTTCCCGCGCGTTCTTCGACTTGGCGGCGCGCGTGGGGGCCGATTTCGATCCTGAGCGTGTTTCCGAATTGGGCTTGACCGCCGGTGTCGACCGGGCTTTTTCGCCCGCGGGCGGCTTGCGTGGGGTGGAGGGAGCAGGGGCGGGATCCGGGCGATACCCCGTGGCTTGGGTCGCGGGCAGGTCGAGCGCCTTTGGCGTCGGGCCTCGCCGCTCGGGGAGCCGTCGCGTGTCGACAGCTTGTGGACGTCGCTCCTGGCGTCCACCGGCGCGGCTTCGCTCGGTGGTCGTCACATCGGCGGTTGTGGCTGCGGTGAGTTTGTCGCGCGTTGCCGCTGCCGATGAGGGCGAGCCCTCGGGTTTTCGTTTCGTTGCGGTCGGATCCGGCGTCCTGGACGACTTGGCGGATGTGCCGGGGGGGGCGTCGAGGTGGACCGTGGCCGGTTCGAAGCGGCGCACTCCCGGCACGACGTTCGCCTCGCTCCCGTCACCTCGCGGCGTGTCCGTGGTGGTTTGCGACCACTGCAGCGCCGTGAGTGCAATAATGCCGGTCCCGGCCAGGGCGAACAGTGTCGTAAGGCGGCGCCACGATTTCGCCGTCTGGGAGTGGGCTGCGATCGCCCTCGCCACCCGTGGTGGGACGGTTGTGGCGGGAGGTCGCACACCGTTCCGTGTAGCGAGCGCCGATAGCTGTTCCGCGAGTCGGTGGTTCAGCCTCGCTACCGTCCAAAGCGCCAACATCAACGTGATGAGCGCGATCATGATGTTGACCACCGTTAGCAACATGGTTCCGTCAGGACCATGTGCCGCGGCGTCGAAGGAGGCTCGCCACGGATCCAACGATGTTGTCGAGGCTATGCATAGTATGGTCGTCATGGTCGTCATG
Source organism: Nannocystaceae bacterium (assembly GCA_036479215.1). Classification (GTDB taxonomy): domain Bacteria; phylum Myxococcota_A; class Polyangia; order Nannocystales; family Nannocystaceae; genus FL481. The sequence goes on along the minus strand of JAZGFE010000056.1, from coordinate 15,117 downwards.
GTCGTCATGGTCGTCATGGCCGCGCACCATGGCCCTTTGCCGCCGCCTGGGGCAGCGCGCTGCGTGGAGTGGTCGTGCCCGGCGTACCCGGTGCGGGCGGCCTCGTCGGTGCGAGCGGTACGACCACAGCTTGTTCGATGGTTGGCGTGGGGATGAGTCGTCGCTCCGACTGGTGACGCACGTACTGCCAGCCAGCAAACCCCATGCTGGCTACCGCGACGACACCTAGCGTGATCGCTACCCAAGAAACGCCTCCGCGACGTTGCGGATCCCATACCTGCCCGGGGCCGGCGACGTGCGGGAACATGCCCGGCGTCGGCACCGTGACGGGGTGCTGCGCGTTCTGCTGCGGTCGGAGGATTCCGAACCCGGCGGTACCGGTGCCGGGGACGGTCGCCGTGGCGTAGCCTTGCGCCACCTCGCGGATCAGCTGGGCGTTGCGGCGGCGAACCACGAGGAAGATCGTCCCCACAACAACGACGAGCATCGCGGCGTTGGTGGCCGTGATCAAAAACCACATATCGAGACCGCGGAGCAACCCAGCGACGGTGGAGATCGTATTTGAGACTTGAGTCATCGAACCCCTTGCGTCAATAGTAGGCGGAAGAGGTGGACATTGGAAACGCAGCCTCCGCCGCCAGTGCGGCGCCGCGCAGCGAGACGGGTCCGTTCTCGTGGACGACCCATCGGCGTCGCAGCGTGCTACGTTTCGCGTCGGATTGTACCGGTCGCACCCATCGCGTTTCGTTGTTTCCGGTGTGGGATCGCGGGTACCCATCCGGTACCCCGCGCGTCGTTGGGGCGGTCCGCCCTTCGATCTGGGGCCTTCTCGGTGATCGACATCGTTACCTTTGTGGGCCTCGCTACTTACGCGTCGAGTGTCGTCGTCGGGTTGTTGGCACGGCGCGGTCGCATTCATGCTCGCGCGGTGCATCAGGCGTTGTTCGCGGGGAATCTCACCCTCATCGGTCTCGCCCTGTATCTGGCGTACCATCCGGCGCGTGTCGGCGTGTTTATCGCGCTGGCGGTGATGCCGTGGACTCAGCCGCGCGGCAACGTGCACGCCTTCGTGGGCGTTGTGGGCCTCGGCGCGTATCTCTGGGCTGTGTACGCGCAGGTTTCGCCGTAGTGGAGTCCATGGACGACCCACCACAACTCCCGCCACGCGTATCCTCGCCGGGGAATCACGTTGCGCAGGTTTGGAGCCCCTTACAATGGAACTGAGCGAATGCATCCTCCGGCGGCGCACCACGAATGGCTACTTCAAGCCGGACCCGGTCACGCTGGCGCACCAGCATCGTATCGTGCACGCGGCATCCAGGGCTCCGAGCCATTTCAACTCCCAGCCGTGGCGCTTCGTCCTGATCACCGATGAGAAGATTCGCCTGCGCATCGCCGAGATCGCCGGTCGTGCGATGGAACGCCTTTTGTCGGAGGGGAAGTTCTTCACCCGCTACCGCCGCTATTTCAGGTTTAGCGCGGCCGAGATGGATACGCGGCGCGACGGACTGTTCATCGACAAGATGCCCGCTGTATTGCGGCCTTTCATCCGGCAAGTGTTCACGGCGGCCGGTCAGAAGGTCGTGAACACGCTCAAGGTGCCGCGCACGTTGGGGCGCGACAATGAAAAACTCGTCGCCGAGAGCCCCCTGTTGCTGGCCGCGCTCCTGACCAAGGAAGAGTATCGCGCCCAGGAGTTGAGTGGATTGTACAGTTTATTAGGTTTGGGCATGGCGATCGAAAACATTTGGTTGACGACCGTGGAACTGGGCATGGGGATCCAATTCATCTCTGCTCCGGGCGAGTTTCCGGAGGCGTGGGCCGAGGCTTCCGCAATTTTGCATGTTCCTGACGACATGGAACTGGTGGCGATCTACCGACTCGGATACCTACCGCCGGAGAAGCTCCGCCCCACCATCGATTGGTCGAGCCGACACCGCAAGCGAATCGACCAATTTGTGTTTCGGGATACCTGCCGAACCACCGAAATGGAGTCGAAGGGGGCGTGAGCGTGAATCCTCATCTGGTCGGGCTGGGTACGGCATTGCCTGAGCACGTGGTGGAGCGAAGCGAGGCTCGAGCCTTTGTGGAGCAGATGTTCTCGGGGCGTGTTCGCGGTCTCGAGCGGTTGCTTTCCGTATTCGAGCACCCGCGGATGCACACGCGGCACCTCATTAGGCCTTTGGCCTGGTACGCTTCAACCCGAGACTTCGCGGAAAAGAACCGGGTCTATTGTGAGGCTGCACTGGCACTGATGGAGACGGCAGCGAATCGTGCGCTGGAGCGAAGCGAGGTCGCCCGCCATGCGATCGTCGCCGTGGTGGTGGCCACCTCCACCGGCATAGCGACGCCGAGCCTGGATGCGACCCTCGTTCAACGCTTGGGGCTCTCGCGCAGTGTGCAACGCGTACCACTTTGGGGGCTCGGTTGTGCTGGAGGAGGGGCAGCGGTTGCGCGAGCCTCGGCGCTGGCACGCGGGCTCGGTGGGGCTGTGTTGTTGGTGGCGGTGGAGGTCTGCAGCGCCACGTTCGTGCCTCAAGACCACCGCATTTCGAATATCGTGGCGGCTTCAATCTTCAGCGATGGAGCTGCTGCGGCCGTGATCGTACCCGAGCGCGAAGGCGGTGGGCTCGAGCTCCTGGCGAGCCACTGCCGACTCTTCGACGACTCGCAGGAGGTGATGGGTTGGGACGTGACGCCCGAGGGCTTTCGCGTGCGCTTCTCCAAATCCATTCCGCAGATCGTGAGCGAGCATACCCGGAGCCTCGTCGATGCAGCGTGCGGGGAGGCGGGGGTACACGCCTCGTCGCTGCGCCATTTCCTGCCCCACCCTGGGGGCCCCAAGGTGATCGAAGCCTATGCCCAGAGCCTGGCGATCGATGAATCTTCATTGCGGCACGCGTGGGAAGTCTTGCGGGCTTGCGGCAATATGTCGAGTCCAACCGTCTTATTCGTACTGGAGCGCTTCCTCAAAGCGGGGCCCAAGAAGGGAAGCCTCGGTATCCTCATGGCGCTGGGACCCGGTTTCTGCGCCGAGACGACCGTGTTTAGGGTGCGATGATGGGACTTGGTTTCAGCGATGGACTTGCCGCGCTGTACTTCGTCGTGATCGTGCAGCGTCTTGCGGAGCTGAGGTTGGCGGCACACAACCGCGTGTGGGCCCGCGAGTCGGGAGCTGTGGAGTACGGCGCGAGACACTACCCGCTCTTCATCTTCCTTCACACCGGATGGATCGTGGGCGGTGCCGCGGAGGCGGCGTGGCGAGGCGCGCGGCTCGACGCCGATTGGGTTTGGTGGGTGGGGCTGTTCTGCGTGGCGCAGCCGCTACGCTATTGGGCGATTCGCAGCCTCGGCAAACGATGGAACACACGCGTGCTTGTGTTCCCGGGGCGCGTGGCGGTGCGGTCGGGGCCCTACCGTTGGTTGCGACATCCCAACTACGTGGCGGTGGTCCTTGAGCTTGTGGCTGTGCCCATGGTGTTCGGCGCCTGGTACACGGCGCTGACGGCCAGCCTCTTGAACCTGCTCCTGCTTGGTTTCGTGCGAATTCCGCTCGAGAACCGGGCACTTGATGCAGCTACGCGAAATGAAACCGGATGACGTCGCACATGCGAGCCCCGAGTCGCTCGCAGATGGTGAGGGTAGCAACGGTTGCCCCGTTGACGACGCAAACCACCTTGCGTGGGAATATCGAGTACGCGACAGCTTCCGCACGCGCGCCAATGTGAGCAACTGCCGGCGCTAGATAGCGATCTTCTGGCAGATTCTCTCGAGCACCGCCTTGGCGTCGACGTCGATCACGTCCCCGTGCGTGACGATCACTCGGTCGAAATCCCACGATTGCACCCGTTTGACGAACGCACGCATTGCGTCTGGGTTCTTCACCACCATTTTGAGTCGCAGTGGAGGCGCAACACAGATGTTCTTGAAACCGAGGGGCTGAAGCATCAATTTGTTCAGAATCGCGCCGAAGCCACGATGGGTGGGACCCGTGTGGTTTTGCACGGAGTCCGTCACAATCAGCGAGCGGCTGGCACGGTGTAGGAACACACATTCACCGAAGAACTGGACACCCATAAAAGCCTGGTCGAAATCCGCGAGCCACGGAGCTTCGGCTTGGTCTTCTAATAGTTGGAACTCGGTCAGCTTTGGGAGACGCTTCGGAATGCCGCGTGCAACGTATACTTGAGCATGGGGGTACGCTTACTGCCACTCCAATAGCCACCGATTGTGACCGTTACTTGCGGCTACCAAGAAGCCCACCTCGCCGAGAGCGTCCACCTTACGTCGCAGTGCGTCTGTGAGATGGGTCGGCGAATGGACCCACAGCCGCCCCTCTGCCAGCTGGACCACCGTTGTGCGAAGGCCCAGACGGATGCCGGCGAGTGAGATCGAATCGACGCGGCCGTGGATGTTTGTGGAAATTTGTTGCATCGCTCGGGGCGGAACCCGAACGCTATCAGGAACGCGGGCCTTGGTGTGCTCGAACTGCGGATCCGCGGGTCGAGCTCCGCTCACGGCTACAGGGCGAGGCAGGCTTCTATGGTCAACCGCTCGGCCGAACCGCGGGGGCTCGAGAAGCGGGTTTCGAAATCGGCGCGCGAGAGCATCCAGATGTCGCTCTGCAGTGCGCCAATATCGTCGTACGCTTCGTTCAATGTTCCGACACGTCGCGCGCCGATGCGAGTCAAGTATGGGACGGCGGCCAGGTTGAGCACGGGTTTGGCGACGGTCGAGGTGAGCATGTAGTCGTGCTTCCCCACGCCCATCGCGTGGTGGATGGCGTGCATCGCCAGCACGGCCCCCCAGCGGCGATTGTGGTGACGACCGCGGCGTACCGCGAGTTGGTCGAAGTAGCAGAGCCGATGACGCTCCAGGTCACGAGGAGCGAGGCCCCGCCAATGGACGCTCGCCCTGCGCGCCCAGATCTCCGAGCGCCGGAACGCTGCATTGGGCACCAGGATAGCGAAGCCTTGGAGCGAGGGGTCGCGCATCACCCAGGCCTCGCCCACGCGGATCCGCTTCTGATAGCCCGCCTCGTCGCAGCCCAACAAGAAACCGCCACGAGTGCTCGTGCCACGGCTCGCGTCGTAGGCAAGTTGCCGGCGCAGGGCGATCAGGGCGGGGATATCAGCCTCCGTGGCTCGCACGACCTTCATGGCTGGGACTCGACGATGGTGGGTCCCAAGATCTGCTGCGCGACGGCACCGATCCATGTGTCGACGTTTTCGTTGGCCTTGTGGGCGGGAGGCAGGGGCGTTTTGTGCAGCCGCAGTTCGTACCAAGGAAGGCCCGGCTGCCCATGGTGGGTCGCGTGCGAGGGCAGCTCGAGTAGCCACCAGCGGGTGAGGCGGCTCGCTCGGACCGAGCGCACATGAAATCGAACGGCGGGGCCCATGGTGGTACGGTAGTGGTAAGCGTACAACTGCAGCGAGTACACCCACGCGAATACGAGCAGCGGTACACCCAAGCAGGCCCACCAACTCGTTGGACCTAGTCCAGTATAGACGGCTACGTGCAACGCGAGACCGAGGGCGAAGCCTCCCACTGCCCGCCGCTGGTCGCTGCCCGTCCAACCCGCGAACGCCGGTGAGATGTGGCGGGCGAACCGTGGGGGTACAAAAAGGAACAACACCACGCTCACGAGACCGTGCACAAACCATCCCCCGCAGAACACGGCGAGATACCATAAGACCCAAGGAACGGCCCGGCGAATACGGCCAGCGTGAGGCGATACCACGTAGACATCGAGTGCGGCCGAATTCGCGTGGAGCCGGTTGGCGCGGTGGTGGAAACGGTGGATCGCTCGGAACACATTCACGGGCACGAGGATGGGCAGCAACGCCAGCTGGCCGAGAGCGTCGTTGAGTCGCGCTGTGGAGGCAAGCCGCCGATGCGCCGCTTCGTGGCCCACGACGTAGAGTCGCTGAAACCAAAAACCCTGGGCGATGGCCGCTGGCACCCACAGACCTCGGAGATCGACGCCAGTCGCCTGAGCAGAAGCGACGAACAAGACAATAAAGACGGCCATGCTCTCGATCAGCATCCGCCGGTTCGGCGGCGGCACGGCGTGGAGAAGACGAAGTGGCATGGGCATGGTAGAGGCGCTGGCGACGTGCCGCGTGTCTCATTGTAGGTGCGCGCTGTGAACTACGACGCGGTTCGATGCACCTTGTTCCAAATGTCGCGCGGATTCAAGCGGATAGTTGTTAGGGACGATCCGCAGCGCGGCAATTGCCAAGCTTGCCTGCTGCCTGGGTGATGTGCGGCCGGGCCGCCGGGACGTTCAGGATCTCCCGTACCCGGGGCGCATGGCCTCGCGCGGGCGTGGGCGTGGGCGTGGGCGTGGGCGTGGGCGTGGGCGTGGGCGTGGGCGTGGGCGTGCACTAGGCGAGAATGCCGTGGAGGAAGACGTCCAGGTTGGCCTCGCACCATCTTCGCTTGTAGCCGGCGTCGTTGAGCAAATCGGTTCCGTAGTTGCGCTGGATCCAGGGGGCGAGCTGGACTTGGTTGAGAATGCGATCCAAGAGGAATCCCGTCACCATCTCGGTGTGGAGTTGCTCACGCACGTAGCCTTTGCGTTTGGCGTCTTCTAGAAAAGAGATGAAGCGCGCCATGTATTGCGGCAGTGCCTCGGGGTCCGCTTGTTCTCGTACGACGACCAACGCTACGGATCTCTGCTCGATGTAGGCATCGAGCGTGGTTTCAAACAACAACTCGAGTCGAGACAGAAAATCTTCTTTGGACCGCGCGGGTTTTTCTAGCAGTCGCATGGGGATCGCAAAGACTTCTGAGCTGAATTGCTCCACGATCGCATCGAGCAGACCCGCCTTGCTCCCGAAATAGTGATGGATCATGTTGATGCTCGTCCCGGCGTGTTTGCAAATCTCACGCACCGACACTCCGCTAAAGCCCTTCTCGGCCATGAGCAAGGCGCCGGACGTGAGGAGTCGATCCCTCGTGGAATTCTTGCCTGGTCTAGCCATCGGCTACGGCCCCATCTTGCGCCATCTGGGTTCGGCGGGTTCGGCGGGCCCAGCGGGTCGGGCGAACCCTCGCTGAGGTGGAGGACGAACCTGCCGGGCCCTGTCCGGCCGAGCCGACGCTTTGCTTCGACGTCGGGCGCCCCCCGAGTGCGCGCGATGGGTTCCGGGCGACCATCGGCGGCAACAATGTCCTCGACGTCTACCCCGACGAGTTGGGGGGCAGACGTTGGCATTTTCTGCCAGGGGGGGGGGGTCGGGTGCCGGTGGGAGACGTTGCCATCGGGCATCTACGGCGACCATGACGACCTGAAGCCGAGCTACACCTACTGACGAGGCGTGGGCGGGGTGGCGGTCGCGCAAGCGGCCTACCCGCCCGCGAACGACACGCCCGTCAACTCCGCCATCGATTTTTTCCACGTCCCTAGGTCATCCAAGTCGAATTGGTTCAGGTGGTCGTGCGCGCACGCTCTTGCTAGCACTTTCATCAGGTGCACCGAACCGTCGAGGAAGTTGCGCAAACGATCTGCCGCGACGTCCACCTGAACGCGCTGGCGCAGCTCCGGCTTCTGCGTAGCGATTCCAGCGGGACAGTTGTTCGTGTGACAAATGCGCGCCGCGATGCAGCCGATCGCCTGCATCGCCGAGTTGGCAAGCGCGACCCCATCGGCCCCGAGCGCCATCGCCTTCACGAAGTCCGGGGCGGTTCGTAGACCGCCCGTGGCGATGAGGGTCACGCGGCCGCTGGCGCCGCGTTTGTCGAAGTGCCTCCGCGCACGCGCCAGCGCCGGAATCGTGGGCACGGAAATATGATCGCGGAAGAGCAACGGCGCCGCACCGGTGCCACCACCGCGACCATCGAGAATGATGTAGTCGGCACCAGCCGCGAGCGCGAAGTCGATGTCCTCTTCGATACGGTTCGCCGACAGCTTGAACCCGATCGGGATTCCGCCCGTGATTTCGCGGACCCGATCTCCGAACTCGCGGAAGTCCTCGATGCTGGCGAGGTTCGGGAAGCTGGGCGGAGACACGGCCGCGGTTCCCTCTGCAATGCCACGCACCGCAGAGATCTTGCCGCGGTTCTTCTGGCCTGGCAGATGCCCACCGGTGCCCGTCTTCGCGCCCTGACCGCCCTTGAAATGAAAGGCCTGCACCTTCGTGAGCAGCTCCTCTCGATACCCGAACATCGCGGACGCGAGCTCGTAGAAGTAGCGCGAGTTCGCGGCCTGTTCCTCCGGCAGCATGCCGCCTTCGCCCGAGCAGATACCGGTTCCAGCAAATTCCGCACCCTTCGCCAGCGCCGTTTTTGCCTCTTCAGAAAGCGCACCGAAACTCATGTCCGACACAAACAGCGGAATCCGCAGCACCAGCGGCTTCTTCGTCTGCGGCCCGATGACAAGCTCCGTGCCCACGTCCACGTCTTCGGCCAGCGGTTTCTGTGCAAGCTGCGCGACGCGTACCTGGAGGTCATCCCATCGGGGAAGCCCCGTGAGCGGCACCCCCATCGCGCCCATTTCGCCGTGATGCCCGATGCCGGCGATGCCCTTTCGTGCAAGGTCATGAATCGCTACGACGCTCGGTTCTTCCGGCGTCCGCCTGGCTTGCGGGGCGGCGTCGGCCGGCACAGCCACGGCGAGTTCGGTGCCCTTCTGATCCGCCGACAACTTCTTGTGTGTGCCGTCGCAAAATGGCGGCGTACTTGTCTGACGACACATGCAGAGGTATGCGTCGCCATCGGAGCTGGCGTCGAACTTGCGTGGCGTCATGCTGGTACCCGCATGGGACCCATCGCAAAACGGCTGGCGATCGCTGCGCCCGCAAGCGCACCAAAAATAGGTCGCGCCCTTCTTGAGCGTGACCTTCATCGGGTGAAGTTCTGCAATTCTCGGATCAGCCATTTCTGTTTTTTTCTCGGGTTTCGTGGTGAGCACTGGTTGGACCAGGATCGGGGGCTCGGAGGATCGGGGAGACGTAGCTTACAGCAATGTTCGCAGCAAGTCGGTGCCGACGAGCTCTCGAGGGAGTCGTTGGGCGAGATGGGGCGCGGTTCGGCGGCACTGGTGCCGCCACGGATGCACGCTCGGAATGCGCGCCATGCCGACTCACTAGGTAGGCGTGGCTGCGGCTTGGCGAGCGGACACAAGACCTCGACCAGCAGGTTTGCGTGGCTCTTCACGGCGGCATCTCGAAGACGCGTACGCCCTCCACCATGCCCCGAGCGGCATCCTCTTCGGCAACGTGATCGTCGCCCGTCGCTTGATCGCGCTGGGTGTTGCGCAGGCAAATCTTACTGGCGAGGGTTTCGACAACCTCAACGTTGTCCTTGCCGGTGCTGTAGATCCGCGGGACTCCCATTTGGGATGCGATGGTGTGCTGCGGCCGGAGTGCGGCGACGTTTCAGCAGGCCCTGATGGGGCTGTCGAGAATGAGGACACCAGCATCCTGGGCACCGATCGTCTTGGCGCGCGTTGGGGCACAGAGCTGTACCCGCGTGCACGAGCTGAGCGATCCACCGTTGCAGTCGCGGTCGTGTGGGTCGCGGTCGTGTGCGGTCGCGGTCGTGTGGGTCGCGGTCGTGCGGGTCGCGGGCTGGTTCGCGGCGATCAGGCATGGTGTGGGCGGGTGTCGCGTGCAGCGGCGCGCGGTCCGACGCAGGCGTGGCCACTTCGCGGAGGAAGCGGTCGGATCGCGGCGCACGGCGTGATGCGGCGCGCAGCGGTACATCAGACGATTTTCGTGCCGCGGTTCGATATTGTCTCCGCTCCGCATGGCGACGCCCCAAGGGGACGGCAGCGCGAGTCGCGAAGATCCGCCGGGGCCCCACCTTTCGCGACTCGCATTCGCGGAGCCCTGGCGACCGGGCACGGGCGCGCTCCCGTCGCCGTGAGCCGAACTTCGCAGCGGGCAAAGGAACAGCAATGGCAAACACAACCCGCCTCCACATACTGCTGCTCGCGGCGAGCAGTCTTGCCTTCACGCATTGCGCGGGCCCAGCAGAAGCCGGGGGCGCCAGCGATCTCACGGTAGACGGAGTTGGAGTTGGAGACGGAGATGGAGATGGAGATGGAGATGGAGATGGAGATGGAGACGGAGGGCACGATGACGGCGACGGCGGAGATGATGACGATGACGATGGTGGAGATGATGACGATGGTGGAGATGATGACGATGGTGGAGATGATGACGATGATGACGATGGTGGAGACGACGACGATGACGCGAACGACGACGACGATGATGACGACGACGATGATGCGAGCGACGACGACGACGACGCGGACGACGCGGACGACGATGACGCTGGCGTCGACGATGGGATAGACGAAGACGCGATTGCGGCGACGATGCCCCCTTCTTACGCACCGCCAGGCGGCATCGCAGCCGCGGATGCTCCTCAGTTCGTGCTGTTCGGCTTCGATGACAATCGCTACGCGGACGGCATGCGATGGACCTTGGATCTGTTGGCGGACAAACAAAACCCGGAGGGTTCGGGCAATGCCGGGACCTATGACGGACAACGGATCAAGGTCGCATTCTACTATACCTCGAATGCGCTCGACGATGGTGGCGACGAGCTGCTCGACACCTGGGCCGAGGCGGTGGAGTCTGGGCATGAGTTCGCAAACCACAGTGTGACGCACGCAGATACTCCGAAGGAAGCGGGTGTCGAGTGGACGGACCAGGTGGGGCCCTGCACCGACGCGTTGGTGCAGGAGCTGGGGGTGGCAGAAAACGACGTTTGGGGATTTCGAGCGCCTTTCCTTTCGTACGACAGCGCTCTTTACGACCTGTTGGGTGGTCTAGGCGGCGTGCACTACGATTGTTCCGTCATGCATATCCCCGATGATCACGGGGCGGACGGTTTCAATCCCTTCAGCTACGTGTGGCCCTACACCATGGAGGACGACCTCCATCTCGCTTCCACGCTGCTCACCATGGGCACGCATCCGGGGCTGTGGATGATGCCTGTGTACAACCTTCCCATGACGGAAACGGGCTATCCGTACATGGCAGGTTTTGATACCAGCGTTTACGATCCACAGAAAACCGGTCCGAACTTCTTCGACATGATGAAGTGGGCGCTGGATATGCGTCTCGCCGACGGTGCCAATCGTGCCCCGTTGACCATCGGCGTGCACTCGGACCTCTATTCCGCGAACAATACCGCTGCGAACGATCGTTATGTGAACGCGCCTCTCGAGGATCGCCGCAAGGCGCTCACAGATTTCATCGACTACGCGCTGCAGCAAAGCAATGTACGAATCGTGACCGCAAAGCAAATCATGGCGTGGATGAGCGACCCTGTTGCGCTGTAGATCAGCGCTGAGCGAGCTCCGGCCTCCGTGACCGGCACTCCATCTCGTTCGCCGGGCACCCGAAGCGCACGTGCAAGTGATCCACATGGCCAGGTACATGCTGAATCAAGGTATTCTCTCGGGGGGTGGAGCGCGGATACTGTAACCATTGCCCCAGATCTCGCTTGGGGAGGGTCCCTTGGGCGAGCGCGTGATCGTAGAGCAGCCGCTGAATTCCACGGTCGATGAACATGACTTCGGTCGCGCGCGACTCGACGAGTAGCTTGATCAGAGACCAGGTTCGTTCGGCGTCCAGGTTGGTCGACGTCATCTCCCGCCAGTTCAGCTCATCGTATACGCCTTCACGCTGGATGTAACTCAGGTCGAAATCCCTCCCCGATTGGTGCGAACGATGGGGCCTGAGTCGCCCGCCTTCGCGTTGGGAAAGGTTGCCCACCAAGACCGCGTGCGCCCCGGGCTCACGCGTTGGCCAGCTCGACAGCACGCGATCGAGCATCGCTATCGTCGCCGCACTAGCGAAGGATTTCCATGGGATGTGGCGTAGGCTGCGGCCGTCGCCGGCAATCATAGGCACGCCACCTTGGAGTTTGCCATCCCCCGGGTAGCCGAGCGAGTTGCTCGGACCTTGTGGTGTGCCTCGGTATACCACTACGTTGGTACGCGCCCCCAGCAGCTGATCCAGCCCGATACCCGGGTTGAGGCCGACGATCTCATGGTGGTAAATCTTGAACAGATTGGCCACGTTCTTCAAGGATCCGCCGCTGCGGATGGCGTACGTCACCGTTCTCGGCAGGTCGAGATCCTCGGCCCAGTTCGCGTCGTACCACGGCCCCTTGCGTCGCGCTGGCCCCGTTGGCACAGGCGTCGGGCTGAGGTCGTCGTCTTGTGTCGCGATGGGAGCCACTGCGTCGGACGCTGCTGCTGCCGCTTCTTTTTCTTTTTCTTTTTCTTTTGCTTCTGCACTCGGCTCGCGGGTCTGGTTGGCGTCGCTGACGATGACAGCCAGGGGAGGCACGTCGTCCGGCGCCGGTCCCCACCGGAGGTACAACACGACGGCCCACAGCGAGCTCGCCCCGAGGAGCAAGCAGGCGACCCCACGCAGGCTGTTGGGGCGCGCCGTGCCGGAGCCACCGCGTTCCAAGCCGCGCGTCTTTGTGGGGTCGTGGTCGTCGTCGTGGTCGTCGTGGTCGTCGTTGTGCCCGTCTCTCTGCGCAACAGCGTCCAGAGCGGTACCCGTAGGGCCGGCGCTGTGCTCCGGAGAAGATCCTGTGCCCGACGGTGGCTCAGCGTCAGCGTTCGGTCCGGGCGAGGATGGGGACTCGGTTTCGGACTCGGGGTCGTGCGGGTCGGAAGGGTCCATAGGGCGCGCAACGCAGATAATCGATCGATCCTAGCCTTGCAGGCAAGTGCGTTGGGCGCGAGGTGGTCCCGTCTTCCAGGGGGGGGCAACAACGGTTCAGTTGTTCGTGGGCGGTGGCGCCCGCGTCGCGTTCTCGCGGGGTGGCCCGCTCGATCGGGCGTCGGGACCTGGACGAATCTCAAATGGCGCGAGCCTGTGCGAGGATGGGAGGCTGCGGGAGCCTGTGCGAGGATGGGAGGCTCTGCGGAGGATGCGAGGCATGGGCCGTCGACCGCGGCAATTCAAAGCGTCGCAACGGGAAGGGCAGGTAGAAACCATAGACCCGCAGCGACCAGGAGCAGCAGTCCGAACAGGTCCAGTATCCAGCCAAAACGTATCATCGCGCTGATGCGAATGTGCCCCGTCCCGTACGCGATGGCGTTGGGCGGGGTGGAGACGGGTAACATGAAGGCGTAGCTCGCGGCCATCGTGACCACGAGGACGAGGGGAAGTGGGTTGCTGCCCCCGGCCACAGCGACGGAGATCAGAACCGGAAGCATCATGCTGGTGGTCGCTGTGTTGCTGGTGACTTCGGTCATGTAAATCACCAGCGCGACGCTCAACACGAGGACCAAGATGTCGCGTGTGGATCCGGTGCCCACCCCCTCGGTGAGACTCAACACGCCCTGGCCGATGGCCGTAGCGAGTCCCGTTTCGAATACAAGTTTTCCGAGCGCGAGTCCTCCCCCGAGTAGTAGCAGTGTGCCCCAGTCGATGGTCGCCGCGCGTTGCCAGCTCAACATTCGCGGAGTCCCAGGCGATCGTGTGTCCTGCGGGTCACTGCGGCCGGGCAAGATGAACAATAGGGAGCTACACAGCAACGCTACCACTCCCTCTTTGAGTCCCGTACGTGCCCAGATGGTGACGGCGTGATCGGTGCCGAGGCCGAGGCGGAAGACCGCGGGCGTGATCCAGCCCACGATGGCCAGTCCGAATACGACCACGGAGCGCACTTCGCCTCGCGACATCGGGCCGAGCCGGCCATGTTCCTTACGCACGTAGTCGGCGAGCCCGCTGACTTGGCGAACGGGGGAGGGAAAGCGTCGGCGTGCCACCACGAGCACCGCGAGCAGCCCGACGAGGCTGGTGGGGACGGCGAACGACATCCACTGCAGGAAATCGATGTGTACTCCCAGGCGGTCCTCCAGGGCCCCAAGCGCGATCATGTTGGGTGCCGTCCCCACGGGCGTACACACCCCGCCCAACGTGGCCGAGTAGGCCAGCGTGATGATCAGGCCTTCCCCGTGGTGTCGCATCTGGGTTCGTGAGGAGGCGGGGCATAGCCTCTCCATCGTGGCGCACAGTCCGATGACGATGGGGATCATCATGGCCATGGTGGCCGTGTTGGAGATCCACATCGAAAGTCCGAAGGCGATACAGCACACGATGATGGCTGCGCGGGCCGGAGATCCGGCCACGAGTCTGCGGGACATCAGCCACAGCGCAGCGCGGCGATCGAAGCCCTGGGCCACCAGGCCCTCGGCGAGAAAGAACCCCCCGAGAAACAAGAAAATCAGCGGGTGTGCGAAGGGAGCGAAGGCGTTTTTCGCGTCCGTTACCCCGAGAACCACCGCGAGGCTGGGAGCGAGGAGCGCGGACACGGCGAGGGGGATAGCCTCGGTTACCCAAAGTACGATGGTCATGGCCGCGATGGCGGCGACGCATCGCGCGGGCATTTCGAGCCCTGGCCAGGGGATGGCCAGGGTCGCCACGAATACGATGGGTGCGGCGAGACGCCCGAGGCTGCGACGCGCGAGGTCAAAGCGCTGCTCGGCGGGGCTGAGTGCGGCTTTGGGGGCGACGGTCACGCGCGGGAACCTAGCACAAACGGGCGATGGCGTGACGCCATGATCTGGTGCGAAATCGCTCGGCTGAGGCGTCCCTCGGCGGAATCACGCCCGAGCAGGTGTGTAGGGCCTGAGCCATCCCCTCATGTAGCGCCCAGCAGTTCACGAGAAAATACCTGACGATGGATAAGTTGGTCGAATCTTCGCATCAGTGCAAGACAGCGATCTTGATTCATCGTCAGCGACAGATCGTACCAACGTAGGCCCTGGCGAAGCAGGGACAGGGAGGAGGGAACGGTAGGGAGTGTCAGAGATTTTGTGTACGGGCGGACGAGCTGAGAAAGTACGGAAGCCATGCCCAGACGAGCACAGACAGTAATCACGGGGCCAAACGGCTTGCTCAAGCAGCTTGTCGGACGCCTCATCAATCGCGCCATGGCCGGCGAAATGACCCATCATCTCGGCCACGGGCCCACCGAAACACCCGCCTCGGACCAGCCCAACCGGTGGATGTCGAGGTAGTTGCCGCCTAGAAGTTTCTCAAGTTTGGTTGGGCTGAATCTCCGTGGTCTGGATTGTGCCATCACGGCGAGGGTTGAGTTCGACGATGTCGATGGGGGTCCAGTTGCGGG
>JAZGFE010000055.1:0-13595 GCA_036479215.1 Nannocystaceae bacterium | reverse complement strand
CGAGCATCCCCAACAATCCGACCCAGCCAGAGCGAGGCTACCGCCGTCGCCGGGGGATCTGCGTCCACGCCTCGCGCACATCGAGCCGATCATAGTCTCTCCTCCCTATCGCTTGTTTTAGGACTAGCCACCGAACCACAGCGGGTACCAGCCCCCCCCGCTCGGGGAGCTGCGCTGTACCTCACCGCCAGACACAGCGTGTCCGCGGGGGCGATTGCACGCCCGTCGCGCTTTTCGAGCTGTGATCAGGAAAGTCTCGAACTTTCTCGTCGCTCGTCGAAGCGTCTCGACGCCCGGACGGTCTGAAACCGACCGCGCTCGAAGCAAGATGCCCACGAACCTGCCTCCGAGGAGGGCCGTTCGTTGCCCCGAGAAACTGAACGCGGTGGCCATGGAAGGTTCGAGAGCCTCTGCCAATAGCGAGTCGCGGGTCCGGAGTCCAAACTCCGGAGTCCGGCGGGGACAACGTCGTCGCTCACTGCTGGATTTGATCACGCAATCGTGGGGCGGTGCCGTCCTCCAAACCGGTCACAGAGTTCTCCGTTCGATTTCTCGAATTCGTTTCTTCCAGCCCTTGACGCTGCCCGACGACGGAGCCTACCCTCAACAGATGAGAGAGAGAAGTTTCCTATTCGTGGTCGCTCTAGCGTATGCCGCCTGCCAGACAGGCGGACCAAAGCACCCAGACCCGGAGGAAAACACGAACGACGATAGCGACGCCGCAGACGCCGACAACGACGATAGCGACGACGATAGCGACGACGACAGTGACGACGACAGCGACGACGACAGCGACGACGACAGCGACGACGACAGCGACGACGATAGCGACGACGATAGCGACGACGATAGCGACGACGATAGCGACGACGATAGCGACGACGATAGCGACGACGACAATGGCATCGACCCGATTCAAGTGTCCGGCGCCGTCGTCGACGATGACGGAGAGGTCGTCGCCGATACCCCGATGCTGCTGTGCGGGCCCGAGCCCCCCCTCGGGTCGTGCTGGGTGACCTCCTCCGCAAAAGACGGAAGGTTCACATTCGAACTCGAGATTCTCCCGGGCACCTACAAACTGAGCGTCGAATCGAGCTCGGAAACGCTCCAGGACGGTTTTTCGCCGGTCGCCATGCAGGTTACTTTGGAGGCAGGGAAATCCGTAACGTTCGAGACTCCCTTCATCTTCCCCAAGACTGGCGAGCGTCAACTGGTGGTCGACGGGCCGAGACTCGCGGTGGACGACCAGCTCACGCTCATCGTGGATGCCGAATCCTACCTGCTCCCATTCGGCAATGACGCCGAACCATACGTCGCGGCCGCGCTGCTTGACGAGGCGGTCTGGGTGCCAACAAGGGTCGACGACTCCATCGAGGAGGACGAAGAAATCATCGCCATGTGGGCGCTCAATCCCTACGACGCGCGGACAGACGGCACACCCGTCGGGTTTGAGATCAGCAACGACGCCTTCGATCTTCCCGCCGACTCCGAGGTCTCGATTTATCGGGTCGATCACGGCCTTGGGCTCTTGATTCCCGTCGAGGCCAACGCCCGCGTGTCCGCTGATGGTTCAACGATCGCATCCGCCAACGGAATGGGCCTCGAGAGGATCAGTTGGCTCGCGCTGGCCGCTAAGAAATAGGCGCCGTGGCGCCTCCACAACCAGCGCTGCAAAGGAGGAAGTCAATGCACAACGCCACCCCCATCCACCAGGCCCAGCTTGCGCTGGGCCTATCCTGTGTTCTGATCGCGTGCCAAGGAAACGGGCTCGGCGCGCAGGACTCGAACACGGGTGCCTCAGGTGCCAGCGACACGGGAGCGGGGACCGGCGGCGGCAACGCGAGCTCCGCAGGGGGCACGGCGAATCCGGGGACTCCCGGGGACAGCGGCGATGGCGATGGCGATGAAACTCCGCAAGACACGGCTCCGGGAGGAGACACCGGCGAAGACCAGAGTACGGACCCGAACAGCACGGTCGACTGCGAGCTGCCACAGTATGAGGATGATCTCGCGCTGGCGCTCGATCAGGGCGTGCCCGTGACCGGGGAGATCCTACGCTTAGTGGGGGCAGACACGTGGATGCTAGCATGCGGCGACGGTTTTTTCGCCTCCACCCACGACGCGGGATCCGGCGCCACGGCCCTCGAGATCCCAGGAAGGTGTCGAGGTCTCGCGTACCGATCCGGAGCGGAAGCGCGAGCCGTACTCACCACGTCTACGGGCCACGTGGTACTGGCAAGCTTGGACTCCACCACGGGTGCGCTCGCACAGGTCAGCGTGGTCGAGACGAGCAGCGAATCCCTCCACCACGTCGCCTGGACCCCGTCCGGAATACGCATCGCCGGCGGGACGCAAGGCATCCTCACATTCGCCGTAACCGACGGCGAACTCGTCAGCGGTGAACCACTGACCGAGGCACTCGACGCACGAGGGATCGCCGCCACCGGAGACCGACTGCTTGTCGCCGATGGCCGGTCGGGCATCCGACTGCTCGCCGCCGACGGCAGCGTGCTCGCTCGCCTCGAACGTGAGGGCGAAGCCCAGTCTGTGGTCCTTGAGGGGAGCCACGCCCTCATTCTCCGCGGCTTCCGTGGCTTCGACTACGTACGCATCGGTGACGACTCGCTGGAGCTACTCGACTCCCGGCCCGCAGACGGCATCGTCCTCGACGCCACGCTCGACGACCGGTTTGCCCTCGTCAACCTGGGGTATGCGATTGTTCGGTATGCGCTCGAGGACGATGGCCTGCGCGAAGTTTCACGCCAACTCCGGCCGGCTCGCCGTGAACTGGAGCAGCCTTGGTTCTTGGCCCTCGCGCGATCCGGCGCGACGATCCACGTGGCCCTCGGGAGTCAGGTGGTGCCGATTGCGCTCGGCGAAGGGCTGCCAGCTCCGGACCTGCATCCTGTCCGCGCCGCGTTGCTCATGCTCGCCGACCCCGGCAAGACGGCCCGAGCCGCTGTGCCGTTCCGCAACTCCGGCACCGCAGACGCCATCGTAACGGGGTGGACGGGGAGCGAAGGCTTCAAGGCGAGCGTCAACCCCGACGACTTGCCGCCACCGCGCCCGGGCTGCCCCGATCAGTATATCCTCGCTCCCGGCGCGCTTCTTAATGTCAAGTTCGAACACGAGGTTGCGGACACCGAGCCCGCGCCCGGTATCCTATCGCTGAGCTCGGACGATCCAGACGAGCCGAGTGTGCCCGGCCTCGCGTTGATCAACCGGGTGACGCCACAGATCGGCGACACGGCCCCGGAGCTAGCCCAGGTGACTTGGCACGGCGAGACCTTCCGCCTCGGTGATCACCGAGGTGATGTGATCTTCGTCAAACTGATCTCGCCCACGTGACCCGTCTGCCTTGGGGAGTTGCCCCATATCGAGGAGGATTTCCTCCCGAAGTTCGCAGACCAGGGATTTCTAGCCGTCGCCGCCATGAATTACCCCTACGTAGACGATGCAATCGCGGAGCTTGAGGACCGATTCACGTTCCCACTGCTGATGGACATCGACAGCGAGAGCATGCGTGTGTTCGGCAGCGCGCTGCCGATCTATCCCCGCAATATTGTGATCGGACGCGACGGCACGGTGGTGCACGCCGACAACGCCTCCAACCTGGACGCGGTTGAGGTCGCCATCGAAGCCGCCCTCAAAGACTGACGCACGCAACCACACAGCGCGGCACACACCCGCAACCGCGCGCAGCCTCGACACCGCGCAACCGCAACCCGGCGCAACCTCGCCAGGGGGCACCCGCGTGGTCGCGTTGGTGGCCCGTGTCGTCCCGCGGAAACCAACCGAGCGGTGCCTCACCGCCGCGCGGGAACGCCAGTGCCGAGACGCCATGCGCACTGCGCGCCGTGGTCGTGGTCGTGGTCGTGGTCGTGGTCGTGGTCGTGGTCGTGGCCACGAAGATACGCAACCCACGCGAAGATACGCCGCTGCACGAAGCGAAGCGCTGTAGGTACCTCGCTCCGCTCGCGTCCGCCCCCGCCCCCGCCCCCGCTACGCGCGCGAGACACCCCTCCTCACCACGTGGGGGGAGAACCCGTCCTCACACGAGGGACGACGCTCCTCACACACACGAGACCTCTCCTCACATGAGAGACAATCGAGATTTGACCTCGTTGTCCGCGATCCACAGACTTGGGACCCCTTGTCCTCCATGTTAGGGTTCGCGTGTCGCCGCACGCGCAGACCGAGCGGTGCTTCAGCCCACGCGTGGAAGCAGGAGTCCCAAAAGATGGCAAAAGAAGGTTCCGTAGCCCCAAAAGAACGGGTCAACATCGTCTACAAACCAGCCACCAGCGGCAGCCCGGATGTCGAGCTCCCTCTCAAGATGCTCATGCTGGGTGATTTTACAGGTCGAGCCGACGACCGCGCGGTCGAAGATCGCAAACCATTGGACGTGAACAAGGACAACTTCGCCGACGTGATAAAGGAGCAAGACCTCAGCGTCGACATCAACGTCCCCGATAGGCTCTCGGAGTCCGAAGACGCCGAGATGAGCATGAACCTGAAGTTCAGCGGCCTCAAGGACTTCAGCCCGGAGGGCATCGCCCGTCAAGTGCCGGAGCTACAGAAGCTACTCGACCTTCGCAACGCCCTCAACGCCCTCAAGGGGCCACTGGGCAATATTCCAAAGTTCCGTCGCAAGATCCAAGATATCCTCAAGAACGGTGATGCGCGATCGCAGCTCATGTCAGAGCTGGGTATCGACTCGGGAAACGATAGCTAGTCGACACGGAGCAGCAAATCATGAGCACCGAAACACAAGATCAACCTGCAGGCAAAGCCGCCGCCACCGAGGAAACCTCACTGCTCGACTCCATCTTATCGGAGACCAAACTGAACCCGGATGACGACGCCTATTCGGTGGCCAAGCAGGGCGTGCACGCCTTCATCTCCGAGATGCTCTCATCGAGATCCCGGCAGGTCGACAAGAGCGCGATCGATGCGATGGTCGCCGAGATCGACAGCCGACTATCGGCCCAGGTAAACGCAGTCATGCACCACCCCGTGGTGCAACAACTCGAGTCCACCTGGCGCGGCCTCAAATACGTCGTGGATCAGACCAACTTTCGCGAGAACGTGAAAATCGAGATTCTCAATTGCACCAAAGAGGATCTGCTTGAGGACTTTGAAGACTCACCCGAAATCGTCAAATCCGGTCTCTACAAGAACGTGTACTCCGCCGAATACGGGACCTTCGGCGGCCAACCCTACGGCATGATCTGCTCGCTCTACGAGTTCGACGCGGGGCCACAGGACATGAGCCTCCTCTCGCAGTGTTCCGCTGTCGCGGCCATGTCCCACGCGCCGTTTTTGGGCAACGCATCGGCCAAGATGTTCGGCTGCGAATCCTACGAAGATCTGGCCAAGCTCAAGGACCTCAAATCCCTCTTCGAGGGCCCGCAGTACGCCCGCTGGCACTCGTTCCGCGAGAGCGAAGACGCGAAGTATATCGGCCTCGCCATGCCACGTTTCGCCCTCCGCTTGCCCTACGGGCAGGAGACGAACCCCGTCAAAGCCTTCAACTTCGAAGAGGACGTGGTCGACCAGCACGACAACTATCTATGGGGACCCGCCTCCATCGCCCTCGCCACGCGAGTCGCCGACTCGTTCGCCAAGTACCGCTGGTGCCCAAATATCGTCGGGCCCACCTCCGGCGGAGCGGTGGAGGAGCTGCCCCTGCATACCTACAAAGCAATGGGTGCCACGCAGACCAAGATTCCGGTGGAATCTCAACTCACCGAGCGCCGGGAATTCGAACTTTCCGAAGAGGGTTTCATCGGCCTCACGATGCGCAAGGACACGGACAACGCAGCTTTTTTCTCCGCCAACTCCTGCCAGAAGTCCAAAGTTTTTCCCAACACACCGGAGGGAAAAGCCGACGAGACGAACTTTCGCCTCGGCACGCAACTCCCCTACCTATTCATCACCACACGGCTCGCGCACTATATCAAGGTGCTACAACGCGAGCAGATCGGGTCATGGAAAGAACGTGGTGACCTGGAGCGCGAGCTCAATACTTGGATTTCGCAGTACGTCACAGATATGGAGCGCCCAGCCCCCGGCGTGCGTTCCCGCCGGCCGTTGCGCAAAGCGAGCATTCATGTGGAAGACGTGGAAGGGCAGCCTGGCTGGTACCGATGTAGCATGAAGGTACGACCGCATTTCAAGTATATGGGAGCCTCGTTCGAACTCTCCTTGGTCGGCAAGCTCGACAAAGAATAGGCATCCGCCCAGGTACAAACTGGCCGCGGCCCTCTGCCCATGGGTCGCGGCCAAATTTCGGCCACACGTGGACTTTCGACTATGGACTCGCCCCCCTCGGACGCCGACACGAATTGGACCTCCGCTCTCCTCAAGCCCATCGCCGCAGAGGCCCCCGCTGGCGAGGACGCGAAGTACAACCCCGCACACGAAGAAGTGCGCGAGCAGGTCGCCCGGCTCGACTCCGCCACCGCGGCGGACGTCGACTGGAAACGCGTCGGCCTGCTGTGCCACGAGATCCTCCAAAACACCTCGAAGGACATTCTCATCGCGTGCTACCTGGTACGCGCCGAGCACAGGCGCGACGGGCTAGCGGGTCTGGCCCGTGGTCTCGACCTGGTCGCGTCGCTACTCGATCAATACTGGGAAACGTGTTTTCCGGCCCTCAAACGTATGCGAGGGCGCGTCAGCGCCATCCAGTGGCTCGTCACCCAGTGTGGCCAGCTTCTGGAAGGGGCCGTGGTGTCCGAGACGCGCCGACCCGCCGTGGCTTCACTGCGGGCTTCCGCCGATCGACTCGCACGGGTCTCCCGCTCCCAATTCGCGGAGCACTGCCCCGCCCTCGGGCCCCTGCTCGAGGGCATCGAACGAATGGAGTTGTCGCTACCGCAGCCGTCGGAGACGGGCGAGCCTCCGGCCCGACCTGCTGCCACTGCGACCCGCAACGACTCCGCCGGCGCCGCCGAAGCCACAGCCGCCCCGTCTACCACCGCCCAGACCTCTGCTGCCCAGACGTCCGCCGCAGACAACTTGCCCGGCCGCGACGACCCGGCCGCGAACCCGACAGCGAGTACTCGGCAGCGAGCCCGCGCGTGGCTCGATCCCATCGCCGCCAACGCTCCGGGCGGATCGGATACCCAGTACCACCCGGACCATGAAGCCGCCCAAGCCGAGGTCGCCAAGCTTGAAGCAGTCCACAGCGTACCGGTGGATTGGAGACGCGTGCGAGCGCTCTGTGACAGCGCCCTCAAGCACACGGGGAAGCATCTCCTGCTCGCATCCTATTTGGCCCGGTCCGCCTATGAGATCGACGGCATCGAGGGATTGACCACCGGTTTCGCACTGGTCGCCGAGTTGTGCGACGCCTTCTGGGACACCCTGCACCCCAGCGCCAAGCGCCTGCGGCGGCGCACCAACGCGCTTACCTGGCTGCTCGAGCCCGTCGCCGCGCGCTTGGCCGACACCACGCCAAAGGTCGGCGACCAACTGGTGATCGGCGAGCTCGCGGCTGCAACGACGCGCCTCGCCTCCGTCGTGAAGGCACGCTTCGACGGACAAGGCCCGGCCCTGCGGCCGCTACTTGAGGCCGTCGAACGACTCCAACTGTCGGTCCCCAAAGCGGTAACAGCTACGAACCAAGTCCAGACTGCTGGTGCCCACGACAACCGCCCAGCGAGCGCACAGCCCAGCGCACAGCCCGGCACCAGCACCACCGAGCCGAGCCCGACCGCCTCCCCCAACCGCCGCAGCGCGAGGATGCCCGATTTGCCCACGGGCGATCTCGGTTCGGCCGACGACGCGGTCGCATTCCTGCGCGAACAAGGAGCGGCGATGCTCGCGGTAGCGACGATCCTTCGCAGCGCCGACGCCTCAAACCCCACAGCCTACCGTCTGCTGCGCACGGGGCTCTATCTCCACATCGAACAGGCACCTCCCGCCGTCGGCTTCCAAACCCAGATCCCCGCGATGCCGCAGGCCAAGCGCGACAAACTCCAGCTGATCGCGGCCAACAACAAATGGCTCGCTCTGCTAGACGAGACCGAGTCGGAGGTCCGCCAATTTCGCTTCAACTTGGACCTGCACCGCATGTCGGCGCAGGCCCTCTCGGGACTGGGCCATCATGGTGCCGCTGCTGCGATCGCGGGCGAGATCGCGGCGCTGCTGCAACGTTTGCCCGATCTCCCGGGCTATGAGGCCATCGACGGCTCGCCACTCGCCGATGGGGCGACCCAAGATTGGCTCCGTACCTCCGTGCTCGCCGGTTCGAACGACGCCCAGCCGGGTCGTGCATCCGCGGGCGGTCCCAACGAAGCAGACCTCCAAGCTCTCGAGCAGGCCCACGCGCTAAAGAAGGAAGGGAAGCTGGATCAAGCCATCGTCGTGCTCCAGCAACACGTGATGCAAACCGCGTGCGGGCGCCAACGCTTTGTCGCCCGCATGGCGTTGGCCGAATTCGCCCTGGTCGCTTCACAGGCAAAACTTGCCTTGGGCCTTTTCGCCGCGCTCGCCCGGGAAGCGGAACGCATGGACCTCGAGAAATGGGAACCCCAGCTAGCGGCGGACTGCTTGGGCAAACTAGTGGACGCGCAACGCTCCCATCGCCGTGAGGCCAAACTGCTCGCAAGCGACACAGAACGCGCATGGGAAGATTTATGTCGTCTCGATCCCGCTGCGGCCCATCGCCTCGCACCCTGAGCGGACGGCCCTATCGCTCGCCTCTAGCGAGCCCCATCGGTGCAGTTCACCGCTCCCACCCGAACGCGACCCCACAACCACGAAAACAGTCATCATGAGCGCACACGAACACGAGACCCCCGAGGACGACCATGCCCACGTCCGGTGGCTGATTGTGGGTCCCCTCACCTCGAAACCACAGCGAACGCCCCAGCACATCAGCCGCGACAACTTCGCCGGTGTGCTCGCAGCGGCGGCCCCCATGGTGCAAGTAGATCTCGCCGACGACATCGGGGCGAGCAGCCCGTGCGTCGTGCGAGCTCGCTTCGAGCGGATTCGATCGTTCTCTTTCAAAGACTGCATCTCCTCCTCACCTACCCTGACCACGCTGCGAGACTTGGGCGAAGCGTTCGCGGGCCCCATCTCCAAGCGCCCCGAATGGCCAGCGGCTCTCGCCGTCATCGCAGATGCCGTCGGCGAAGGCCCGCTGTACCGCGAAGTGCAGGCTTGCATCGGGCCAGACGCCGCGCCCAGCACCGAGCACAAGCGGGACCAACAGGGTGCCAACAACGGTCCTGCCCCCGATCCGCCCGCTATCGGGTGCGGCGGAGAAGTCCGGCAACCCGATCCAAGCCGGAGAGCCGTCGACGCGTTCGTATCGACCATGCGCCGCGGATCGACGAGGAGCACCGCTTCCAATGCCCGCTCCGCTGAGCATCGTAAGGTCCGCGACATCATCGAAAGTCGGGTTTTCCGCGCTGTATCACGATTGCTTGAGGACGCTGAGGTCCGGCGCGTAGAAGCACTATGGCGCGGCATCAAACTCCTCGTCGATCATTGCGAGCCGGGGCGCATCTCTGTGCAAGTCGTCGATGTCGCCACCGTCGACGTCCCCGCGTACCTGGAGACACGGGAAAGCCACCGCGAAGATCCGATGGACGGTCCCGACGCCGTATTCCTGCTCGGTCACGCCGACGACACCGCGCTCCTCACAAAACTCGCAGAGGCGGCGGCCGGCCTGAACGCCCCCGTGATTGTGCCCGTGGGGCCGGCCTTCTTCCGCTGCGACTCCGCGCACGCCGTTGCCACCGCAATTGATGACGACCATGTCGACGCCCACCTCCCGACCGAGTGGTCACGCGTGCGCGCGACGACTTCCAGTCGCTGGCTCACCACCGTCTACAATCGCGTCGTCACCCACAGCGAAGGCTCCGGCGATGCGCGCCGCGTGGTGTTCTCGGCCCCAACACTCGCATTCGCCGCGATGCTCAGTTCGAGCTTCTGCCACACCGGTGGTTTCGCGCGGATCTTGGGGCACACGGGGGGTCTTGCGCTGCCCAGTACCTGGGAGCCTCCCGACACCCGCGCCCAACATCTGAGTGTGCCCACAGAAGCGTTCTTGCCCGTGCGCGCGCAAACGAAGCTGGGGGCCGCAGGTATCGTCGGCTTGGGTAGCGCGCGCAACTCGAACACCGTTCTCGCGGCGAACATGCCCACGGTGTCCGACGCCACCGACGCCCTACCGTTGGCGGCCCAAATCCTCACGGGACGCCTCGTTCGCTTCACCCAGTTCGTCATCGACCAGATCCCCGCGGGATGCTCCGCGTCCGACCTCACCACGCTGTTTGCCGACGCCGCGAAAGTATTCCTGTTCCCCGGGCTGCCCGAGAATGCGGCCCACCTCGAAGCGCAGGCCGTCGAGGAGGGCCGCGCGGTCCGCTTGATCGCCACCGTACGACCCGAGTTTGCCGGTATCCCCTTCGAGGTCGGCTTCGACATGCCGCTCCCCGTGCCCGTCGAGTCCCCGTAGACGCGCAGGCGAGCGTCGGCGGCTGTCTACGATGAGAGAGAAAGATACCCGAAGGCCGCCCGGACGCTTGACCGCTCCCGCCACCCCTCCTATCGTTATTTCGCCAGTCGAAACAAGAAAAGGCGAGCGCAATATGGCCGAAACAGTCCATCTCTTTTTGAAGTGCAACGGTGAAGACATCAAGGGTGACAGCACCCAGACCAGCCAAGGTCGCGAGGGCTCCATCGAGTGCCTCTACTTCGAAGACTCGGTTCGTACCGCTCGCGAGGCTGGGTCCGGCATGGCGACAGGCCGCCGTACCTTCGAGCCCTTGGTCATCCGCAAACGTATCGACCAATCCTCGCCACTGCTCGCCCGCGCGCTGTGCAACAACGAGGTATGCGAGGGCGAGTTCAAGTTCTACCGTCCCAATCCCGATGGCGACGGCACGACACAACACTATTTCACCATCCGAATCAGCGGTGCCCGCATCGCCAGCATCAAGCGTGTTTCTCCGGATGTGAGCGACCCGGCCAGCGCGGTCATGCCGGCCCTTGAGATGATGAGCATCGTCGTCAATACGATCTCGTGGACCTACGAGCCGACGGGAGCCGAGCACGAAGATACCTGGTCGGACAACGCCTAGGCTGCCGCGTGCCACGGGCCTAGGCGCCGCGTGCCGCGGACAGGATGAAAAACCGTCGAGCGCCCCCCCGCGGGCCCGACGGTTTTTTGCGTCATGGCGACACGCGTGCCCACGGACGCACGCGCGGTGGGACGACCACGAACCTACGTCGGAGCGCCGCCGCCCAAGCTCGTCGCCTCGGTGATCTGCCGCAGCAACCGCTCACAGAAAGCAGCATCTCGTAGCGCGACGGGCTTGGACATCATCCCCCGGGCCCCCATCTGCACGCAGATCTCGTCCGTGATGTCGTCGAGCGCCGTCATGATGATCACGCTCGCTCCGGGGTCTAGCGCCAAGATGCGCCTCGGACAGGCGCGACCGTCTCCCTCGTGCGTCCACCATGGAAGTGCGGTGTAGCCGCAGAGCGTCGCTGCCGGCGTACGGGCAGCAAGAGCACCCGAACCACTGGTCGAAGTCGAACCGGCAACGGTTTGGCTGAGACGACGGAAACCGACGTACCTTACTGCGATACGATCCGGTAGTGACGCAGGTGGTCCACGTGTTGAACCAGCGCGCGCTCGCCGAGAAACCGATCGCCACAGACCCGTTCGATCCGTCGATCTACATCGTGTACGAGCACATCGGTCGGCCCCGCAAACGCACGAGCGAGCTGCGAGGCGGTGTAGATGCTCTGCATGCGCCCGGGGCAGCGCCGGTTGTAGCCTTGCGGGCCGTCCACAAAAATTACATCCCAGCTCGTAGCGCGGATCCGCGGGGGCAAGTCTCGCATCTCCAGACGGCGGGGACGATGTATCGAAAGCCGCCAAGCCCACGTCCGCGTCGTATACCGAGTCGGCACGACGTCGATGCCGGGGGTGTTCTCGCGCGCCATTGCGATCCACTCGGCCTCGTGCTCGATGAACGTAACCTGCCCGCTCGCGTTGGCTTGAATCCAGTGAGGTGAGTCGCGGCCGACCCCAAAGATCAGCACGTTTCCGCCGCGCCTGTCCGCGATGATTTCCCAGACTAGGCGATATTCGGCCAGCGTGCCCTGACCAGGATTGTTGGCCACGAGGTCTCTGAGCTCACCCTCGGCAGCTGAGTCCAACATGCCCCCCCTTACCATGAACCCAGGATGCCCGCCCCCCGCTACAGTCCCTGGCCAATCGAGCTCTCGCGCGCTCCGCACGCTCCGCACGCCACTTGACGCCATAGAGCCAATCCTAAGGGCGTCGGGATTGAGGGTGCATTCGCGTCCCAGTGGCTCGCCAAATCGCGCTCAGGGGTCCATCCCACTCGGAAATGTTCGTATCGACAGATGTTCCGCACAGCGGTACCGCCGCACCGCCGTGAACGCGTAGATAGGCCAGCCGCAACCCGACCCCTCTCGATGAGTGGCTCGTTCTCCAAAATCAGCGACCAACGCACCAGCGGAAGAGCTGCCTCGGGAGAACCCAAGCAGCGACATTTGAAGACGGCACCTCGGCTTGCCACGAGAAACAGATAGGAATGACGGCCGCCTGGACGTGAACCCACGGACCCACCGGGTGTACCTGTCCGATCGGGTCGTATCGACTGTGACGGCAGCGGGAACAAGCAATCGACGATACGCGCGAAGAGCGGTTTCGCAGGCGATCCGGGTGACACGTCCCGCGAGAGAAGACGCGGTGGAATGCGTCATGACGGCAGCGGTCCGCGACACCGGTTTCGACCAGACGCTGCGTCACGGTATGCGGTCCGCGTGTTTGGCTCCTGCCCATCATGACGGTCAGGGTCTTGACGCGTCCGCGTTGGGTGAGAGCTGGCTTCAGGATTTGAGACCAACCGAAAAATCAGCGAAGCAGGCGGGCGACCATGTTCGAGTCCCTGTGGGCGGATGCGATCAACCTTTCGTCCCCCCCAGGGGGCGCCTCCCGCGAACAGATGACCTACTGACTCGTGACGAGAAATATTCGATGTATTGTCACGGCAATACGCCGTCAGCAAGGCGAAACCCGAGTCTAAAGTGCGGTACGAGTCGCCCGCCGACGGTCTCGGTAGCCTCGACGTCGCTGATGCCCGGCATGCGTCCCCGGGCGTAACCGTTCAGGGGGGTGCTTGAAGGGGCGATCGAGTCGTGGGATGTGGAGGGCATGAATACGAAGGAACAGCCCATAGCGAGCCTGGCCGTGAAGATCGAAAACCTGATACAGGAGCACGTGGAGGCGACACGGCGAGCGGCAGCAGATGCACTCGAACGCGCATTTTCCGGGAAAGAACGCGCCTCGATTTGTGTACGGGCGACGACAAAGACCTCGACGAGCAGGGTATCCTCAGGTGCGCGAAAGTATGGCAAGCGACGCACCCGGCTGAACTGGGGGCACTCGCGGACCGATTGCATCAAGTGGTCTGCGACAAGCCGGGCGAGCGGATGTCGGTGCTCGCGCCGGCGGTCGGTGTGACCTCACGTGAACTGCACCGCTGCGTGAGACAGCTCAAAGATGTGGGCCGAATCCGCAGCGCCGGCCAGCGGAG
>JAZGFE010000054.1:0-5167 GCA_036479215.1 Nannocystaceae bacterium | reverse complement strand
AGTCGTTCACGGACCTCTTGGCGCACCCTCAACGCAAGCTCGTCAACCATTTTTTTTCGCGCGGCCGTGCGATCGGGGGCGTTGGTTCGGAGATCGGCGTTGTTCTTCTGCCCGGCGTTGGGTGTCGCGCTCATGCTGGCGAGATTGAGCCTTTTGGGGGAAAACCACAACGGCGCAAATGGCGCGGACTCCTCGTTGTGTGATTCTGGGGCCTGGCCTAGCTCAGGACCGGATCCACCTTGTGCCACCAGGGCCATCGCACCGAAACCATTGAGATTTCGGTGCGATGGCCCTGACACCCGTGCGCTTTCTCCGAGACCGATCATGCCAGTTTAGAGCTGAATTGCGGCCAAAACAATGTGGGTGCGATACGCGCGCGGTTTTCTTTTCGTCCAGTGACGAACGCATCATCACTCCAGGGGTGCCGAGGCCATGTACTCGTATCCACTCGAATCCGCCCAAGTTCACCCCGGAGAAACTCCCAGTCACAACAACGGACGAAGTCCGGGTGGCGAGAGGTTGCGTGGAGTGGCCCACTCCCCTCGACTACACGGTTGAGTGCTTCGTGTTGCCGCGACAGCCGCTACGCTCCGTCTGGCCTGCGATGCCGATTCTGTGCTTCCTTCTAGTCGGATGCGCCCCGACCCACGTCCGCGCAGTGCCCGTGCCCTACGATTTCAAAAAGTGTGAAGTGCAAACGCAAGTATCCGCGGGTCGGCCCCAAAGGCTTACGCAACGGGCTGCGATCGAGGCTACCGATACCGACGAGGCTGGGCGGATATTGGCAGAGCACCTCCGCGCCGGCTGCATGGAAGGGGATCATCGCGACTGCGATCAGCACGCGTCCCAGCTGCACGCGGGGCTTCTCGTGGCGAAGGACCTCGCCTTGGCGGAGCGGTTCCGCCGGAGAGCCAAGGTGCTGAACGCCTACGCGTGTGATTGCGGTGATGAGAAAGCGTGCGCCAGCCATGTTGATCGCGAGGTACCCGATCTGGCAAGGCGGCAGCTTGAAGAGGCCGCCCGCCGTTGTCGTCGGGGTCGCGCTGGGTGGTGCCAACCTGCGGGGCTGGCCTATTGGATGGGCTACGCGGGGAGCTACGACCCCGAACGGGCCCTCAGTCTACTGTGGTTGGCCTGCCGGAAGGGGCAGGGTCTGGCATGCGGAACCTTGGGGATCATGTTCAAGACGGGGGAGTTCGCGGCTGAAGATCGGCACTACGCGGTGCAGTATTTCGCGCTGGGCTGCACGTTTGGGTCGGTAAGTTCGTGTGCGGAGGTGGGCCGTGCCTATGCCCACGGGTATGGGGTCACCGCAGACCCTCAGCAAGCCATCGCCTATCGCCGGGTCGCATGCGAACACGGGCATGACCCGAGTTGCGCGCTTCTGGGGCATTTGTACGCTCGTGGCGAAACGGTCGAAAAGGACGTCATCGCCGCGAGGGACTACTGGTCTCGTGCGTGCGAGGGAGGCGTCGATACTGCGTGCCTGATGTTGTCCCTGCCGGATGTGGCTGTGACGGAGCAGATTCGATGAAAACGCGAACTCTGCATCGAGCAGTGTGGGTGGCTGCGATATTCGCATGCCAATCATCTTGCCAACACGCCAACCCCTCATTGGCAGTTGCAGGCCGAACGCTTTCGGCACAGAGCACTCGCCGCTATGATCCCAGGGTCATTCGAGCCGAGTACATTCTGAGAGCGTACCGAGAACTCGGGGTCAAGATGCATGGATCCGAGGTGACTCGCACCATAGAAACGTTACCCAAGACCGAGTTGCAGCAGCGGAGCCGCGAAGGAGAGATCTCGCCCAAAGCACGTCAGATGCGCCAGGCGATTGCCTCCTTGCGCACGCTTGTGTTCCCGCCCGCTGAAGATGATGAAGCGGCGCACACCGACACCCACAATCCTGCAAAGCTCGTAACTGTGCTCGGGCTGTACGATCCGCAGTCGAGAACCATCTCCATCTCTGATGAGGTGCCCCTTGTGCTGTACGACTGGGTTCTCGCCCACGAGCTGGGTCACGCGATTCAAGATACCATGGGCGCGCTGCCGCACACTCGTTTCAACGACCATGATGTGGTCTCGTGGGATCTGCTTCTCTCGAAGAAGATTCTTCTTGAGGGACACGCATCGCTGCTCGCGGATGCTTTCGTGTCGCTAGGAGACGGACTCGCCCGCGATCAACCGGAGACCTGGAATATCGGCTCGGACGGACGGGCGGGGGATGGCCAGCCGCACCTGTATGCTTTCGGCGAGCGACTGCTACACACCGAGTTCCGATTGCGTGGCTGGGAGGGCGTGCACCGCTGGATCATGGCGGAGACGACTTCGACCGAACAGCTTTTTCACCGGGCGAAATCTCGCGCTGACAAGCCAACCGAGTTGCCGCTACCAGCCCCGAGCGGTCCCCCGGGCGGCTTGATCGACCCAAGTGAAGCGGTGTTGGTGGGCGATACCATCGTCGGCGAACTCGGCATCGAGGTGCTTCTCCATGGGGCCGACGACGGCATCGTATCGGATGTTGCGCGCGGCTGGGATGGAGATCGCGTCGCCGTGTATCAGACTGGCGAGCAACGCCTGCTCCTTTGGCACACGGTGTGGGACCGCGAAACCGACTCCAGTCGCGTGGCCTCACATTTTCATCGACTCCTTGATCCGTCGAACAATATCGCAGTTGCGCAGGAGGGGAAGATTGTTCGCGTCGTGGCGTTCAGCGGGTCGGTTCCCGTTGGGGCCGTGGATGGAGTACTCGAGGCCATGCCCGCTACCCCAGTCCCCGACCGCGCGGATGCATTGTCGACACACATATCGGAAGCGTTTGAGCGCTTTTGTGGATCGTTGACCGAACCCAAGCCGGGCTCTCGCCTCGTGATCCGATCGCTTGGATTGTCGATCGCGGTCCACGATAGTTGGGGTTCCTGGGAACTGCAGGATCATGTAGGCCGGTTTGGTCGTTTTCAAGCGGTAGACTGGGACGGCGCGACAGCTCTTACGATCAGCGTGCAGCCGGCAGCACGGTCCGATTCGCGGGCCGACGTTCTCGCTCGGCTGAAGGCCAGGCTCGGCGAGATCCGACCTTCTGGTGAGGGCGCGCGGGTGCAGCGCGCCGCAGCGCACGGGCTGGAGGCGGTGTTTACCGAGGCGCCATTGAAGGGCAACCGTGCTGGCGCCGCTGTACTTATCCCTTTGGGCGATGTGGAACTGGTGCTCGCCGCGATCCGGCGAGAGACGTCATCGACGGTGGGGCTGTTCGAACTGCTCCGCACCGTGGTGAACTCGCTAGAACCGGAACACACGCTTGGGATTGATCAGGACTGCGAAGTGTCGAAGGACCCTAAACACGGGGAGCGGCAAGACGCCGCGGGTATCGTACGAGGTGCATAATGGAGAAGGTGACCCTACAATGTTGATCTACGGAACGCGAAGTATCAGTTCGAGTAAACACACGGGACAGTTTTATTGTCCTCGATGCGGCAGCCAACCGTACGATCTCAAGAGCGTGCGAAGATTCTTTACGCTCTACTTCATTCCATTGATCCCGCTCGATAAACTTGGCGAGTACGTCGAGTGTCTGAACTGTCGGGAGTCCTTCGACAAGCGCGTGCTCGAGTACGATCCTGGGGCGATTCGGCAGGAGTTCGAGAGTGAGTTCAGAAAGGCGATGCGCGCCACTATGATCGCTATGTGCCTGGCCGACGGCGATGTCGACGACTCGGAAGTGAAGACGATTCAGTCCGTTTACGCGAAGCTGGCGGGAGATCAACTGCCATTGGCACGCTTGCGTGCCGAAATCGAAGCCGCGAAGTCATCACGAAGATGCGTGATCGAGTACCTCGGTGAGGTGGCGCTTCGGCTAAACGACGAGGGCAAGGAGCTTGTGCTTCGTTGTGCCTTCCTTGTGGCGGCGGCCGACGGGGAGTTTGCAAACGAGGAGCGTCATTTCCTAGCAGAGATAGCGAAGGCCCTCGGTGTCAGCAAGGCACACCTGCAGGCGATCGTGGAGGAGATGACCGGAACGCCGGCATGATCCACTGGCGTCAACGAGCTGCGGTCCTGATCATCTATATGTTGTTCCTGGGCGCGCTCCTTGGCTTGTCTCAGCAGCACCGCCCGGTCGACGCTAGCGTTCTCCTGTTTCTACTACTCGCGGTATGCTCGGTGGCGGCCGAGTCGGGCGTCCAGGCGGCGGACGACCACGTCACCTCGCCGCAGCCGCTGGCACGACTCTCGTGCCTGGCGCTACTCGCCATTCATGGCCTCGGCTTGCTCGCTGGTAGCGTTCCAACGCCTACCGAACGCGTGCTGGGGGCGATCTTGATGCTCGGGGCACGGTTCTGCGGACGGCGGCGGTTCGGAAACTCGGTGTTTGCTTTAAGACCGAGATTGGTATGAAATCGGCCCGCGCGGAGTTGGTAACCGAGGGCGTCTATGCCATCAGCCGACATCCATCCGAGTTAGGGTTGATGGTGATGGGACTCGGTGCCCCCATGTTGCTGGGTAGTCCAGTGGGGATTGCGATTTGGCTGTTCCTTTTGGTGCCGAGTACCTGGCGGCGGGTTAGAGTCGAAGATCGCGTCTTGGCGCGTATTCATGGAGTCGCGCACATGCATTACCGCGCGAACACACGACTGCTCTTCTAGTGTACAGACAGGGAGTCCGGCGGCTAGCGCTTGAATCGATCGCCTGAACCGACCCGCGAGCCAGGGGACCGGCCACTTTAACGGGGATGCGGGAGGTGTGCCGAGAGCATCTCCGAGCAAAAGCCCAATGATTTCCGCATGTGAGGGGGGGGCAGCAGAAGTGGCGCTCGCGCAACGGCCCGGGGGTCGGACGACGGCCCGACTCGACGGGTGTAGACGGGCCGAGTCTGCGGTGAAGGGGGCGTCGGCCTACACGCGTAGCAGTTTCGCTATCCTAGTTTCCAGCGCGGCCCAGGCTGGCGTACTGAGGTCGTCGTAGGCATGATCGACCAGGGTGAGTCGCCCCTTGAGTCCCTCCCACAGTGGATTCGAGCGCACTCCAATGCCCTTGAGTATTTTGGGGGGGTCGGCTCGCGTCTGGGTGCCCGATAATCTCAAGAGTGCGGTGACCCATGCCTGTCGTTACGAGCCGGTCCTCAATCGCACCTACGAGGAGATGGCGCGGCATCACGGGGCCGTGCTGGTCC
>JAZGFE010000053.1:0-69703 GCA_036479215.1 Nannocystaceae bacterium | reverse complement strand
AGTAGCAATCGTTAACAAGCGACATGCCTACATCGCACGGGCCTCCGATCCCGGAATCGGGCCGTGACCGCGCCATAGCGGGCCCTCTGCGGCAGTTTACTTGAAATCGTCGTCTGGAACTTCAGACTAGGGAGGGAATCATCCATGTGGCACTGCTATCTACTCATGCGCTGGCGGCCGCCCCCGGTAACAAGAGCCTGCTCTGCCACCTTCGGCGAGGCTACACGGCGCTCTCCCACCGACGTCGAGATATGACGATATGACGATTCCGCCAGGCCACGCCGCGTTCGTGAACTTGATGACCACGGGCAGCTGCGTGTTCAGTGAATGCGCATGGTGCGCAGCAGCTCATCCTTCGGCGCCTGCGAGCCTACTCTCCGCACGCCATGGATCGCGCCGCCGCCAGGGGGAGCGGCTATTGGCTGCGCGTGGAGGCGGCCAATAGAGCAAGCGAAGGCAAACTGAGCGCTGTACGGACGGCGAACTATTGTATAGTGGTGGCGTATGTCAACAACGAGGCTCAGCCCGTTTTCCTATCATTTTCCCTATGTCATCGCGCTCTCGCTCGGAGGTATCGCACTCGCCTGCCAGAAGCCGACAACAGACGCGAGCGGTCTGGGAGCAGGGGCAGACAGTGACGGCGGCAATGACGATGACGGCGGCAGCGATGACGACGACGGCAGCGATGGCGACGACGACAGCGATGACGACGACAGCGATGACGACGACAGCGATGACGACGACAGCGATGACGAAGGTGACGATGATGACGAAGGTGACGACGACGACGGCAAGGGCGATGATGACGATGATGACGACAAGGGCGATGACGACGATGATGACGGCAAGGGTGATGACGACGACGACGGCAAGGGCGATGACGACGATGACCAGGGCGATGACGACGATGATGACGGCAAGGGCGATGACGATAACGACGGCAAGGGCGATGACGATGACGACGGCAAGGGCGATGACGACGATGACCAGGGCGGCGGGGATTGCGAGAATATCTCGCCGACGGGGGGAGTTGCCGTCGGTGACGTGTTGGCGGATTTTTTCTACTGAACCAAGACGGTGAGATGGTCTCGCTGCACGATCGCTGCACGATCGCTGCACGATCGCTGCACGATCGCTGCACGATCGCTGCGAGAAGCTGGTCATGTTGTACGGGACGGCTGGTTGGTGACCAAGCTGCAAAGTTGAGATTCCAGATCTGGAATCGAAGTACACCTCCCTCAAGGATCGCGGCTACGACAGCATTACGCTTATGGGTGAGGGCTTTCAAAACGGCGCGGCCCCGACTCAAGCGGATCTACAGCAATGGGCTGGACTGGGCGCCAGCTATCATATCGTCGCGGACCCGAACTGGAAAACGGTGGACGCGATATGGCCGGGGGTTCAGACTCTTGGTATGACGAAACTTGTGGGCCCGGGCGTGAAGGTTGTCGAGGACAACGGGTTCGATTGGAGTGTGACAGAAAATCATCTTCCCTAGCGCTGAACCGGCGCTAGGATCACTGTGGATGTCGCCGACCGCATCCGCGGACAGAGCGAACGACTCAGGTGGGTCGAGCGAGGCTGGAAGATACAATCGGTCGGCCCACCAACACGATGACACGTACCATCCCAGTGCGACTGTACACTCGGTCCAAATCATGTCGCGCGCAACGTCGCGTCCGTCTCCGCTCTCGAGTTGCCTCCGCAGGTCGAGCCCCGCTGCGAGGCCACTCGACTCGACGACGGCCTCGACGGGAGTGGCAGCTGAACTCCAGCCCCACACACCTCGTTTCAACATCCCGCGGCCATGCGCAGACAGATCTTGCTCAGCACGATTTCGTCGATCGCAGTGGCCTGCACGCCCTCACCGATCGCGTCGAGTAAGGTGATGCTCAGCTGCCCGCCAAGATGCTGTCGAAATTCCTCCAGACCCCGTAGTAGGCTGATCTGGCCGTCTGCTCCACGCCGACCGAGCGCCGCGTGCCCAGTCGCTAGGCCCAGCGCGGATAGCAGCCGAATCACGCGTAGGCCCTCCTGAGCTGGGAGCCGCCCGCACGCCACCGAGTAGGTCGTGTCGATAGCAATACCGATCGCCACGGCCTCGCCGTGACGCAACGCATGATCCGTCATGGTCTCGAGCTTGTGCGCCGCCCAGTGACCGAAGTCCAACGGGCGGGCACTGCCCCGCTCGAACGCATCGCCGCCGCCCACAATATGTGCGACATGGAGTTCAGCACACCGACGCACCGCAGTCTCCACGACCTCGGTCTCGAACGCAGCGAGAGCCACCGCGTTATCTTCGAGCCACACGAAAAAGGTGCGATCTCGAATCAGCGCCACCTTGACCGCTTCCGCGAACCCGGCCACCTGGTCTCGCCGGCCCAGCGTCCGCAGAAAATCTGCATCGTTGACCACTGCGAAAGGTGGAGCAAAAGCGCCGACGAAGTTCTTGCATCCGAAGGCGTTGATACCGTTTTTTACCCCCACCCCCGAGTCGTTCTGGGCGAGCACCGTGGTGGGAACCCTGATATGGCGGATACCGCGGTGCGCCGTAGCAGCAACATAGCCAGTGGCGTCGAGGAGGGCGCCACCGCCGACGCAAACGATGAAGTCATGACGATCAAGTTGCGCACGCAGAACTTGGCGATAGAGCGGATCAAGACCCGAGAGATCGCCCTTCGCCGGCTCGCCTCCAGGCAATACGCTGGGTTCCTGGGCGAGCCGGATATGGGCGATACGAAGCTCAAGGTAGGCGCGCACCCGTGCGCGGAGATCCGGCCATGCCCCCGCCACGCCATCGTCGATCCACACCAACATTTTCCGCTGCGCCCCACCACACGCCCCGCCCAGCAGGTCCGCGAACGTGCCGTTGTCGGGATGGAACACCGAGCGCGTGAACACAATAGGATAGCGAAAATCGACCGTGAACGATGCGTGCACGGCGACATCCCCCGCCTGGCGCCACCGCTCCGCGAGGGTGCGGGGTATGGGCTCGGGGTCTGTCATGCTCGAAAATAGAGTAACAGCCGCGATGCCGGGTGTCTCACAAGCCCGCAGCGCCCGCCCTCCCTACGAACCACGCTACGCGAATGCGGTACGCTCTCGACGGGAACCAACGAATGCGCACCATCAGCGACGACCTGGAACAGTGGCTGACGTCGTTCATCAGCGAAGAAGGCGCCGTCGCCGGCACCGTGCACCTCCGCAATGAGGAAAATCTGCAGCTGAAGGCCGCCGTTTGTATTCCGCCGCCCGTGAAGGCGCAGATAGCTTCGATCCCCCGTGGCAAGGGCATGGCAGGACTAGCCTGGGAACGCGACAAGCCCGTGTCGACATGCAATCTGGCAACCGACACCAGCGGCGACGTGCGTCCGGGCGCCAAAGCCGTCGAGGCGCAAGCTGCCGTCGCACTGCCGGTGCACGATGACGTTGGAACTGTGCGGGGCGTCGTGGGCATCGCGTTCGCCAAGGAACGGCAACTCTCCGATGCCGATCTCTCGCGCCTCCAAGCTCGAGCCGAGTCCCTGCCCAGCCACGCACGTTCGCTCCCAAACTAGAGCGAACGCGATGCTCAGGCTCAGGTGGGAGGGCCCGCGCGATCGAGCTACTCGCAGGCCGGACCCACCATGCCGGCAGATCCGATGAACCCAGGCACGCACAACCCGTCATCGGAGCAGTCCGTGGCGTCCGACCGGCATTCGCCGCACACGCCGAACGCCAGGCCCATATACTCGCCCGCGCCGCAGTGCTTCGCACAC
The DNA here is from genome assembly GCA_036479215.1 of Nannocystaceae bacterium. Taxonomy (GTDB): domain Bacteria; phylum Myxococcota_A; class Polyangia; order Nannocystales; family Nannocystaceae; genus FL481. The sequence goes on along the minus strand of JAZGFE010000053.1, from coordinate 65,945 downwards.
GCCTGCTCCCCGCTACCCTCAGCGTCACAAGGTCGCCCATCTGGAACGCCACCCGAGGCGACACAGGTATTGTGCGGAGGCTCGTCGTTTTCAAATCGCACGCGCGGGCTACAATGTGGCGTGTCTCCTCCCGCCTGCTTCACGCAGTCCGCGTCACTGCGACACTCGCTACAGAACCGACTATCCCCGAACAGCTCGGAACCGACTATCAGGGAACAATAGGTCCCCGAAACACAGCTCTCGCCCGAGCTACACCTCTCACCAGTGAGGCCCGGGCTGCAGCTGTAGTAGCGCAGATCGAAGGAGAAGGTGCAATTGTTCCCCGCCCCTACCTCGCGACACTCCGCAGCGCTCAAACAGTCGGAGCACACGCCATCGCTTCCACCAACATGACACTTGGCACTCGCGCACTGATCGTCCAGCTCACAAGGTGAGCCCAAGGGACGCCTGCCCTCACCCGTGCCTGTCCCCCCCGTGTCCCCATCGCCGTCTCCATCTCCATCTCCATCTCCATCTCCATCTCCATCTCCGTCTCCGTCTCCATCTCCGTCTCCGTCTCCGTCTCCGTCTCCGTCGCCATCTCCGTCGCCAACGGTGGTCTCCCCCGTACCGGTAGCGCCCTCTGCGATCTCCGGCGGGACCATTTCGCTACAAGCAGAGCTCGCTAACACGAGCGCCGCCGCCAACCCTGCGACAGCGCGCGCTGCCCTGTTTGGACTCCGTGAGCGGTTCGTGTGCATCGGACGATGAGGCTCTCTAGGCTAGCCTACCTAGTCTAGAGCCTAGCTGCGCGGCGAGCCACCTCCCGCCGACGCGCCGCTCGGCTCGCCTGGGCCGGGCTGCCCGCCGCCTAGACAAACTAGCGAGGAGACGGGCTCTCCAACGCACCACGATCCGCTCCGGTCACGGCCGAGGGCAGCGGTAGTCGCGCGCGACTACCGGCCGGACCCCGCCCGCCACTACTCGTCGAAGCTCACCCAGCCGAGCCCCGCGAAGCCATCGAGGTCCGCCGTGTGCAGACCTGCGGTCGACAGGGTATGCAGCGCTTCGCCGATGACGAGGGAACGTACAGGCATTGCGCCCACGACCTCCCCCTCGCCAGCGTCGTCATCATCGTCACCCGTACCACCCGGCTCGTCGCCCTCGTCGTCAACGTCGGATGCATTCCCACCAGGCACGTCACCCCCGGGCTCTTCACCGCCCCAGTTTCCCGCCCAATCCGGCTCTGGATGCGTGATCACAGCTTCGAGCTTGATACCCGCCGCGCGATCGATCGAGAGGGCAAGGGCGCCCTGGAAGAAATCCTGTGTTTCGGTCTCCTCGTCCCATCCCCACCGACGCACGGGTAAAACGGCGACTTGGCTCGGCCCCCAGTACAGAAAAGCGTGGTGGTCGAATTCCACGTCGGACCAGCCCTCCTCGAAGGTGTATTTGTGGAGTCGCACGGGCTGAGCGGGATCGCTGACATCAAATAGCGAGACCTGGGTACCCAAGGTCTGTCCCTCATCGGTCGCGTCTTGGCCGACGCCCAGCAGCAATCCGTCGCCCACAGGGTGTAGATAGGCCGAGTATCCGTTGATCTTCAGTTCACCGCGCACAACGGGGGACTCGGGGTGGGCGAGGTCGACCACATACAGGGGATCGACCTGACGAAAGGTCACGACGTACCCCATGTCTCCCATGAATCGCACCGCGTAGATACGCTCGCCTCGCCCCAGGTCCCCAACTTGTCCGATCTGTTCCAAAGAAGCGCCGTCGCGACGCAACACGGTAATATAGCTTTGGGTTTCGGCATCCTCGTCCCCCAGATCGAGTCCGGTGGTCGCCACCCGCAGGTCGCCCTCGTGCTGCGACATCGAGAACTGATTGAGCAGGAACCCTGGCACCTCACCCGAAGCATCGTAGTTCACGGCGTCGGGGTCGGAGATATCGAAGGCATGCACGTACGATACGTACGCTTGACTCTGACTCGGAATCCGCGCGTCGCGTGGGGCGAGCGCGGCATCGGGCGCTTCGCCCTCGGGTTCGGACCCGGGCGTCACCTCGCCTTCGCCCTCATCTTCGTCTTCGTCCCCATCCCCATCCCCATCCCCATCCCCATCTCCTGGCACTCCTGTGGTGGCATCCTCGTCGGGCGATTCGGGTACGGCTTCGCCCTCGTTGTCTTCCATGCCCGGCATGATCACAGTGTCATCTCCCCACTCCGGGTCGATTGTGTACCAAGGGTGCGTCGCTACATACAGCTTATCCTCAGAGGCATACACCGTATCTCCCGACGCGAAAATACCCACTGTGGCCCCGAGTTCAAGCCCCGCGGACAAGTCAACTGTGGTCACTGTGAGCACGCCCAGACCCGAGGCCACCCCCGGTCGCATGGCCTCCTCGCACGGCATCATCAAATCCGATGTACCACCACCGGGTTGGTCCGCCACGTAAAGAGGCAACCAGTTCCTGGGAGTCGACTGGTCCAGCACGGCCTGATTGTGGGTTTCGGCCTTGGCTTTCGCCACTTCCTTTTTGGCCTCAAATTCGTCGTCCCCGACCACGTCACGCAAATGTTTGGCGCGTGCCCGTCGTCCCCCGTCCCCCGGTGTCTCCTTGGTCGGGTCCACGCCGGGGTCGTCATCGCCGTCCGCGTCTTCCGACCCTCCAGTGGACCCGGGTGCGTCCGGCCCGCCCGGGTCAACCGCGTCGGGCGGCAAATCAGGTGGTGAACCTGACTCGGACTCCGAGCCCCCATGCTCCAAGAAATCCCACCAACTGCGCAACGCGAGGCCCACCGGCTGCGACCGCAGCACCACCCGGACAACCGAGTCGACCATACGCGCACTCACGTAGCCGCCGCCAGCGTACACCGTGTTCACAACCCGCGGATTCACCAGGTCCGAGAGGTCGACCTGAGTCAGTTGGGTGATCTCGACCCAGGCGTCATCGCCTTTCCATTCGGGGGGCGTCGCGTTGGAATCAACCTCCCAATTCTCGGTCTGGGAGATCACGAGGGCCCGCGTGCCGACCATGAACAGCTGGTGGTTCCATCCTGGCGGTAGTTCGACCGAACCTTTGAGCGAGGGCGTCATGCCGCTCGCGTCGATGGCGAACAGCCGACCACGGGCCAAGGCGACGATGCGTTGACCATCCGTCTTGACCACGTCGGGCTCGTCGACGCCCAGCTCTTGCACGTTGGTGTCGGAAAAACCGGGCGAACCGCCCCCCCCGTTCGAGCCTCCGTCCGCGCCCCCGTCTTCGGCGCCCTGTGGCGCGCTCGCGTCTTCCTTCGACTCCCCCACGCCGCCCCACACCTCGTCGATGCCCTCACCGTTCGCCAGCGCCATGCCCATGGCCGTGGTCCTGGCGTAGTCGAGCATCGCCTCGCAAGATTCAAAATTCCGCAGCATGCGCGGCTCTGGGACCGGCTCGTCGGGCGTGCCAGGGGAGCGGCCGCAGCCGCTGAGGAGTACGGTCACAGCGGAGCTCGCAGTGACGAATAGACGTAGTTTTGTTGTGTTTGTCATGGCAATCCAAGAAGCTGTCGACCTTGTAGTAGCGCACCGCGGGTCTTCGATCAGCCTGGATGCCCCCCCCCCGCGAGCGCCGAACGCGCATTCCGACCCATGGGGGATCATTGGGGTTTTTGCGCTGGCTCGCACCGGAAACGCGGGACACGGTGGTGTCCCCTGTGCCACCACCGTGCGTTCAGTCCACCTGCTGCACCACCTGTAGCAGCGCCGCGCCATACCTCTCCACCTTGGCCGGACCGATGCCGTGCACCGCCAGCAACTCGTCCCGGGAACGAGGGCGTAGCATCGCCAATTCACGCAACGCCCGGTCGCTCGCCACCACGTAGGGGGGCACACTCGCCTCGCGCGCGAGCGCGCTTCGGCAGCGCCGCAGCGCCTCGAAAAGGTGCGTGGCCGCGGCGCTGAGCTCGGGGGGGGGGACTTTGGCTCGCGTCTCGCGGCGACTCGACACAGACACCGAAGCCCTGCCCGGCAAGAGTAGCCGTACAGGCGACTCCCCCTTCATCACCGCGATCCCCCCCCGCGAAAGCGACACGACCGGCCGGGAGTCGTGTGAAATCTCTACCCATCCCGCCGTGATGCAGCGGCCCAAGAGCCTCGTCACCCACCGCTCGGCCTCGCCCGCCAGTGCGCCAAAGGTACGGGTTCGATCGAGCCCAACGCGCGTCAACCGTGGGTCGACTTGACCGAGCAGAAGCTTGACCACGGCCATCATTCCGAAACGACCGTTGACGCGTGCCACTGCGCTGAGCGCCTTGCGTACGATCAGGGAAACCGCCGCGTCGTCTCGCCCTTCGCTGGCGAGGGTCTGGCATGCATCGCAGCGACCACAACCGCCGAGCACCTCGGCTTCATCTCCAAAATAGCGCAAGATCGCGTCGTGGCGGCAGCTGCCCCCCTCCGACCATCTCATCAGCTCCAAGAACAACTGCCACTTGTGCTCCACAATCTCGGGCTCGATGGAATTGCCGGCACCGTCTTTGCTCAGCAACTGACGACGTAAGGCGAAGTCTCGATTCGAAACCAGCATCAAGCCATACGCGGTCTCGCCGTCTCTCCCCGCGCGCCCGACCTCTTGGTAGTAGGCCTCGATCGAGCCGGGAGGAGCCAGGTGAATCACGGCCCGAACGTCAGAGCGGTCGATACCCATCCCGAAAGCGTTCGTGGCGACCACAACATCCAAGTTTCCCCCCAGGAACTGGTCCTGCGCTCGATCGCGCGCGATGGGGGCCAGCCCGGCATGGTAGCAACCGACACGCCAGTCTAGCGCGGCCAGGCGCTGCGTCTGCTGCTCAGCAGCCTTTCGTGTCGGCGCATAAATGATGGCAGCCCCGCCATCACGGGCCTCGTATGGTGAACCCAGCGTTTCGTCCAACTGGAGGTCCACCTGCGCCACGCTCTCCTTCGTGCCGGATACGTCGCGTGCCCGCAGCACAAGGTTGGGCCGCGCGAAGCCGGAGATCACCTGCGGCGCATCCGAGGGCAGCCCGAGACGCAACATGATTTCGTCGCGCACCACCGGTGTCGCGGTGGCAGTGCAGGCCAGTACCCGCACATCGGGCATCTGCGCCAACACGCCGCCGATCGCCATGTAGTCGGGTCGAAAATCGTGCCCCCACTCACTGATGCAATGCGCTTCGTCCACGGCGACCATGGGACAGCGCATGTCGGCCACAAGACTGCGAAAACCGGGGTATGCCAACCGCTCGGGGGCCACATACACCAACTTATAGGTCCCCCGGGCCATGTTGCGCATACGGGAGCGCATCTCGTGGCCATCGAGGGTCGAGGCGAGAAAAGTCGCCGCAACCCCACGCGCAGATAGGCCCCGCACCTGATCGTGCATGAGAGCGATCAGCGGGGATACGATGATGCTCGTACCCGCGAACAAGCTCGCGGGCAGCTGGTAACACAGGCTTTTTCCACCGCCGGTGGGTGCGACATACAAGAGTTTTCCGCGGGAAACGAGCAGCTCGATGGCCTCTCGCTGCCCGGGACGAAACGCGTCGTACCCCATCGCCCGCAGACCGCGGTCGAGCCGAGCGAGCACAGAAGCCACGTCGCGCACGCGAACCGTATCGACCCAGATCACCCTACGATGCAAGGCGTCGCCGTGCATCGGGCGCAGGGGTGAGTTGCGCATATTACGCTGCGCTCTCCTCGCCATCGCCATCGCTACAGCCTCGGCGACTCGCCTGCGCCTCCTCCCTGGCGTGGTCATAGATAGGGTATTCCTCGTGCGCGTCGTTGTGAGATCGCCCCCCGCCACAGGCCCGCGACCACGACGAGATGCCACGAAACGCCACGAGAATGCGGCGGCAGCGGGGGCGAGGCCACGCCACCGGTCGACAACACCGAGGACGCGATTACACTCGTCAGGGGTGGCAGTGCGTACGCCGTGACAAGCTCGGACGCAGGCGCCGATGTTTCGTTCCGTGATCGGGCCCAGCTCGAGGCCGCGCGCTACGGCAGCGACAGCTGGGTCTTCGTCCGTGAGCTGCTACAAAACGCACGCGACGCGGGCGCGACGGAAGTCCGTTGGACTATCGAGAGCATCGGCGAGCGTGTCCGCGTCACCTGCCACGACAACGGGGAGGGCATGGACCTGGACCACGCCCGCCGCTACCTCTTCTCGCTGTACACCTCGAGCAAGGAACAGGAACAGGGGCAGATCGGCTGTTTTGGGGTGGGCTTTTGGTCGATTCTCCGTTTCACACCATTGCGCATCGTCGTGCGATCGGGCCCGCGTCGTGGATCGGCGTGGGAGATCGAGCTCGACGGCGAACTACGCCATGCGACCCAACGCATATCCCATGCCGTAGCCGGCACCCAGGTTGTGCTCGAGAAACGAGCGGCACGCCACGAAATCGTCGATCAGATCGCACGTACTGCGACCTGCAACGCACGTTTTCTGAGCCAGCGCGACCATCCCCAGCGTCCGATTCTCGTGTGGATCAACGACCGCACGATCAGCGAGAGTTTCGACCTACCGCGACCAAGCAGCCACTTCGTGCGCGGCAAGGTTCGAGGGGTGGTCAGTTTGGGCGACCAACCGCGCGTCGAGCTGTTCTCCGGGGGGCTGCGGGTACGGACAGCCGTCGATCTCGACGAACTGCTCTCGGGCGCGTCGAGCCACGCCCACTCCCAGCCGGGGCCCCATGTGCTGCCGGGCGGGCTGTGTCCCGTGATCCTCCTCGAGAGTCCAGATCTCGACCTCCTACTCGCGCGCCGCGATGCGCGTGAAACCCGCAGCCTCCGCAAGCTCGTCCGCCTTGCGCGACGTGAATTGCGTCACCTCGTGGCACGGCAAATCGACCGCGCCCGCCCACCGACCGTCATGGAACGCATTGAGGGGCTCTTCCGCTGCGTTCACCGTCTGACTCCAGCTCGGCGATTGGCCGTCGCGGGGCTCGGCGGCTCGGCGCTCGGTGTCGCCCTGCTCGCGGTCTCAAGCCCAGAACCTGCACGCACCACAGACGCGCCCCCTGTGGGTACACCCACACAAACGGGAATCAGCGGCGATCGTCCCGTGTACGAGGATCTTGCGCGGCACTACCGAGGTCCCCAGGTGAGTGCGTTCCAACCCGGCGCACACGGTCCACCCATCGGACTGCGCTATCGACCCGCACAGCTCCCCCATCAGTTTCGCGTGCTCGTGGCCGATCAATTCGATCTGCCGCTGAACAGCGAGCCCACCGGCACGGCCTATCGCTCCCAAGCCTGCGACCGCGACTGTACCCAGGTGGAGCTCGAATACCGCAACGCCGGAGGCTACATGCGGGTACCCGTTCCTACGGGGCATCGCCTCGATACGAGCAGTGTCCGTGTCGATGACCTGCCCGTGCCCGTATACAGAACCACAAGTGACGAGCCGGTCCTCTATTTTTCGGCCCCCACACGAGGTCGGATGACCTACGCCACGGGGCCTGGCCGCCCCCAACGCGTAGGCGCTGGCCTCGCTCCCATCGCATTGCCCGCTGCGCTCCAAGCTGAGGCCGAGGCGCTCAGGCGTGAACCCGTGCCAAAGCGTGTGCAGCGACTGCGCGACCTCACCCGCCGCCGCGTTCAGTACCGGACAACATCCGATGTAGCGGCTGCCCATGAGCGGGCTCGTGCCGCGGGTCAAGGCTTCATCGCGCGGGCACTCAGTATCGCAGCTGGCGACTGTGACGTCCAAAACGGTCTATTCGTCGCACTCTTGCGCGCCGCCGGGGTGCCGTCTCGCCTTGCGATCGGCTACCTCGGTGTACGAGGTGGCGTGTACCCCTGGCTGCACGCGTGGGTCGAATACCGCGACGGAGATGGGCCATGGCGCATCGCAGATGCAAGCGAACCCGCCGAGGTATACGGCCCACTCGCAACAGCCGATCAGATGCGTCAAGCGGTGGCGCCCACGCCCACGGGCTCGCCGACGCGCACTCCCGTTTCCTCCGCTCACGGCCCGCCCGCGACCATAGTAGCGAAGTCTCCCTCCCTACCCGCGCAACCACAACTCTCAACCGCGGCGAGCCAGTCACCGCGATCTTCCCCAGCCGCCCAGATGCCATCGGCGACCGTCGAGCCTCCGGCGGGGTCCATCCCAGACCCGATCCCAGACCCGGCTGCCACTCCCACAGCCACAGGGTCCCCACCGCTGCTCACCCGCACCACGACCACGGCCACGGCCACCCCTTGGTCTGTCGACCGCGACCTCTGGCCACTGCTCGCCCTCAGCGTTTTCGTCGTATCAGGAGCGGCATTCAAATGGGGAACACGCACGCGACGGGCCGTCAAACTCGGCGACGCATCCGCCATCGCTACCATGCTCAGCAGCGCGTTGGCGCGACCCGAGCGATTCCGAGATCTCCCGATGGTGCTCGAGCGACCCCTGATTCCCGTGCACCAAGGCGGCGCGCTCTCGCTCCAACAGGCCATCACTCTATCGCTGGAGCGCAGGCTCTACCGGGCCACCGCATCCTCGGATCTCGCCCGACGAGCCGACCGGAGAGCTGCGATCATCGACGGCGCCACGAGCGAAGGGGCGATGGTCGCAGACACCCTCGGCGCAACCGATTTGGATCGCTGGAGCCAGCTGCTCGAACAATCTGAACGCGCCCCACTCCTCGATCAGCTCGGCGAAAGCTTGGCGGACCAGGGCGAAAAATGGACGCTGCGAATGAGCTCGAGCGTCACTCGCCCGGTGGAGATGCTCGATCTGCGGCAGCTGGGTCTGCGTGGCCGCAAGCACGATCGGGTCGTGCTGATCCAACGCAGCGGGCCCGAACTCCAGGCCGCACTGAGCGGATGGTCCGCGCGTCCCGCCACCTCTGCGTTGGGGTTGCTCGACCACGTTCTGGGGCATCTCGATCTCCCGGATGCCCGGCGGCAACTGCTGCTATCGGCATCGGCTCGCGATGCGGTCGCGGAGGCTGCGCGGTGACACCGCGCGGCAATACGGTACTCGATGTGAGCGATTTACTTCGCATCGATGTGGATGCGGAGCTTCGCAAGGTTACCGCCGGCCAGCTCATGGGAGCATGGCAGATTCCGGCGGAATTGGTACGTCGCGGGATCGGGGCGGGGGCCACAAGCATCGACGTCGAGTTCGGATACAAGCGCGTGACGGTCCGCGACAACGCCCGAACCATCAGTGGAGTCGCGCTGGGCGACCTCGCTCGACTCCTCGATCGCAGCCAGACTTCGCACCAACGGCACGGCGCACTCGCTCGCTTGGAATCCGCACAGGAATCCGCTCTGATCAGCGTCGCGGGGCTCGCTCTCAAACGACTTTGCGTGATGATCCACGGCCCGGCCAGGAGCTGGGTGCTCCGCTACGACCGCGGTCGTATCTCCCTGGCTCACATGCCCGCACGCGGCTCACATGGAACAGAGATCTCCGTCGTCGCAGTCGACGTGGGGGGCACGCGGGCCAAGAATTGGATCGCGCACGCCTGCGCGTTTGCTCCAGTCCAAGTCCGGGTGGGCGGCCGCGCGCTGCCACCCGCCTTCTCAGGTGCTTTGTTCACAGGTCCCCTCCACACGCCTTTTGAGGGTCGTTTCGCCGTACCTCCCGACGGGGAGGTCGCGCGCGCATGGCTGCTTGTCGACGGTGTGATCTCCACCCACGTGTGTATCAGCCCGGCGCCCACCTTTGAAGCCGCCCTCGAACTCGGGCGTCACACCACGCCCGGAGCGAGTCCCGCCGACCTACGGGCGCGGCTGCAACCGGCGCTCAGCCTGTTGGTTGGCAAGGTGTTCGACTACCTCATAGACTTGGCGCGACGCTCTCCGAAACTGCCTCCCCCACTTCGTACCCGGGTGACTCAGTTGCTCCTCCAGACCGTCGTCCGCCACGGGAAAGTTGGCGCTATCGAGAAGCTTCCCATGTTCCCAGCCTTCGATCGCCACCAGGGCCACCAGTGGTACGATCTTGCGAGCATACGGGAGCTCGCATCACGTCGAAGCGATCGTTTGTCGATTCTCGCCCCCACGGAAACACCCGATCTGTACGCCTTCGAAGGCCCGTGTCTGCTGCTCGGAGACGTGGAGCGGGCGTTACTGAGTGAATTGCTCCACGTGCGAGTGGAGACCCCACGCCCACAGACCTATCGCGGCACGTGGTCGACCCGCGCTGGCGCGGCGATCGTATCTGCCGGCGACTGGGTATGGGCAAACATCATCGGCCTGCTCTCGCCAACACCACGCGCCATCCTTCCGGCCAGACTCCAGCCGGAAGAGTCCAACTTTCTGGCGGCCCTCCGGGAACAACTGGAGTTGACCCCGACCCCGTTCGACGTTTGCTTGTGTGCGGGCTCCGCCGCCATCCGACGGATTCGCAACACCTTGTGGCTCCCTCGGCAAAATGCCCACGTGCGCGCAAGTGTGTTCGCAGTCGCACGAGACCCCAACTGGGTCTACCCCGCGGCGCTGGCTCTACTCGGTGACCGCGTCATCCTCCCCTCTGCCCGTCGCCTCCGTTGGCTACAATCTGTGGCCAGTTCCACATAGCACATGCAGCACATCTGCACATGCAGCACAGCTGTATGTGCAGTACGTGCAGTACGTGCAGTACGTGCAGTACATGCACTGCATGCACTGCATGCACTGCATGCACTGCATGCACTGCATGCACTACATGCACTACATGCACTACATCTGCCTCCCCGCGCCCTACGACTGAACTCTCCGTGATGTCGCCCACGGTTTTGCGTCTACGCGACGACTCGACCACTCGCTGTCGGGGATCCGCACCGAGATCCCCTGCCCCCGGCTGCTTGCGCCAACGTGGACGTCGCTGGTGTCCAAGAAAGAACCCGCTTAGACTGGATGAACACACCATGAAGATCGTCCGAAATTCCGCGATGTCCCTCACGCTTGCGTTGGTCACTTGCGCCGACAAGGATCGCGAGAGCACAGCAGCCGCCAGTGACATCGGCGGGGTCACAGAAGACGGGAAGAGCGACAACGACAGCGACAGCGACAGCGACAGCGACAGCAGCGCCGACGAGAGCGGGGAAAAACTCGATCTTGGGGAACAGGGTAGCGGGAACCCCGACGGGGACGGCGACGGCGAGGCGAAGACGAACAAGATCGACATCCTGTTCGTGATCGACAACTCCGGATCCACCGGCCAAGAGCAGGCGAATCTCGCCCACAATTTTCCGCTGCTTGTTCAACAGCTGCAAAACCTTACGGACACCGCTGGAGACCCCATCGCTGTCGACGTCCAGATCATGGTCACCACCACCGACATGCAGCACTCGAACTGTATGGGCACAAGTGGCGCCACGGACGGACAGCCGGTCACCACCGCGTGCACAACGAGGCTCGGGGATTTTGTGTTCGCCGGGGCCAATGAACAGGCGGCGTGCACGGACAACTGCCCAGTTGCGGTGGTCCCAGACGGCCCGTTCCTGTGGTTCCACGGCAACCAAGACAACGTGCCCGACGTGCCCGATGCGGACGTCAACGGCGACGGCGTCGCCGACAACGCCGCCGCCCAGGCCCTCGCCTGCGTGGGGCCACAGGGCACCACAGGATGTTGGTACGAGGCACCCCTCGACGCGATGATGGCCGCGATCGATCCGGAAGCGCCTCACAACCAAGGTGAGAAGCCCTTCATCCGCCGCGACGCTGTGCTCGCCGTCACAATCCTCACCGATGAGGCGGACTGCTCCATCGACGAGATCGCGCATCCCGAGGTATGGGGCACAGAAGAATTGTGGAATACAGACCCCGACTTTGGGGTCAAGGCCACCAGCAGCGGGATCTGCTGGAACGCGGGCATCGAATGCTCCGGCGGGCCGGGGACCTACGACGATTGTGTGCCCACCGACGAACCCATGGTCAACATCGGCACCTACAAAGACTACCTGACCGGATTGATCGAAAACGAAGACAAAGAGGTCGTCATGCTCGGCATCATCGGCGTCCCCGTCGTGACCGAGCACGACCCGGATCCCCCCCATCTGCCCACTGCCGGCGGTGTCGACGATCTCATCTACCGCGACTGGGAAGACGGGATCTTCCCCAACGGGGATATCTTACCCGGCGAGATCGACACCGCCGCGGATCTGCAGTTTCGATTCTCCATCGGCCCGGGCTGTACCGAAGTCTACGACGGCGATCGCAAAGGGCAGGCCGTGCCCGCCCCTCGCATCATCAGTGTCTGCCAGTCGCTCGATGGCGTGACGGCGAAGGACGACGACGACGAGAACCGCATCCGATGCTGCATCGAATCTATCTGCGACGACGACTTCAGCGCCGCAATCACCTGTCTCACGGGGCTGATCGGCGAAACGGTGGTCACGCCGGAGTAGCTGCCACGTCTGCGAGCGGGGTCCATGCCTGTGGATCACCGTGGCCACGACTCTCGAGAGCCGCCGCAACACAGTTGTGGGATCCAAGCCCCGCGTCGCCCCGGGCAACGGACGCTCGATCTCAGGCTCTAACTCATGCCGGGCCTGAGACGACGGTAGGCGTTGAGGTGCGTGGCGGCGTCCGCCTCGCGACCCAGTTCATCGCACAGCCCCGCCAGGTTGTAGTGCGCATCGGCGAATGAGGGGTCGAGCTCCAACGTGCGGATGTAGTGCGCCACGGCGAAAGATGGTCCGAGCGTATCTTCCACCGCCAACGCTAGATTGAAGTGGATCACGGGATCATCCGGGCGGTAGTGGAGTGCGCGAACATAACAACGCGCCGCGTCGTGGGGACTGCCCTGCTCATGGGAGAGTCGACCCAGGTTCACATGGGCGTCCACGTGGCCCGCGTCGAGCACGATCGCACGCCGGTATCCCTCGGCAGCGGACGAAGGATCGACGTCTTCGGTAGCGAGCGCACCTTCGAACTCTTGCTGCGCATCGTGGTGACCACCGGCCGGGAGCCCGGCCTCCACCTGGGTCCGATCCGCATCCACAAGCTCCGCCAATTCGTCGATATCGAAGTTGAATACGGTTTGTCCGTCTTCCGGGCGCCACGCGTGCACGCCCTTGCGTGCCACGACGTGACCGCCGTCAGCAAATATTTTCAGGCCAGACATGGCCGAACCGGCAGGCAACTCGCGAGCCAAGGCCGACAGCGCCTTGTACACTTTCGACGGCGGAACATGGCGAGCGAACAACTCTTTCGCGGCGCGCAACACCACCAAATCCGGGAACGAGAATGCGTACCGGCGACCCTCCCCCGCCGAACGACGCAAACCGACCCGCACCAGCGACCTTATTCGAGAAGGCGTCATGCCGAGGATTCGAGCCACCTCAGCCGTCGACATGCTCGTTTGACTCGTTTGCCGCGTTTGGCTTGTTCGGCCAATCTCGCTCGTTCGGCCCGCTTCGCTCGTTTGCCTCGTTTGCACTGGATACTCCAACCTTCGTCAAGGATCTGTTCAAGATGTTCGCTTCGTCACATTGGGTAGCAGCACGGTGACACGAGTTCTTAGGTCAGATGTGCGGCGAGTACGGTCGTGACCAGCAAGACGTGACGTTCCCCAACACGCACGACAGCGTACGAGGGCGACAGCGACAGCGACACCCTAGCATCCGGGGCCACCAGGACGCCAAAACGCGGCATCCATGGGCGAAAAGAGAAACGCGAAACAAGCCGAACGGGTCGACGCATGCCACCACACCCAGCATGCCTTCCCAAGTCCTACACGCGGCGGGCATGCGCACAGTTCGCACGCCCCATGAGCGCGTGCTTTCCCTGCGGCTTCCCTACGATAACGCCCCTCTGATCGACGGCCATGGCCCCCTTCCGCCGCGCGGCGAGCGGCCCCCGAGATGGATCGTGTTTCTTGCGATCCGGCCCAGCGACTTGTCCACGGCTGCGGTCAACGGCGGACAAGCTGGGATCGTCAGTTTGCATCCCGCGCCACCCCAGCCCGTTCATCGTCCGTTAATCGAGCCGCCCGGGTCTAGTCGACGCGCCCGCTGCCGTCCTCAGGCTCGTGCGCAGGGAGGACCCGCGAGCGCTCCGGAGTCGCCGCCCATCCAGCCGACGCCATCGCCAGCGTCGTCCATCCGTACGCACCGGCTTCGGCCCGTACATAGAACAAGCGCCCATCCCCCGTTTCGACCTCCTGCACTCGCCGCCGCCGCAGATCCACCTTCACCTCCCAACCCTGCGGTACATATCGCAACAGCTCCGCCGGGATCTCGAACGATCCGTCATCGATCGGCGTACACGTGATACGGAAACTTTGCCGCATATTGCTACCTCCTGGGGGACGCGCAACAACGCTCACCAAGAGTTCGTCGCCCCCATCTGCCGCCTCCCAGCGCACAGGCAGTGGCTGGTCGCCAGAAATGGGCGGAAAGTCGGCGAATGTCGGCGTCTGAACCTGCAGGTCGGGCACCAGTCGCACCGCGTTGTCTATCTCCAGCGTCCCCAAAATCTCGCTGTCGAAGCGGAAGCCATGCACGCCGCCCCACGCCGGCGACAGCCCGGCATCCCCCAAATGCGCCACGTAAACGTGGCCCAGCGCCATCATGCTGTACGTCACCCCGTCAACCACAACCTCCGGATCGCGCAGCTCATCGTAGTCCCACTCCCCGTCAGACCCCGACGACCCCGACAGCCCCGCATTCCATACCAGACCGCAGTCATCCGAACCCTGAAGCGTATCGAGAACCCGCCCGCACATGAAATCCGTCCCCGGAGCGACGACAAGATCATAAACCGCGAGAACGGCAAAATACTGCAATTGCTCAAGTGCCCCAATAAACTCGGCGACGACGGTAAAATTTCCGCCGTATCGCTCGTCGTCCGACGGCGAGTGTTCCTCGGGGATCCACTGGTCGACTCCCCCTGGGTGCCCCTCGGGTGAACCTTCACCACACCCGCTGCCTTGGCTGTCTTGGCTATCTTGGCTCCCTGAGGCGTCTGGGCCATCGGCGTCGCCGTCGGCGTCGCCGTCGACGCCGCTCGCGTCGTCCGCCGCAGTGTCTCCGACACTACCGGTGTCCAGCGACACGTCATGCTCCCCGCCGTGGCGAGGCGCGCACGCGAAAATAAGAACTGGGGCGATGATAAAAATCGGTTTCATGGGCACCCCCACTGCACACTCGCTGCCACTTGCTCCGTGAAGACGACTTTATCGTGGCGCACGACCTCATAGAAAAACACACTGTTCGGAGCCAAGATCTCCTCTGGTGTCACTTCAAAGCCAATGTAGCCGGAGTCGCCCCAGTACCGTGCGCGTACCCTCCCACCGCGCACCTCACACAGCGTATCGGTTGAATGGACAAATTCAGCCAAGACGACATCGGCGCACGTCAGTTCGAAGCTCCGTTCTTTCGCGTACACTCGCAGCCGATGTTCGATACTCTCGAATCGAATAAAGGGCTCGTCGCTCACCCCGAAGTCCCAGCTGTTGAACGCTTGGTCTTGGGTCCGACACTCCTCCGTGACGTTCACGGAGGCGGCGTGGCATGCCGGGAGCGTCACCGTAAGCGCTCCAAAACCAAATGCTCCGGCAAGCCTACATAGCGACAGGGCCCCCAGTGCGGCGTGCCAAGAACAATCGCACCTATCTACTGCGAATAGCACGCGTTCGTCGCCGTCCAGTCGATTCCGTTGTAGCCGTCGGCATGATCCCAATTGTCGTCAAGCGTGCCCCCGAGGCTATCGGCAGAATCGGACAAGACCGAATATACGTTGCATTTCTCCCATACAGCGTCATCTAGCCAACTATGAATTGCGGCGTGTCCCACATGACCGCCGCCATTTGTATGTACGTCCCAGTAGGCGCGTAGCCAATCCAATTCGACCCCCATCCCGTTTAGATTTGCGGATTGCGAGAACGTATCGCACTTTTTCTCCATATACCGGTTTGGATGCCACAGAAACCCGCTCTCACAATCCACATCCCGGCCGTATACCGGCACCGCGCAATCATCTTCGTGATGGGTGTTGTAGACGTCTGCAGCGTAGAAATTGGCCCATCCCTCCGAAGCCGCGCATCCCGCATATTCTCGACTTGTCAGTGTATGCGAATTGCCGGAATTCGACCGGCACCGGCTCGGACCACCGGCACCGGTAACAGAACAAACCGAACCCAACGAGAGATTACCTTTGTAGGTGGGACCGGCTCCCGTGGCGAACGCACCCACAATGTGCCCGAGTTCGTGAGCGATGGTCATTTTCTTGCTCGCCGCCGTCGGCGTGATTCTGATCCTTCCGGCTCCCGGGTAGTTCCCAGAAGTCATCACCGTCGCGTTGGAACTGTCATCTTCGCTATCTACGAATACCCTCGTCTCTGTGCCGGATATGCCCCCATTATGCCGTGACCAACCGAATGCCATGGCAGCATACACGTTGCCGCGATGGCCCGATGGAAACAAAAATGTTTTTCTCACCGGAGGGCCATTCGTCCCAACATACACATCCTCAAAATCATATACAGCGCGGTGGCCATTCGCTGCGTTCATGACTTGAATATCATTTCCCGCCACCTTGCCAGAGGTGTAGAGTCGGATCTTGTAATAGCCGTTCCACAGGCCCGGAATATAACCCGTGCATCCGCGATCCGATCCCGACCATTTCAGCTCATCCGAGTACTCCCAGTTATTGATCCCGTCTGCCGTAATCTTAGCGAACATTCCCCGCGCAGGTACTGTGATATGGTTGTTCGTCCAAAAGTCCTCGCTTGCATGCTCTGCATCGGTCCACACGGTATGAATATTGAAGCAGAAATTGATGGAAATAGCCCGCATCGCGTCAGCATGACCGGCCAATGCGTCGCCGGAGGTGGAGCCCAGCGGATCACGCATCAGATCGTCTTCTGCTGAATCCCACGGGTCCGGCGGGTCGATTTCAATGAGCGGCGGGTAGAGCACATCGTCGAAGCTGTCCGGATATCCATCGCTCGGCTCTCCCGAGCGCTCCATAGTCTCGCGTCCCCCATTCAGCGCGCCAGCCTCAAAGTCGCTCAACAACGTTTCCTCATCGTAGACCAGCCACTCATGGTCCCCATCCAGGGCATGAAAATAGAGAGTTGGAAAACTGTCTGTATAGCCGGGTTCCCCGTCTTCGGACACGCTGCTCGTCTTGATGCGAAGCCAACCAGCGCGACGATGTGTACCGCCATTGAGGCCCATCTGCTTGGCGCTGAGATCAACGCGGACGGACCTACCCACGCCAGCGGGGACTGCGATCTCTACGGACTGCTTAAAATCAGCGATCCCCGACTCGGTCACGAGAACACCACTGATCGTGATCGACGACGCGAGCTTGCTGTTAGAATAGAGGGTGAGGCTCAACGGCTTCTTCTTTGTTACGATCTGCGCTCCCATCGGCTCCGGCTGGATAAAAAAGGTCGGAGGGGGCCCGCTCGACCCGCAGGCACCTATCCCATTCGCCCGCTCGCTTCCCACCAGACCGAGCAGTAAGTCCTGAGCGGATCGCGCAGCTATCGAAGACCCTTGCATCGGGCGGTCTTCCTCGAGAGAGCGGTTCGGTTGCGTTTCCGCCTCGCCGAGCTCGGTTCCGAACTCGCTCTCACCCACACATGCCGCGAACGCCACGATCGCTAGAGAGACCGTGCGTGCGTGCGTGCGTGCGTGCGTGCGTGCTATATCTCATAGGAGGATCCGCATGGTACGTGCGTGCCAACCGTGCGTCAACGTTTTTCGAGGAGGAAACGCTTGCCGCCAGAAACGAGGTCCGCTAGCGGTGGGGGGGGATCGCCGTTGGACCTATGAACAAGGGGTCTTTAGGAATGAGTTCCCGCCTCTTGGCAGTTTTTGCGCTTGCTCGAGGTCGAGTCGGCAACGGTCGCTCTGGCGCGGCAGTCCATAACCGGGGAACGGAACGATGCGACCACCTCCTCGCCCCCACAAGCGCAGCCCTCGAGGCCAGGCTCGCTCGTCTATTGAGAACGCGTTTCTCTCCACGTCGCTGCAGGCTTTGACGGACGGGACGGGTGACGTCTGCATCGCCAGGTCGGCGACATGCTGCGCCCTCCAGTCGCCCTGGACACCGTCAGACGTACCGACGTGGGAATGTGCAGCGAGTCCCTAGGTCGGATGTGCGACGAGTACGGTCGTGACCAAGATGACGTTCTCCCACCCGCACGACAGCGTACGCGGGCGACAGCGACAGCGACAGCGACACCCTAGCATCCGGGGCCACCAGGACGCCAAAATGCGGCATCCATGGACGAAGAAGAGAAACGCGAAACGAGCCGCACGGGTCGACGCATGCCACCGCACGCAGCAAGCCTTCCCAAGTCCTGCGCGCGGCGGGCATGCGCACAGTTCGCACGCCCCATGAGCGCGTGCTTTCCCTGCGGCTTCCCTACGATAGCGCCCCTCTGATCGACGGCCATGGCCCCCTTCCGCCGCGCGGCGAGCGGCCCCCGAGATGGATCGTGTTTCTTGCGATCCGGCCCAGCGACTTGTCCGCGGCTGCGGTCAACGGCGGACAAGCTGGGATCGCTGGTTTGCATCCCGCGCCCCCACGGCTAATGTGGCGAAGTGAAAAACCTCGCGTCGATCTGCCGCCATGGGTCCCTGATCGTGCCCGCCGTGGTCCTCGTAATCGCCACCCAAGCCCACGCATCCACGCCCACAACCGACGACGACACCGCTTCTACGGATCGTGTTTTCGGTGGCGTCGAAACGGAAGGTTGCCAGTACTCCACGGTGGTCGCCGTGAAGGGCGGCGGCTTGTGTACCGGCGTGCTGGCGCACCCCCAGCTCGTGATCTACGCCGCGCATTGTGGCGCAGGCGAGAAGATTATCCACTTCGGCAACACCAACACCACCGGGGGCAAACAGGTCGCCACCGCCAACTGTCAGGTCAACCCCGCCTACGTCGACAACATCGACGGGGACTGGGCGTTTTGTAAGCTGTCGCGAGAACTCGACATCCCGTTCTCGCCGCCGGCCATGGGCTGTGAACTCGAGTCCATCGCCGGGGGTGGCAACGTCGTTCAGGTCGGATACGGAGCGAACGGAGGGAGCCATACGCAGCCGTTGGGAACGGGGAAAAAACGCTGGGGCGTCTCGTCGATCCACGACATCAGCAATGGCACGATCACGTTGGGTGGCGACGGCATCTCCGGCTGCCCCGGTGACTCGGGCGGTCCCGCCCTCGTGCAGCTCGATGACGGCACCTGGCGCACCGTCGGCATCACCTCGGTGATGCTCGGCACCGAATGCGGCGCGCGGAACATCTACGCCTATCTGCCCGACGCCATCAGCTGGATCGAGTCCGAGTCGGGTATCGACATCACCCCCTGCCACGACGATGACGGTAATTGGGCGCCCACTGAGCAATGCGGCGGCTTCAGCGTCGGCGGCAGCTGGGAGACACCTCCGGGCACGGGCGACTGGGGCGACTGGTGCGCGGACCTCGAGACCTCGGGCTTCAGCGAAACCTGCGGTCTCCCCTTCGTCCTCGAAGAAGACGAACCCACGGCGACCGGCGACACCGCGACCGGTTCGACCAGCAGCGCCGCCAACACGGGTGGCGGCGTCGACCATGACAGCAACACGGGCATGGCGGCGGAGGACGACGGCGACGACGACCCCGCCGGTTGCGACTGTGCGACCTCGACGGGCGACGGGTCGCCCCGCGGTGCGCTCGCTGGCATTGTCCTCGTCGCCGCTCTCCGCCGCCGGAACTCGCGGGCCCGATCCCGCCGCTCACCGACCTGATCTCTCACCAGATTGCGCGTCCTGCAGACCGCGCGGTCTGTCCCCCCGGGGCGCCCGCTCCGGCCATCGCTGCTCGACACCGCGCCCCCCGGAGAAATGAAACCTGTTGGTGGCGACTTCGCAAGCCGCAGCCACGCAGCCACGCAGCCACGCTGCCACGCTGCCACGCTGCCACGCTGCCACGCTGCCACGCTGCCAGCGCGGACGGGGTCTGGTTTCTTCCTGCACACGTCGGGTACAGTCCGCCGCGGAAGTGCCTGACTAGCTGGTGCGGTCCCCGGTCTTCAAAACCGGTGTGGGGTGCGAGAAGCGTCCCGGGCAGGTTCGATTCCTGTGCACTTCCGCCACTTTCTTCTCTCCACCCTGGCGTAGGGGCGCGTGCAGCTCTCCGCCAACCCCGTTGGCGCTTCCCGGCTGGACGCGATGACGCGGGATCTGTCAGCCTTGAGCGCCGATGGCTCTCGCTCTCACCCTCGTCACCTTCGCTATTGTGGTGGGCGGACTGATCGCCTGGTTCGTCAGCTTCGGCGCGCCGATCCGACAACTATGGATGGGGCTGACCTCCCTCGCCCGCCCCGCACAACATCGCCACGTACGCGCAGACATGCTCGCCATGGGAGGTGGCGTAGCCGCCATCTCTGGAGCGGCGTTGGCCGTGGGGGCCGCGGGCCCCGGGGCCCTCGCATGGATGTGGATCGGGTCGGCTCTCGCCATGGCATGGATCCATGCCGAAGTGATCTGCGACACGCCGCATCCGGGCGCCGTGACGGTTGGCAACGTCCTCGGTAGTACGGCGGCCAGCTTGTACGCACTGGCGGTAGCCGGTGTCGGACTCACGGCTGGCGTCGCCCTGCAACTCCACGAAGTCGGCGTCGCGTGGTCCGAGTTTACCCATGCGCCCGCGCTGCCCATCGGGCTCGCGCTAGCGACGCTGCTGGCAGTGTTGGTCCTGCCGCGGCGTGCTACCGTCTGGGCGCTTGTCGGACTGCACAAAGCCGCGCCCCTCATCATCGCGGTGCTCGTCCTGGGAGCCGCCGCCACTTTGGTCGCGGCCCCCGAAATCGCACGGGACACCTTACAGGAAGCAGTATGGTCCATCACAGATCCTGCGGCGGTGGCGGGCGGTTTGGCCGGCGGAGTATGGCTTGTTGCCGTCCAGCACGGTTTGTTCTGGACCATCCTCACCAGCGGAGCTGGACTAGGCACAGCATCGTTTAGTGCATCGCACTGGGCTGGCAAGCGTACCGAGCCCCACACCCAGCATGAAGGTCGGCCTCGCGAACGCGTCGCCGCATCAGCCATGATCGTGCCGGTCCTCAGCTCCTGCATCGTAGCGACCGCCACGGCGTTGTTCCTCGCAGCAGCCGGAAGCTCGCCACGACTTGAAGTCGCTACCGAGCGCGTGATGCTACCGATGGAGCGCAAGCACCAACGCGGTTTCCGCCCCAGCGCCAAGGTCGGGCAGCTGGTCCTGCTGCCGGAGGACACTCCGCTCCAGAACGACAAGCACTACCGGATGGTATTCCGCGCCAACCCACGCGGCCACAAGCTAGGCACGCTTCATGCGGGTGAGAACGCGCTCCTCATCCCCCGCTGGCAGGTCACGGCTGCCGTGCGCACCGTCGCGTTTCGCGATAGCGACTCGAAGCGCAGCGAGAACTCCGGCTACGACTACCGCATCGAGGTCACGAACGAAGAGGTCACAAACGACAGCGGACAGGAGTTGGTCATCTTGCGCCCCGTCGATCCGGATATCGACCTCGGTCAACTTTCCAAGAAACGATCTGGCCCCTACGTGGTCATCGACGATTTCGAGTTTGTGGGCACCGTTGGGCAAATCGTGGGGGCCCAGGAAGGCACTCCTGACTACACCGCGATGTACGAAATCCGCCAAGCAGACGACCCGAAGAACCCCAAGCTACAGCGTGTGATCGAGCTGGGTTTACGCGGTCCCTACTTCGCCAGCGATGAGGCCCCCCGCCCTTGGGCCTTCGTGGCCACAAAAGGGTTCGATGCGGCCATCGGCGACGTACTGACCTTGGAAATGAAAACACCGTCACGCGGTCTCGATATTGGCGAGAGACGCAAGTACGGCGAGCTGCGTACGCCCGCCTGGGATTTCCTCGCAGATACCGAGGTCGCCATATTGCGCCACAATAGCGACCCGGGCCAGGATATGCGCGTGCCGGTGGAGCATCGCCTCGCCGAAGACGGAACGCTGCGCTTCACCAGCTCTCGGCCCGACATCATTGATTTTTCCCACGCAGAGGCGATGCGCCACTTCACCGGACCCTATCTCGCGCCCCCCTCGTACCTCTTCGATGTGGAGCTACACACCGGTATCGCCTTCCCCGAAGAGTACGAGACTCGGCGCTCGCTCGTCGCACTACATCCCCAAATCGAAGCGATGGGTGGGAACGGATCGGTGTACCAACCCCATCCCTACGAAGTCGCGCACACCTCTATGCTGGGCCCGTTTCTACATAGGCCGGGCATGTACCAGGTCATGGACGCGGTGCGCTCGGAGTTCGACGCTCCCGCGCGCCTGCTCGTCACGGTACTGCTCACCGCTTTGGCCTTGGCATCCTCTTGCTTTTGGTGCCGCTACATCGATGCCTTAGTCGCCGGAAGATTCGGTTCGCGACACTCGACCTGGGTGCGTCTCGCCTTCCCCGTGGCGGCGATGGCGGGCGTCGCCTTACCTCTATCGACGATACTGCACTCCGCAGCCTGGACCACCGCGGCTGCGGCCTGCATCGCCGCCGTGGCCTTGAGCCTATCTGCGTCCGCGAAAAAGCGATCGAGCTGAACCTCGCCCATGGACACCATCGAAATCCAGCCTCTCGTCCGCCCTCCCGACGCCACCCTCACGTTGCCAGGCTCGAAGAGCTACACCAACCGAGCTTTCATTGTTGCCGCCCTCGCGTCGGGACCCACGACCCTCGCGCAGGCCCTATTTTCCGACGATACCCGGTATATGGCCCAGGCGCTGCGTGACCTGGGCATCTCGGTGACCGAGGACGAAACCGCCCGCAGCATGGTCGTACATGGCTGTGATGGCACCATTCCCAGCGCATCCGCCACGGTGAATATCGGCAACGCCGGCACCGCCGCGCGCTTCCTTCCCCCCATGATGGCCCTGGGCAAAGGGCAATATGAGGTCGACGGCGCCCCGCGGATGCGGGAACGACCCATCGCGCCTTTGGTACACGCGCTACGCCAGCTCGGCGTGCGCATCGATTGCCTGGGCGAGCCCGATCATATCCCACTGCGTATCCACGCCAATGGGCTACGCGGCGGCAGCCTCCGCATCCGAGGCGATCTCAGCAGTCAGTATATCAGTGGTTTGCTGCTCAGCGCGCCCTATATGACAAGCGGTCTCACGCTTGAACTCGAAGGCCCGCTGGTATCACGCCCCTACGTCGCCATGACACGACAGATCATGCGCGACTTCGGAGTCGAGAGCGGCTTTCATGACGACACGCGATTCCACGTCGCGGCCGACCAGCACTACCGTGGCCACACCTACACGATCGAACCCGATGCATCGGCCGCGTCGTACTTCTTCGCCGCCGCCGCCGTGAGCGGTGGACGGGTTCGCGTGGGCGCACTGGGTACACGATCGCTGCAAGGCGACCTCGACCTCGTGCACATCCTCGCCCGAATGGGCTGTGAAGTGACCCAGGGGGAAGACTGGACGGAGCTGCAGGGTCCACAAGCAGGTAGCCTCAGCGGGGTAGAGGTCGACATGCGTGACCTCTCCGATGTCGCGCAAACATTGGCGGTCGTGGCCACCTTCGCTTCCTCGCCTACTCGAATCACAGGCATCGGATTCATCCGTGGAAAAGAGACCGACCGCATTAACGCGACCGTACGCGAACTCAACCACCTGGGTATCGCCGCCGAGGCGCAGACCGACGGGATGCTTGTCCGACCCGGCATACCGCACCCGGGTGAAGTACATACCTACGAGGATCATCGCATGGCCATGAGCTTCGCCGTGCTCGGGCTCCTGCATCCGGGGATCCGCATTCGCGACCCCGGATGCACGTCGAAGACATTCCCCAACTACTTCGATGCCCTCTCCCGGCTTTAGCCCGGGCGAACGGTGCCCTCCAACCCGGCGAGCCTCACCGGACCGAGGGCAGCTCCCGAACTCGCTGCAGCCACGCGCCCATCGCCAGGATCAACGATATAGCGAATACTCTATCGCCGCGAAGCCGCTGACGCTGCACCAGTGCTTCGATGCCCTGGCGCGTGATGATTTCCTCCAGGACGCCCCGATGGTCCAACACGTGACCGAGAATGGCGTCGGATCGGAACCACGCGTTGTAGTCCGCGTAGGGGATAGGCTTCGCTCCTGATCGAGGTATGTAGTAAAATGGACGTGTCCGTACGTGCGTCGTCCGAGCATTGGCTGCATCGGGAAACCTGAGCAGGTCGGGGGCGTTCTGCTGGAGCGCGTAGCGGTGCCAGCGCGAATCGAGTTTCCATCGTCGAGGTAGCTGCCACACCGCTCGGGTCCAAGCCCGGGTCATAAACGGGGCAATCCACCGCGTGTTGGCTTCGTAGAGCGCGAGTCCGTTGCCACCGAAACGTCGGACCTGATGCTCGAGATAGTAGCGGTCGAGACCCGCCAGAAGGCCTGGGCTTGCCGCCGCAAGTTGCGCTAGACGGAGGTGGCGCGTCGATGCACCTGCCCCGCCAAGCTGCTGTGCAAGCTCCGGGTTGAGTTGTGGGAGGTCGCCCTCGAAAAAACATCGTCCGCGAATCCGCCGTCGATGGGCCCATACGAGGCTGACTAGCCGCAGAGGCAGGCGATCAAGCGCTCGTACGCCAAGCCCTCCGTCGAGCAAGAAGGTACGCGCATACTCGCCCGCCATGCCCACGAAAAACCGGTTCGAATGATCGACCGACGCCTCGTTTGAGTAGAGGTAGGTATGCCAGTGCTTCGCAGGCTTGGTCCCATTGGTCAATTCGACGATTGCGTCAGCTTGGCGAAGATACGCTCCGAGATCCAACTCGACCCTTTCGAGATCAAACCCGAAACGGCGGGAGAGAGCACTCGAGACCCGCACATCATAGCTATCTTTTGGACCCATCACGACGGCGCGAAATCTGTGCCCGCCCCGCAATAGGGCGCTGAGCATCACCCGAGAGTCGAGACCCCCAGAGATGGACAACACGTTGTGCTGCCCTGCAGCCCAGTAGCTCAGTTCCTCGTTGAAAGCGTCGAGGGTGGCCGCCGCGCTACCACGCCCGGGAGGATGCAAGCTCTCCCACGAGTGAGCGAAACGATGCAAGGAAGCGCCGCTAAAGTGGAGGACGCTACGGGGCGCAACGCGGTGCACATCGGGGTGCAAGCTATCGTCCTCCAGTATGTACTCGAGCTCCGCGAGATCCGCGAGAGCGGCCCAGTTCCACCGCCAAGGCCGGCCGCTCTTGCGGAGAACATCGAGGACGGTCCGTCCATGCTGAACACGGTCTCCGCATTGCGCATAATGGTATTGGGTGCCTGCGAAACTGGAGCTCACCAGATAGACATCCTCCCCGTCTTCGATCACGACGACAAAATCGCCACGCAACAGACAGAGATCACGCAGCCAAGCCGAGCCGTGCTCGGCGAACCTATCCCCGATCGCGCGCGCATCCAACTCGCAGTAACCATGGATGACGATGCGCGGCGCGGGTGCGGCCGGGAGCGAAACGGTGGACTGGGGCATGGATGGCCTGCGCCCGAGACTATCGTTCGCAGCCCCCCCTCGCCACTGCAGCCCGCGCGAGACGTGCCGTCCCCCGGTCACCACAGCCCACCAGCCGTACGCCGCCAGTGTGCGGCCATAGAAACCCGCCGCTTCGCCCTGCCACTTCGCTGGCTCGTCCGTGAAGGCATCGAATCGGAGCCGCCAACACGGGCATGTACATGTACATGTACATGTACATGTACATGTACATGTACATGTACATGTACGCGGGCATCGCCCTTTCCCCCCCTCCCGGGTCGCACTCGTGCGGGCAAGGCCCACTGGCGGAGCGTTTCTCGTGCCCACGGCCCAGATGGGTACGCGGCCAGCGCGAGCAACGGGCGCACCAACCTCGAAGATCCCGCATAATTCTTTCCAGTGGGTCAGCGCGACGACAAGCTCGACGACAAGCTCGACGACTCCGAGCTCCACAGTGTGGAACACACGGCGATCATCCAGCCGGACCAGATCGCGGGCGATGGCCGCCCAGCACGCGCTTTCGTCATCGTGCTCGTAGGCAGCAACGCCGGACATATGCAGCGCGTGGAACAAGAGCTCGTGGTGGGTCGCTCGAAACGCGCCAACCTACGGATCAACGACAAGGGCGCATCTCGACACCACGCCCGCCTCTTTGTGAAAGCAGGCGTAGCCTACGTCGAAGATATTGGGTCGAGCAACGGCACCTACCTCAATGGCAAGCGAGTCATCTCGCCCGTACCGCTCCGAGATGGCGACAAGATCCAGATCGGGGCGACTTGCATGCTCAAGTTCTCGTTCCAAGACGATATCGAGGAACGATTCCAGCGCGACCTATATGACGCCGCGTTGCGCGACGCCCTGACCCGAGCCCACAACAAGAAGGCACTGATGGATCATATCGGCGCCGAGTTTGCGTTCGCTCGCCGCCACAATAGTCCGCTCTCCTTGGTGATGTTCGACCTCGATCACTTCAAAGCCGTGAACGACACCCACGGCCACCCCGCTGGCGATCACGTGCTTCGGTCCCTGGCAGAGATCGCGTCCGACACCATACGTCACGAAGATTTTTTCGCCCGTTATGGGGGCGAGGAATTCGCGGTTGTCTGTCGCAACAGCCGTGTCCACCAAACTCGGATTCTCGGCGCTCGTTTGCGCCAAGCGATCGAGAGGCACAACTTCTCGTTCGACGGCAAGCAGATTCCTGTCACCATCAGTCTGGGCATCGCCAGTGTGCCAGATCCGCTGATCGAGGACGTACCAGGACTCTTCGCGGCAGCCGACTCCGCCCTCTACGCCGCCAAAAATGCTGGCCGAAATCGAGTCATCATCCACCCTCCAAGCGACAAATAGTCGGCCACATTAGGTGTGGAAGCTCGAATTTCCCGTCGCGGGACAGACGCAGAACTGCGACCGCGTATGCGGATCCACGCCCTGGGCCCGCGCCTTTGCTTCAACTCGAGCGTATTGAGCAACTCCGCGCGACAGATCATGGTTACAGTCCCCACGGGAGTCTCGCCGTGCGAATCAATCACAACCCGCTGTTCTTCGTCCTTCTTCTCGGCATCGCTACAGGATCCTGCAGCGACGATCCCGCTACCGCGGGTATGGGGGGGGGGGAGGATTCTGACGATGAGAACGACGGTGATGAGGACGACGATGGGGATGACGATGACGATGACGATGACGATGACGATGGGGACGACGATGGGGACGACGATGACGATGACGATGACGATGACGATGACGATGACGATGACGATGACGATGACGATGACGATGACGATGATGATGATGATGATGATGATGATGATGATGATGATGAGGATGACGATGACGATGACGATGATGACGATGACGATGACGATGATGACGATGATGATGGCAACGGCAACGGGTGCGACTGGGGCCCCGAGTCGGAACACTACACAAATGTGGCGGCTTCCATGCTACCGCCTGCGGGTATGGCGATAGAGAACGTGCCCCAGTTCATAGCCATCGGCTTCGACGACAACATGTATGCAGACGGGATGACCTGGATTCTCGATTTTTTGACGGACAAGACGAACCCCGCCGGAGGTGGGGATCCCTGCACGTTCGACGGCACGCCCGTCCGAGCCTCGTTCTTCACTTCTTCGCACGTGGGCGTTACTTCCGACGAGGTCAGGGCCACGTGGACCCGCGCCGACAAGGAAGGGCACGAGACGGGCAACCACACCGACACCCACGACGCCGAAACCTTCAACGCCAACATTTCGAGCAAGGACTTCTGGCAGAACGAGATGACAGTTTGCAATGACAGTCTCGTCAACGAAGCCGGCATCGACAGGAGCAGCATTTGGGGGTTCAGAACGCCGTTTTTGGGGTTCTCAATGGCCACGTTCGAAGCCATGGCTGCCATCCCCTTTCGCTATGACTGCAGCGCAGAGCATTTTCTAGGTGCCCAAGGCTTTGACTGGCCCTACACGCTGGACAGCGGGACAAGCGAGCGCGTCTATCCGGGCAAAGGCGTCGGTGCGTTTCCCGGACTCTGGGAGCTTCCCATCAGCGATTTCATGCCGGCCACCGGATGGTCTGGGGTAACGGGCTTCGACTACAACGTGTGGTGCCAGAAGAAGATGTCCAAAGATGACGCGCTCGCGCTCTGGAAAGCGACACTGGATCTTCACCTGGTCGGAGACAATCGGGCCACCGCCAATCGAGCACCGATGTTCATCGGTGCCCATACCGATGAGTATTCCGAGTTCAACGACGACGTAAACACCCTGTGCTCGAGCACCTGGCAAGACCGTCGCCTAGCTGTCGAGGAATTCGTCGACTACGCGCTCGGCCACCACCCAGACGTACGTATTGTCACCTATGCGGACGTCCTGCGCTGGATGCAGCGTCCCCACGGGCTCGACGGAACCATTGCTCCTGCCGGATCCCATCTTCCCTGAGGGATGGTCTAGCGGACGTCGCGCGTGGAACCGACCCTCTCCGGGGGGGTGGACCTCGCTGAACCGGTCACTAGGCCGGCCCGAGGGCAGCTCGGCTGCCGCAACTCGTCCGCATCTCGGCGCTATGGGCACCCCCACGGTCAGCGAGGGTCGGCGCTTGCGCGATCCGCCGAGGCTCTGTATGGGTTGACAATGCACGCGCCACCATCGTCCGGTTCTAGTCGGCACTCGCTCCCGCCGATCGCAGCGCATCGCATCGCCGCTCATCGCATCGCCGCTCATCGCATCGCCGCCCATCACACCACGCCCGCCCCGACGTGCCGCCATCTCGCAACGCGGACCGTCCCATCGTTTCAGAAAGCGTAGATGGCCACCATGGAAGCGAGCATCGAGATCGCCGAGCTTCGAACGGCAGCGGATACCCGAGCATTCGTGCGCTTTCCCTGGTCCGTCCAAGCCACCGATCCGGCTTGGGTCCCGCCTTTGGTGATGGACCGCAAAGACTTCCTCAACCGTAAGAAGCACCCGTTCTTTGATCACGGTGATGCGACGTTGCTTCTCGCTCGGCGCAGAGGCAAGGTCGTGGGCAGGATCCTGGTCAGCGACGATCCCCGCTACAACGAAACCCATGGGACGAATCTCGGTTGTTTCGGGATGTTCGAGGCGGTGGACGAACAGGAGGTGGCCAACGCTCTGTTGGACGCGGCGACAGTTTGGCTGCGCAGCAAGGGCCGCGACAGCATGCTCGGGCCCATCGACTACTCGACCAACTACCAGTGTGGTCTCCTCGTAGAGGGCTTCGATAGCCCTCCGCGCATTATGATGAACCACAACCCGAGATACTACCCCGTCCTCCTCGAACGCTGGGGTCTGCAAAAGGTGAAGGACCTGTGGACCTGGTGGATCACCCGCGAACAAGAGCCCCCGCAGCGATGGCGTCGAATTTCTGTACTCGCGCAGAAGCGCTACGGCTATACGATCCGTCCCCTGAACATGAAAGACTTCGACGCAGAAGTACAGCGCATCAAGCGGATCTACAACGATGCCTGGGAGGACAACTGGGGGTTCGTCAAGATGACCGAACACGAATTTGACCACCTGGCGAAGGACCTGAAGTTAGTCATGAAGCCCGGCCTCTTCCTGATCGCCGAGGTGGATGGCGAGGCGATCGGGTTCTCCATGTCGCTCCCGGACATCAACGAGGCTCTCGTGCATCTCCCGAACGGCCGGCTCACGACCTTGGGCTTGCCGATCGGCCTCGGCAAGCTGTTGTACCACCAACGAAAGATTCAAACCGTCCGACTGCTCACGCTCGGCGTGCTATCCAAGTACCGTCGACGCGGCGTAACCGAGGCGATGATCTTGAGAACCTACGACGAAGGCAAGAAGCTGGGTTACACCGGCTGCGAAATGGGTTGGACACTAGAGGACAACCACCTGATTAATGCGCCCATTGAGGCCATTGGCTCGAAACGACACAAGACCTATCGCCTGTACGAACGCGCGATCTAGACGCTGGCAGCTCGTCGCCGACTACCTCTGCTGCTGGCGAGCGACCCGTAGCTCTGAAACGCCGCCCGGATGATTCGGTGCCAGCTGGGGTCCTCCCGCGACGAATATTCCATCGCGCACCGCCAGTTGGCGCCATGCGCCGGCGTCGACTATGCAGGGCCCTCGCTCGATACGATTCTGTGTATGATCACGTGGTTTCGTCGGGCTCCCCCGTTTCCGTAGATTACGGAGCATGTGTGGGGTCGCCACCGCGAGAAAGGACACCGATGTTCAAATCTCCACCTGTTCCCGAGCACCGACCTCCCCCACGTGCGGCCCAATCACCCCCACGTTCCGCCCAGCGCTATCTGTTAATCGTATGGAGCGCGGCGACCCAAGTAGCAGCGTGCTCGGCCCCCGACGACGACAAGGCCTCGCTGGGAGGAGTCGACGTTTTGATACTTCCGGATAGTCATGGTGAATCTGATCATCCCAGTGACAACGTGAGTGCAACGGAAGAGGAGAGCAAGGCCGAAAGCCATGGCGACGCTGCCGGCGATAGCGTAGAGAGTGAAGCGGACTTGGACACCGGTGACGAGAACGGTGACGAGAACGACGACGAGAACGACGACGAGAACGACGACGGTGGCGTGAATTTTGACATCGGCTCTCCACAGCAAGGCGACGTCCCTGACGCAGAAGAGGCATACCGCGGCTACATCTGGATAGCGAACTCCACGCAGAGCACCGTCTCAAAAATCAACACAAGAACGCTGGTGGAGGAAGGTCGCTACATCACACGACCTGACCAGACCGGTGATCCGTCGCGTACGTCCGTCGGCATCGGCGGGAACGTTGCGGTCGCCAACCGCAACGGTGGAATCACCAAGATCTTCGCGGACCCGGCCGACTGTGTCGACAAGAACGCTGACAACAGCATCACCACCGCCACAGACGCGACGTTCCTGGCCTGGGAGGCGGAGGAGTGCATCGCGTGGCATATCCCGTTCCCCGAGTATCGAAGTCAGCGCGCCCTCGCCTGGACCGCGGAGGAGATCGACGCGGACTCCTCTTATGATGAAAATCTGTGGGTCACCGGGGTCGAGAGCCTGGGCGGCGATGTGAAGGTCCTGCTGTTGGACGGCGATACGGGCGCGATCCTCGAGCAACTGAGCATCCCACCCCAGTTCATCGACGCGAGCCAAGGTGATATTCGCGTGAGCGCCTATGGTGGCGCCGTCGACCGCGATAACAATTTTTGGTTCTCCAGTCTGTGGAACGGGTGGCTCGTCCGAGTCACCCGCTCCGATATGTCGGTGGACATTTGGCAGAAACCCCACCCGACATACGGGATTACGGTTGATCCGAACAACAACGTCTGGGGCTGCGGACGCGAAATTGTTCGCTTCACTCCCGCCACCGAGACCTGGGAGGAAGTTCCTCTCCCGGCAGAATACCGCGGATATATGGGAGGCTGCATGGTAGACGGAGAAAATCGCCTGTGGCTCGACGTCAAGAATGCGAACGCACAGACATTCACACTCCTTGGCATCGACACCGGATCGCTCCAGGTGGTCGAGCAAATCGCGCTTCCGAGCCACACCCACGGCGTAAGCATCGATTTCGATGGCAACGTATGGGGCGTCTCGAAGACAGGAGATACACGGGCATACAGAGTCGATCCGACAACGAAGGTCATCTCCACATTTGACAACCTCGTGGACCCGTACACCTACTCCGACATGACGGGGTTTCAACTCGCCAGTGTGGCAGGGCCCGGAGAGGGCTAGTGCCAATCCGAGCCAAGTTGTCACGCTAGCCACTGGAGCCAAACCGCACATCACCGACGCCGGCAGTCGCGCCCACGAGGCAGGTCAGGCCCGCCCGGGATCTCAGTTCGATCCCGACCGGTGAGCCAGCCGAGCGTTGCACCTGTCCCAGGTCCGCAAACGACGTGGCGCCATCCGGCCGCGCCTCCAGAGTCGAGCGAGGGCTCGTCGGGCATGTCCTGAAGATTCGACTGCCATGGGACACGCAGTGCGCTCCAGTGTGCACTGCGTGAACGGGTCGGACCTGTACGGGGGTCTTCGGATAGTGTACCCGCTGAACTGAATCACGGGACGGCTAATCTCCCCAGCGCAACGAAGGATCTCTTGAGGGCCTCGATGGCGACCCACCGCGTGTCGTCCTAAACCCCGTCGATCCCGCTGCAAACGCCGAGCTAGAACTCGCTACTCCGGGTCCGATAGCACTTCCACGAATGCCAGCCGATCACCTGTGGGGGCCACGGCGATACGGCTGATCGGCCGAGTGGGGAGCACGGCACTCCCAACCCCACGCCCCATGACCTCCAGCCGCACCGGCCGCCACCCTGTGTTCTCCGACCAGCGGTAGAGCCTTGTCTTTTCCGCCATGTACAGGCTGCCATCCGGTGCCCAGGCGTAGTCCTGAGCGTCGGGACGGGCGGCGACGATGGGCGCGACCGTCTTCGCCCACAGATCGAAGCGCATGATGGTGGCCGGATCACCCTCGGGCGTCGTCGGCCGCAAAAAGGACAGGGCCTGTTCCCCGGGGATCTTTGCGATACATCGCCCGGGACCCGTGAAGATAAGTTCTAGCTGATCGCCTGCTGCCCGCGCGGACACAAGTTGATGGTCCGCGTCTCCATCTCCAACGAGAAAAAAGGCAGCCCAGCCCGGCGCCAGCCAAGCATGATACCCGATGCGATCAAGGCTCGGGAACATCTGCCCCAGGTCCTCTCCATCCAAGCCATAGCGCCATAGCTGCTGCACCCCTTGGCGCTCTCGGACCACAGAAAAGCTCACACCGTCGGCCAGGATCGTCGGCGAGTATTCGTTGCTGGGCGTCCGAGTGACGGGCACAGGCTTCCCGGTGGCAAGATCGACCCGGTAGATGTCAGCCTGGTCGCCGCGGACAGAGGTGAAGAGCAACCCCCTTCCGTCGGGAAGAAAGTTGGGTTGATTGTCGTAGCCCGCATGGGTTGTCAGTCGGCGGATCTGGGTGAGCGTGATGGTATTACCCCGCCGTTCAAGCTCCCCCGCATATACATCCGTCGAGGGGACGGCAGCCGCGGTCGAAGGAGGAAACACGACTCGCCCCCCGATCATGGTGAGCTCCACCCGTGCGTCGAGGATCTCGGCCTCGGGCACCGTCATGATGTCCTTCGACAACACCACCAAATCCGCATATTTTCCCGGTGTGATGGATCCTTTGATCTCCTCTTCGAAGGCAGCGTAGGCGTTGTTCAGCGTGTACGCGCGCAGAGCCTCCTCACGTGTCATCCGCTGGTGTCCGTAGAACGTCTCGCCATCGGCGAGGCGACGGGTCACAGCAGCGTAGAAATTGGGAATCGGATCGATGTCCTCGACCGGGGTATCCGTACCATTGGTGACCAAGGTGCCCGCGTCCATCAGCGTACGCCACACGTACGCCCCGGACTCGGCCCGGGAGGGTCCCAATCGTTTGAGCACATAGGGGGCATCGGAGGTACAGTGAACAGCCTGCATCGACGCGATGAGATCGAGTTCGCGCAGTCGTGGGATGTCCTGGGGATGCAGATGCTGGGCGTGCTCGATACGCCAACGGAGGTCCTTCGCGTCGCTTTGGGCGAAAGCCACGGCATAGATGTCGAGCAACTCGCGGTTAGCTCGGTCACCGATCGCATGGGTATTGAGCTGGAAACCGTACTGCAGGGCGATCTCGGCGGTGCGCGCGATGTCACTTGGTGTGTCGAGTACGAGGCCACTGTGGCCGGGAAGATCGGCATAGGGCTCGAGAAGCCAGGCGCCGTGAGCCCCGAGCGCACCGTCGATCTGTCGTTTGATCGCCCGCACGGTGACGAATCCGCCCGATTCGCCGACAATGCGATACGCGGGCAGCTTTGCAGCCAACACGTCGTTCGACTCGTGACGCACCATCACGTACAAACGCACCGCCAATTCGTGCTCGCGGGCGAGGCCGCGAAGAAAATCGATCGTCTCAAAACTGGACCCGGCGTCGTGGAAGGTCGTGACCCCGTTCTCCAGACACTCCTGCGAGGCCAACCGAGCTTGCTCGCGGCGACGCGCCGACCGCTGTTCCGCCGGTTGCAGGGCTTGGTCACGTTTCTGCGCCGCAGCCACGAGTTCTTGCGCCGCCTCCCGCAGCCCGCCGGTGGGGTGGCCGCTGCGGGAACGCAAGATCGTGCCACCGGCAGGATCTCGAGTCCCGTTATCTATCCCAGCCAACGCAAGTGCAGTGGCGTTGGCGAACGAAGCGTGACCGCTTGCATGAATCAGGTGAACGGGATGGTGAGGTGAGACGGCGCTGAGGCTCTGATGCACGGGGATACCGTCGACGTTGGGCTCGGGAACCACGTCCCATTTCTCTTGATGCCAACCGCGACCGAGGATCCACTCCCCTGGCCGAGCTACCTCGGCCGCCTTCCCAACCATGGCCACAACGGCTTCCCAATTGCTCGCATCGGAGAGATCAAGCACTTGCTTGGCGTGACCCAGTGCCATGAAGTGCCCGTGACCTTCGATAAACCCCGGAATCAGGAGCCTACCTTCGAGTTCGATAATTCGAGTCTGGGAACCGGTAAGAGCCCCGATCTCGGCCATGGATCCAACCGCTATGATCCGGTCTCCACGCACGGCAACGGCTTCGGCGAGTGGGAAAGCGTCGTCCATGGTGACAATTTTGCCGCCGCGTAAGACGGTGTCTGCGGGCTCGACAATGAGATCGGGCTCGGTATCGGGCGCCGCGGGGGTCCACGCAACGACTTGCCCCTTGCCACACGCGGTCCATGCGACGATCGAGATGAGTATCAATCGAGTTATATTTTGCATGCACCTCCGTCTGGTCGGCGCGGGAACGACGGCAAGAACGACGCCGCTATTCCACTACCAGAGAACCTCTAACTGTTTTTTGCACTCTCGAGCCATGGCAGCAAACAATGCCGCATCCACCCACTTCTCTGGGATCGCAGGTCGCATGCCGGGGACACGAGGTGGCGCATGCGCCAACGCCGTGGTGAGCGGGAAGACCTCGCCCCGCGTCCACGCTTGCTCTCGTATGGACGGCGTGTCGAGGAGGAGCCAACCCTGGGGCCGATCACCCCAGGTGAACCACCGCAGCGGCACCGGATCACCCGTCGGCGCACGGACGCTCGACCAAAGCAACAGACCCGGACGTGCGACACCACTGCAAAGCCGGAGCATCGCGGGCAGGAGCAAGGCGTCGGCGCTGAGGACCTTCGTAGCTTCCAGCCGCACCGCGCGCTGCTCGAGCGCATGTCCGTGGTCGCGCGTGGCGTAGAGTTGGACGGAGCCAGATAACACCTGATCCACCTTGAGTTCACGAATCAGCGGACCTTCGAGTTTGTTCCGCGTCGCTACGAAACTCGGCACCTCCGGTGCTGTTGGCGTGCTTCGGGGCACCAACTCGCGAGTGCCTAGGCTTTGATCTTGCCACTCGAGCGTACTTGGATCGCAATACCATAGGCGACCGAGATGACCGCCGGAGCGTGGTCCACCGAGGATCAACCGTGTCGCGTTCGAAACGTCGGTGCTCAGCGTCAGGCAACTCGCTGGAAGCTCAAGACGACAGCACTGCGCCGGTGGGTCGGGTACGGGCGCCTCTTGTTCAGGAAGTGCACGGCTCGTCCCCCCCCGCCTGTAGACCTCCCGATCAGCGCGCTTCTTCGGTTTTTTGGGTTCGTCGATTCGGAAACGCTGTAGCAAGCCCTTGGGACGCAAGACGTAGATCCAGCGCTCATCCCCCGCCACTGCCACCGCCCAGGCATGTTCGCCGGCGCCTGTGGGGAATCGTTCATGGGCCAAACGTAGGTCACTATGGGTCCACGCGATTCCACCATCCCGCGCACCCAGGATGCAACGCCCATGGGTAGTCATGCCTAAAGCCACAACGACTTCGGCCTCGACCGCATCCGAGCTTGTGGTCGGAAAGCGAACTCGGGTGTAGCCGGAGGTACGGGCCGGATGGATAAGCCAACTCGACGACTCCCCACCCGCCCACAAGGCACGCTCGTCGGCCGTAGCCAACAGACCGTAGACGTGATGCTCCCTCGTCTTTCGCCGGTGCAGCAGCTCGTTCGCGTTCGTGTCCCACAGCACTTCGCCGTGACGGCCCACGCCACAGAGCAGGCCCGGACGCAGCAACACGACCTGGTCCACGAAGCCTCCAAGTTTGCTGCCCACCTTGACGACCGCGTCCGTCCACACCCCGCCACGGTAGAGGTGCTGACCGCCGATCCAAAGAACCCCCTCCGCATCTTCAGATAGCGAGGGCCGCGGCATCGACAGCTCGATCCTGCGCTGCATATTGAGCGAACGACTATCGAGGACCCACAGCTCATAGGGCAAGATGACAAACAGACGCTTGCCGTCTCGGCTGCGGCGCAGCTCGATCGGCACATCATGGAGTAAAGCCGTGTCCGAGTCCGAGCGTGTGACCGCCTCGATCCTGCGCCGCGTACCGCTGCCGTCAGCGACGACCCGCCGCCTGATGGTCGGTTTGCCCATGGCCGCACAGTAACACACGGTCCCACGGCCGGTCCCCTCACCCTGTGCGGCCCCAGGCCCGCTTCTACCCCCACCCCCCCCACCGCTCCCCACCGACAACGGGATCCGGACCCGGTCGGACCTTCCAAAGCAACGAGATCGGACCGGACCTCCCGCGCCAGTCCGACTGCTACACCGCGAGCATCAATCGGCGCGGGTCTTCGATAGCTTCTTTGATCCGCACGAGGAAACCCACCGCCTCGCGGCCGTCCACGAGTCTGTGGTCGTACGACAAGGCTAGATACATGATCGGTCGGATCTCTACTTTACCCCGCACGGCCATAGGGCGCTGCGTAATGTTGTGCAAGCCCAAAATCCCCGTCTGTGGAGGGTTCAAGATCGGGGTGGAGAGCATCGACCCGTAGACCCCCCCGTTGCTGATCGTGAACGTGCCCCCTTTCAGATCCGCGATGGAAAGCTTGTTGTCCCGCGCCAGCGCAGCGAGACGAATGATTTCACCCTCGATCTGGGCGAATCCCATGCGGTCGACGTGACGAAGCACAGGCACCACCAAACCTTTGCCTCCGCCCACAGCAACACCTACATGATAGTACTTCTTGTACACTACGTTTTCACCGCGGATCTCCGCGTTCACGCTCGGAAAACTGCGCAAGGACTCGATCGCCGCTTTGATGAAGAACGACATGAACCCGAGTTTCACCCCGTGCCGTTGCATAAATGCGTCTTTGTAGAGTGTACGCACCTCCATGACGGCCGACATATCGACCTCGTTGAATGTGGTCAGGATGGCGGCACTTTGCTGCGCGGCGACCAGTCGCTCGGCGACGCGACGCCTCAGTGGCGTCATGCGTCGGACCTCCTCCGCATCTTCATCGCGGGCACGGTCAGGACCGGCTTCCGGCGGAGCGTCTGGCCGAATAGCGAGTGACGGAGAGGTCGTGGCGGACCGTTGCGCGCCCAACTCGGCTGTGACCGGCGCGGGTCGTGCCAACTCTCCCCCGCCCGGAGACACGACCTTGGATGTCCCCTCCGCTGCGAACTGCTGCACGTCCGTCTTGAGGATCCGTCCGTTGCGCCCCGTACCTTGAACCGACGCCAAGTCCACATCGGTACGTACGGCCTCCGCCCGCGCCGAGGGCATAGCAGGCGCGCCGGGCCACGGGGGCTCCCCATCACCTGCGACACCCGCGGTGGTGGCCCTGCCCGCAGCGCCCACCGAGCCGGCAACAGCGGAGCCGATATTCGTAGCCGCGGCAGCCAGATCCGTGTCGAGTTCGGCGATGAGATCGCCCACTTCCACCGTATCGCCTTCTTGCGCCAACTGGCGAGAGAGAACACCGGCCACAGGGGCCGGTACTTCTACCGACACCTTGTCCGTTTCCAGCTCGACGATGGGCTCGTCACCCCGCACGGGATCGCCGACTTGTTTCAGCCAGCGCGAGATGATGGCCTCGGTAATGGATTCGCCTAGGGCAGGAACTTTGATCGCGGCAGCCATAGTTGGTTTCAAACGGGGACTAGGGACTAGAGGTCGTCGAAGGCCGTGTGGAAGATTCGTTGTAGCTCAAGACGATGCGCCTCGGGTGACCCGGTGGCCGGCGAAGCGCTCGCAGGGCGCCCCGCGTAGTTTGGAAATAGCTCGCCGTTGCGTAGCTCGCACAACGTCGGCGCGACATGACGCCACGCGCCCATATTCTCGGGCTCATCCTGGGCCCAGACGAGGCTCCTGGCCTTGGGGAATCGCGCTACACAGCGATCAAACTCCTCTTCCGGGAAAGGATAGAGTTGCTCGATCCGAAGGATCGCAACACGATCACACCTGCGACGCTCCTGCTCGCTCCGGAGATCGTAGTACAGTCGACCCGAACACACGATCAACCGCTCAACTCGATTGGGGTCGGCCGCGTCGTCATCGATCACCCGAAGGAACCGCCCTGTGAGCAGATCTTCCCGTGAAGAGAAGGCAGCCCGCAAACGAAGCAAGCTCTTTGGCGCCATGACCACCAGAGGCTTGCGCCAGCGTCGGATGACCTGGCGACGTAGTAGGTGAAACGCCTGCGCGGAAGTGGTCGGATTGACGATCTGCATGTTGTCCTCCGCACACAGCTGCAAGAATCGTTCGAGGCGCGCGCTCGAATGCTCGGGGCCTTGCCCCTCGTATCCGTGAGGCAAGAGCAAGACCAGACCGCTCACGCGGTTCCATTTATCTTCTGAAGAAGAAAGGAACTGGTCGATGATCACTTGTGCGCCGTTGACAAAGTCGCCGAACTGCGCTTCCCACAAGACGAGCGCCTGGGGTGCAGCGAGACTGTAGCCAAATTCGAAGCCCACCACAGACATCTCGGACAAAGGGCTGTTGTAGATCTCGAAGGCGGCCTGATCGGGATGGATGTCCTGAAGCGGACACCAACGAGCGCCGGTTTCTGGATCCACGAGCGCGGCGTGACGATGGCTAAATGTGCCCCGGATCGCGTCTTGGCCCGTGAAACGCACCGGCGCCCCCCCATCGACCAAAGAAGCGTATGCCATCAGCTCTGCCGCCGCCCAATTGAGTGGTTGCTCTCCCGCGTACATTTTACCGGCGGTTTCGAGCATGCGCCGATTCTTCGGATGCGGCGTGAACCCGGACGGAATCGTGACCAAGCGCCCGGCCAGGCGCGTGAAGTCCTCCAACTCGATACCCGTGTGCGGATCGTCATCTTTGGGTTCCGGACCCGCGAGATAGTCCGTCCAGATGCCATGCATGGGTGTGCGCAGCTTGAGCGGCTTGGCTTTCTTGGCGGCCGACAACGCGGCGTCGAAATCGTCGTATTGTATTTTGTCCAGTTGTTGGCATTGTGCCGCCGTGATCGAGCCTCGTTCGATCAAGATGGCCTGGTATTGATCGCGTACCGACGCATGCCCTTTGATGAGCCCATATAGCTCCGGCTGGGTGAACGTCGGATCGTCGCTTTCGTTGTGCCCGAAGCGTCGATAGCAGATCAGGTCAATGACGACCTCGCGGTGAAATTTCTGCCGGTAGTCGAGGGCAAGCTGTGCCACGTAGGCAGCCGCCTCCGGATCATCGCCGTTGACGTGGAACACCGGCGCTTGGAGCAAATGCGACACGTCGGTACAGTACAGCCCAGAGCGAGAGTCGTGGGGATCGGTTGTGAAGCCGATCTGGTTGTTAAGGATGACCCGAATCGTCCCGCCAACCGTATATCCGGTGAGGCGGGACATGTTGAGGGTCTCGGCCACAACGCCTTGGCCCGCGAAGGCGGCGTCACCATGCAACGTCACGGCGATACTACCGTCGAACCCCCATCGCGTGCGTGTAGCGTCTTGCTTGGCTCGAACGCGACCTTGAATCACTGGAGTGATCGCTTCGAGATGGCTGGGATTGAACGCGAGCGCAATGTAGACATCTTTCCCACCGCGGGTCACATGCTGGCGAAAATACCCCATATGGTATTTGACGTCCCCGCCACCAACATTCGCCTCAGCATCGCTACCGGCGAACTCCGAAAACACCTCGATCGGTGTTTTGCCGAGAATGTTCATGAGCACATTGATCCGGCCCCGGTGCGCCATCCCGATCATGACCTCCTGCGTGCCGTGCTCGGCTGCGGCTTCGATCAGCCAATCCAGCAGGCAGATGGCGCTTTCCGACCCAGAGATGGAGAAACGTTTCGCACCCACGAATTTTGTTTGCAAGAACCGGTCGACATTGTCGACATGAGCGAGGTTCCGGAACAACTCGACTTGTTCGTCGGGATCGGGGACTCGCTGATTTTCGCACGACTCCATCCTCTGCCGCAGCCAGGACCGCTCTTCGACCCCAGGCAGGTGCCAGTACTCCACCCCAACATGACGACAGTAGGTGTTGCGCAGGCGATCGAGGATGGCGCGCAGCGTCGCCTTGCCCTCGAACAAGCCCATGCTGTGGAAGCGCAGATCGTAGTGCCCTTCGGTGAGCTCGTAGGTCAACGGGTCCAACATGGGCGTCGTCACAGGCGGCGGACGCCCCAAGGGATCGACGCGCGCACCCAAGTGTCCGTGCAGGCGATAGTTTTCGATGAGGTCGTCCACATGGTTCTGCAGCACCACGTCGGCCACCTCGGAATGGCCCTGCGCTGCTGAGGACGACGAGATGGGCACGTTTCGGTCTTCGAATGCACGAGCCTCCCGCAAGAAGGCAGCCCACTCGGGCGTCACCG
The DNA here is from genome assembly GCA_036479215.1 of Nannocystaceae bacterium. Lineage (GTDB taxonomy): Bacteria > Myxococcota_A > Polyangia > Nannocystales > Nannocystaceae > FL481. Next base: position 25,397 of record JAZGFE010000053.1, on the reverse strand, counting down.
AGTTCTGGTCGCGATCGTACGCCTCGGAAAGTCCTTCGAGAAAGGCAAGGTTGTGAACGCTGAGGACGCTGCTTGGCTCCATGGGATGCCCGGAGTGTACGATCTGGGGAAATGTTTGTGACCGGTCGCTCGGCAGTGCGCTCGTCATCCGCGCCGGTCCACCGTGGTACGGTGCGCGCGTGAGCGAGCCTCAACCGGATCCGAACGTCGTGAGTGACCACGTGGCCGACGTGCTCCTGGGCGCAAAAGAGTCCTGGACGCGCCGGATGTTTGAGCTCGCCACCCAGCTTCGCGCCGACGGTGGTGGTCCGGTTTACGACCTTTCACTGGGGAACCCCAGCCTCGAGCCGCCTCAGTGCTGGCGAGACACCGTCCGTGCCCTTCTCGAGGACGAACCGGCCGGCCAGCATCGCTACATGACGAGCGCCGGCTTCCCTGAGGTTCGCGCATTCATCGCAAAGCGTGAAGCTGCGCGCTACGGTCTCCCGGTGGGGGTGCAAGATGTCACCATGACGGTCGGTGCCGCGGGCGGTCTCAACGTGTTTCTGCGCTCCACCGTGAATCCTGGCGAATCTGTGCTGGTCCCTGCCCCCTATTTTCCCGAGTACGAGCACTACTGCGCCCACGTCGGGGCAAAACTGGTCCCCGTGGCGACCCACGCGAACTTTACGCTCGATCTCGATCGGATCGAAGCCGCCCTCGAGCCCAGCACACGGGTGCTACTGCTCAATTCGCCCAACAACCCCACGGGTGCCGTCTATTCGGAGAACAGCTTGCGTGACCTCGCCCAGCGCCTGTCGAAGCACAACAAGGCCCGCAAACGAGCGCTTTACGTCGTCGAGGACTCCCCCTACCGAGACCTCACCTACGACGGTTCAGATGCCCCTTCGATGCTTCGCCACTACGGCAACACGGTGTTTCTCACCAGCCACTCAAAAGACCTCGGTCTCGCCGGAGAGCGCATCGGATATATCGTGGTCTCGCCGGGTTGCCGCGGCCGCGAGCTCCTGTCGCGCGCGATCAGCTTCAACAACCGTGTGCTGGGCTTCGTCAACGCCCCGGCGCTCATGCAACGAGCCCTGCCCGCCGTCCTGAACGATCCTGGGGGACGAGTCGATGTGTCGGTATACGCCGACAGCACGCGCAAGATGGCGGAGGGATTGAGCGAACTGGGCTTCGAAATCCCGCCGCCCCGCGCTGGTTTTTTTCTGTTTCCGCGCCTGTCGCCAAACCTGTCCGCGCTCGACTCTCGAGGCGGGGACGTGGCCTTGACCGAACGACTTCGCGAGCACCGAACCATCGTCGTCCCCGGAACGGCCTTCGGCGTGGCAGGACACTTGCGCCTCTCGCTTTGCGTCGAATCCGAGGTCGTCGACGGCGCGCTGCGAGCATTTCGTCGTGTATGCGCTGCGTAGGCCGCAGCTTCGGCCCCGCGCCACACGTTCCCAACTAGGCACTCGCTGCGGATCTGTGTCACCCTACCCCGCCATGCCCGCCACTTCGACGGACACCTCCATTGATACGCTTGAGCGCAGTGCCAACTACGAGGGAGGCGAGATCTCTCCCGAGTCGCTCCGCGCCGACCTGAAGCGCCGACTGGGAGCCACCGCAGCCGCGGTGGACATGCTCGGACGGCTGATGGACGACAACCGCGGATTGCGTTCCGAACTGGTTGACGAGCAGCGCGTGTCCGACGAGTTCGCCGCCCATGTCGTGGGCGATGCGCCCGACCAAGACCCTCGGGCGTGGAGCAGCGGGGTACGCAAGATGGTGGGCTACGCGCCCGGACAGGCGAGCATGGCCGTCAGCGAACGCTCCATCGACAGTTGGCTCAAACAGATCCATCAGAGCCTCTCCGGACGGATCGAGAAAATGCGCCAGCGCGTCGATCCCTATTCTGATCGGGCCCGAGCCTTGGACGCCACGCTGGAGAACCTGGTAGCCGCTGCCGCCGAAGCCACGCGAAACCGGGAACTCGCCCTTCATGTCGCCAAACAACTGGCAGCGCTTGCTCTCCAGCAGGAGGCCGCCGAGCAAGGGGCTCAACGGCGCGCCGCGGCGCTCGTCCGACACGCGCGCCAAGCAGAAACCTTCTCCCTAGCTGCGACTGCCTACTCGGACGTGGCGACCTGTGTGCGCTCGTTGGCGGAGGCAATGCGGCAAATCATCCAGCGCATCCAAACCCACGAGACCACCGCGGAGCGTGACCTTGCGCGCGCCCGGTCCGCCATCTTGGGAGTGGACTGGTCGGTCACCGTCCACGAGCGACGACCCGCGACGACAGCCGCGCTCGAGTCGCTCCAGGTCGCGGTACGAGGCGCTGCGGATTTCGTCGGCGATACCCAAATCCTCGCGCGCCAGGGTCTCGCGCGATGGACCCAGCTTCGCGCCGACGCGGCGGCTCGCGTCACAGAGCTGCAAACGCGGTTGCTCGCTCCCTTCGAGAACGATGCCGTCGCGGCGGCACGCCACACAGTCACGACCTCGCCTTAGGAGATGCGTGTGCGGTATTCAATCTGGCTGTTGTCATTCCTGCTTGCGATCGCGGGCACCGCTTCCGGCTGCCGAAACAACCAAGGCTCGGGTCTAGGCGCGGCCAAGGCGGACCCCGAGGAAAAGGAAGCTCAGAAGAAGAAGAAAAAAAGGAAAAAGAAAAAGAAGAAGAAAAAGGGGAAAAAGAAGAAGAAGAAGGCCACCGACGAATCGCCGCTCCCGGTATTGCCCGATCCCATCGCCACCATTGAAGGCAAGCCTATCCCCCTCGCCACGTTTATGGAGCTCTACCAACCGCGGTACAACACGATCTTGGGTCGTCGCGACGACGACCGCGTCCCGAATGCGTGGCAGCGTCGTTACCGCAAGAAAATCTCCGAGCGACTGATCTGGGAGCACCTTCTCGAACTCGAAACGAAAGCAAGCGGAGTCGACTACGACCGCAAGAAAATCGCGAACTACGAGCGGAACCAGCGCGTCGAGAATTGGGCGGAACACCTCGAGCGCATCCAGGAAACGGAGGGAAGCCTCAAGGCCCGAAACGTAGCGTTTTACCGTGAACGCGCCCACATGGGGAAGCGCGGTGTCCTCGAAGCCACCGCCGATGACATCGCTACGAGCTACCAGGAGAACAAAGAGCACTTCGAGCGCGAAGAGGAGCACATCCGCGTCGCGCACTTTCTGATCGCAGTGGGACCTCGTGAGAAGGGTGGCAAGATCATGGTGCCATCGCGCGATACGCGAGAAAAAGCGAGTAAGGAACACATGAAAACATGGGAAGCAGCTGCGCTCGCTCGCGCGACGAAGCTTCGCACCGCAGCCCTCAAGCTCAAGACCGATCAAGCGTTCATGGACTTCGTACGCCGCTACTCTGAAGGCCCGGGCGCGTTTCGGGGAGGCGATATGGGGGTCTTCGACCGCAACAGAATGGTCCCCGAATACACTGACGTGGTATTCGCCCAAAAAGTGGGTACATTGAGCGAACCCTTCAAGAGCGATAAGGGCTATTTCGTGTCGCGATTGATGGGTCGATACCCTCCGGGACTGCTGCCAGTGGACGCGATGGAGGGGGACATCCGCCGTGATGTGGAACGGCGCAAGGTCAGCACGCTCAAGAAATCGCTCGAGGAAGAATTGTACGCCAAGTTTCGCGTAGATAATCGCGTGTTGCCGACGATCGATGAACCTCAAAGGGGCGCCCCACTCCCAGTAAACGAGGAGGCCGCTCTTGCACGCGACTCGCAACCCGGAGGATAGCAGGCGGCCACGCCCACCACGGGAGGGAAACGTCGTATTCCATGATCATCTTTTGCTCTACCGCTTCCCACGGTAGCGGCGTATGATCGCTCCTATGTTCGATTTTGCACGGCGCCCACGACGGATGCGTCTCACGACGGCTTGCTTCTTCTTCGCCCCTTCGCTGGCTCTGGCCAACGTGGGCCCAGACGCGAAGACGAACGATCGCATCATGGGAGGCGAAGCGGCCCAGGTCTGTGAATGGCCCAGCACCATCGGCTTCGGCGGATGCACCGGCACACTGGTGCATCCGCAAGTCGTGATCTTAGCGGCGCACTGTGGTCCCCAGGCCGAAGTCCAATTCGGAGAGGCCTACACTTCGATGGCGCGTACCGTCGCTACGAAATATTGCAAGGTGAACTCCGAATGGATGGGCGAATCCGAGAGTCTCGGCCAAGGGGTCGATTTCGCGTTTTGTGTACTCGATGAACCGGTCACAGACGTCCCCTTCGTCCCCATCATCCTACGGGTGTGAAACGGAAGCGCTCGCTGCCGGTGCCAGGGCATGGCTCGTGGGCTATGGCGACAGTGACGCCGTGCCCAAGTACGGCGTGAAACGCAAGGTTGAGGTGCTTGTGAACGGACTCGTCGCGGAAGACAAAGAAGCCTCGCTCGGCGATGTCTCCGGGACCGCGTGCATGGGCGATTCCGGGGGCCCGGCGTATATCCAGCTCAGCGACGGGACGTGGCGGGTATTCGGCATCACCTCCTGGGGCAGCGCCGATTGCAACGCCGCCGCGTTCTACCAACTCGCCCACGTCGGTGTCCCATGGATGGAGTCCGAACTTGCCGCGGACGGCATCGACCTCACGCCCTGTTTCGCCACCGATGGGTCTTGGGCTCCGACCAAAGCATGCCGCGCGTTTCCAAAAGACGCCCAGGGCCCCTTTGGCTCCTGGGAGGACGGCTGCGTCGGCACACCAGTGAGCGCCTACTCGGAAACCTGCGGCGAACCATTCCTCCCGCCCGATAGCACGCCGCCCGCAGTGGTCGTGACCGCACCGGAAGACGGCACCCAGTTCGATACCACCGATGGATCGCTCGAGATCACCGTCCGCGTCGACGTGGATGACGGCCCACAAGGGTGGGGGGCAAAATCCGCGTGGCTCGTTGTCGACGGTGTCGAACAGCTGGAGTCCCTCGACGAGGAGACGCCGTTCGAGTGGACCATTGAGCTCCCACCCGGCGTGCATGATCTCGGAGCGAAAGCCGTCGACGAGGCGGATAACGTGGGAGAGGCGATGCCGATCAAGCTCGGCATCGACGAATCGCCCTACCCCGAACCGGAGCCCACAGACACGGGTGCCGGTGACGATGCGGGTGAAGACGGAGGAAAGGACGGATGTAGCTGCCGAACGAAACCGGGCCCATCGGCACATCTGGCCCTTCTCCTGCTAGGACTGACGGCCCTTCGTCGACGTCGCTGAGCGCAAGCGCATCCACCCGGAGTCGGCGCATCGGCGCCCCATGGCCCTCGATTCGAGGGCGGCTCGGCACTCGCAGCTGCTATTCTCGTCGCGTGCGAAGTATCGACGTCGACGTGGCGATCATCGGAGCGGGCACCGCTGGGCTCAACGCCCGGCGGGCGGCCCTTGCCGGCGGCGCGAGCCGGGTGGTCATGATCGAAGGCGGTGCCCACGGCACCATGTGCGCGCGTGTCGGCTGCATGCCTTCGAAGCTACTGATCGCGGCATCCGAGGCCGCGCACGAGCCCAGTCGCGCGCAGCTATTCGGCATCCACATTCATCCGCCGAAGGTGGATGGTCCGGCAGTCATGCATCGGATCCAAAGGGAACGCGACCGGTTCGTGGGCTTTGTGCTGGATGCGGTACGTGCCATCCCCGAAGGGCAAAAGATCACCGGATACGCGCGATTTGTGGGCCCAACCACTTTGGAGGTCGGCGATCACACCCGGGTGCAGGCGCAGACCGTCGTCATCGCCGTCGGCTCCAGCCCCTACGTTCCGCCGCAGCTCGCAACGGTAGGACAACGGTTGCTCACCAACGATAGCATCTTTGAGCTCCCCGATCTCCCCCGTTCAGTGGCCGTGATGGGCACGGGAGTGATCGGTCTCGAACTCGGCCAGGCGATGCACCGGCTGGGAGTTCGAGTGACGATTTTCAATCGCAGCCGGCGTGTGGGTCCGCTACGCGATCCAGAACTGCAGACTGTGGCCTGCCGGGACATGGGGCGCGAACTCGACCTGCGCTTAGGGATCCGCGGGGTACATGGAGAGGCGCGCGCCAACACAGCTGAGATCGGCTGGTCCGACGCTGAGGGGCGAGAACACAAGGCCAGTTTCGATCGGGTGCTGTGCGCACTGGGCAGGCGCCCTGCGTGGGAGCGACTCAACCTCCGTGTGACCGACGTCGAGCTGGATCACAACGAACACCCTTGTTTCGACCCCCACACCATGCAATGTGGCGATTCACCCATCTTCGTAGCGGGGGATTTCGTGGGTGAGAAAGCGATCTTGCACGAAGCCGCAGACGAAGGCCGATTTGCCGGTGCCAACGCTGCGACCTACCCCGACGTGCGCGCGTATGCGCGAAGGACCCCGCTGACCATGGTCTTCTCCGACCCGCAAATTGCCGTCGTGGGCACCCCCTTCGCGAACCTCAACCCCGACACAGTGCGCTTTGGCGACGTCTCGTACGAAGACCAAGGGCGCGCCCGCGTGATGGGAAAAAATCGCGGCATGGTTCGCATCTACGGCGAGCGTCGCACACGACGACTGCTGGCTGCGGAGATGTTTGGCCCCTCCGTTGAACATACCGCCCACCTGCTCGCGTGGTCGATTCAACAACAGATGAGCGTAGATGCGGCGCTAGAGATGCCATTTTACCACCCGGTGGTGGAGGAGGGGATCCGCACCGCATTGCGCGACCTCAAAGGCAAGCTCGACACCAAGCCGTAGAGCGCCTCCGTCTGCGCGCCCAGGACGGTCGACAAACGCACAGACCTCAAGGCCCGCGCCACGAAGCGGAACGTCCAAGGCGGGGACCAAGGACCAAGGTCACGGAGAGCCCTTCGCCAACGGCCACCGGCCGAGGTGCGCGGGCGCGGACGGCACGCCCCGGCATTCCCGGCTCCGGCCCGCGTCCCTTCCACTGCGCCGATCCTCCCTCGTCGACACCATTTGGCCCAACCGCTGGACGAACACGGTGCTCGACCGCTAGATTCCCCCCACTGTGCTCGGCGAGTATCCCGTCACCACTTCCGAAGCGCGCACACGAGGCATTCGCGTCTGCGTGTCGGCTCGCTACTCACCGCGTCACTCCTCTCCCCAGCAGTGCCGGTGGTTTTTTCTATACACGATCGAAATCAGCAACGAAGGTCAGGAGCCCGTGCAGTTGGTGAACCGTCATTGGGTGATCACAGACGCCACGGGTGAGGTGGAGGAAATCCGCGGCCCGGGCGTGGTGGGGGCCCAACCCAGCCTCAAACCGGGACAGTCTTTCAAATACACTTCGGGCTGCCCCCTTGAGACCCCCTTCGGCTGCATGCATGGTAGCTACGAAATGGTGACGACCGACGGCGAGCATTTTGACGCACAGGTCGCATCGTTCAACCTCAGTCAACCCCACGCTGTCCATTGAACCCGGATGGCATCCACGAAAAGGCAGCGTGCATGGCGGTAACATCCGACGCTTTCAAGCTTGCGCTGGGCCAGTTCGCGTCTGGCGTCACGGTGGTCACGGCGGCGCAGGCCGACGTAAGATTCGGGCTCACGGTGAGTGCGTTCTGCTCGGTGAGCGCCGATCCCCCGCAAGTGTTGGTTTGTATCGCGAACAAGAGCCCCGCTCGCGACGTGATCGCCCAGCAACGGCACTACGCGGTGAACATCTTGTCACACGAACAGGCAGATCTCGGAGCGCGATTTGCCGGGATGATGCCCCGCGTGACCGACCGTTTTGCGGGCGTGGGCACCCACGACGGTGTCCACGGTTGTCCGCTCCTAGACCACGCCTTGGCCACATTGGAGTGCGCCGTGACGCAGGAGGTGGCCGGCGGAGCACACACCATCTTCATCGGCCGTGTGCTGACGTGCGAAACCGGCGAAGGCGCCCCCCTGCTTTACCACGCTCGCGACTGGCGCCAGTTGGCCGAAGCTCCCGTTTCCGTGAACTGAGACGACCCGCTCCCCGCTCATGCCTGTACCCACTGACGTCACGCTAAAACGTGACGAAAACGTTTTGTCACTCACGTGGGACGACGGCTCGGCCTCGGACCTTCCGATCGCGTACGTACGCCGCTGGTGCCCTTGTGCCTCATGCCAAGGTCACAGTGGACACGTATCGTACCTTGCAACGCCCACGTCGGCCACGGCCACGGGGCTGGAAGAAGTGGGGGCATACGCTGTGCGAATCAAGTTCACCGACGGCCACAGCACGGGCATCTACACGTGGACGTGGCTCCATCGCTTGTCACCCGACAGCGAACCGAACGGGCTCAAGTACGGCGAGTTCCGACGAGGGCGGTTCGTCACCGCACCGGACCCTATCGAGAGCTCTCAGCCGGCGCACTCCGCGGCACCCGAACCTATCGAGAGCTGAGCCTCAGCCCGACGCGGGGTCCATTCCCCGCCCGACAACAAGGCCGGCAATCTGAGACAATCTGCATTCCCCATCCCGCCGAGGCACGATGTTGCCCGCGCACCGACCGAATTTCCGGCCTTTTGCGAAGCGGAAATGGTAGCTGCCATGGGACCTTACTGCAGTTACACTCCACATGCGGTACCTTGCGCCGATGTGTGATGGAGGGCGAGCGACCCCCGCACTCTCGCCTTCGCACCTTCAGGGCTGCAAGTCCCTTTCGGGTGACGCCTACCCCCAGAATTCACCATACAATGGGTGTCCAAAGCGGACACGGAGCCAGTTATGACCAATCCGATCCCGGGCAAAGGCCGATTTCGCCACACCTCCCTGCGCACCTTCCTACTAGGCGCCGGTGTGCCCACCCTTTGCTGTGCCGTCCTCGCCACGGCGTCCGCGGCTTGTGCCCCTTCTGGGGACGACCGCGACCCTCCCATGCCTAGCGACGGTGGCGTGCCAAGCGACGGCGATCCAGGCACGACAGATAATGTGGGGGAGGTGTCGTCGAAATCGACAGAAAAATTCGACATCGGCAAAGACTCCGGCAACGACGACGACACCGAAGTTCCGTCGGATATCGACGACACCCTTTCGAAGAAGATCGATCTCCTGTTCGTGATCGACAACTCGGGCTCCATGGGCGAGGAGCAAGCCAATCTGGCACGCAACTTCCCCAACTTGATTCAGCAGCTCGAGAACCTCCAAGAAGGCGGAGAAAACGCCAAAGTCGACGTGAACATTCTCGTCACCACCACGGACATGGGCCACACCGCCTGCTCGGGTACGACCCCGGAAGCGGGCGACCCCGTCACGACGGGCTGCAACGAGCGCATCGGCTCCTTCGACGCGTGGGGAAACATCCCCGCGGCGCATGCAGCTTGTACCGATGTATGCGAAGAAGACGTGAACATCACCGGGAGCCGGCCCTTCATCCACTTCAAGGCAGGCGGCAACGGCAACGTGGAGGACGTGGAACCCAAAGATGTGAACGGCGACGGAGTCGCCGACAGCGCAGTCGCGCAAGCCCTCGCCTGCCTAGGACCACAGGGCATCGACGGCTGTGGATTCGAGGGACATCTCGAAGCCATGATGCAGGCCATCGATCCCAACGCAGCCCACAATACCGCCGAGAAACCTTTTCTTCGTGATGGCGCCATGCTCGCCATCGCCTTCGCCACAGATGAGGCCGACTGTTCCGTCAACGAAGGGGCCAACCCCGAGCTCTTCGACCGCGAAGGTGACAAAGCGTTTTGGGAGACGAATCCCGAAAATGGCAAACCCGGCATGACCAGCGCGATCTGTTGGAACGCTGGCACCGAGTGCGACGACAACGGCGACGGTACCTACGAGTGCAGCTCCCGGGAAGGTGAATTGCGCCCACTGGACCGGTACCGGGACTATCTCAACTACCTGATCGACGACAAGGAGAAGGCCGTCGTCATGCTGGGCATCGTCGGCATTCCTTTGGTCACGGCCCACGCCGATGCCCCCCCCTACCAACCGACCGAGGGGGGGGTGTTCGACCTCAAGTACCGTGACTGGGACGACGCAGAGTATCCGGACGGCGATATCTTGCCCGATGACTGGGCTGCAGACCCCCGACGTGGAGCCGACCACCAGAAATATAGCTTCGGAATCGGGCCAGGCTGTACGGGCAAGGACGAAGACGGAGAGTTCACGGGGCAGGCGATTCCTCCACGCCGCATCCGTGACGTGTGCGAGTCTCTCAACCGCGAGGCGGACGGTGATGATGAGCCGGCCAAGATTCGTTGCTGCATGGAGTCGATTTGCGACGATGACTTCAGCGCCGCCATCAACTGTCTCGCGGGTCTGATCATCGCCGAGGTCATCCCCCAGTAGACACGGCGCCCTCCGGGTCTACACGACCCAAAAGAAGCCGACGCTGCGCGCTGCGCACGTCGGTTGCTTTGTTGCTCAGTATGAACCTGCGGGGCACCGATTCTGCCCTGCCTGTGATGCAAGCGGCCCTAAAGGTCCACCCTCCACAGGCCGATGTACCGTTATCAGACGGCCTGCTACCGAAGCAGTTCATCCCGAACCAACACGCCCCCATCTCCCATCTCCCATCTCCCATCTCCCTACCTGCGATCATCGCATCGTTCTTCTCCGCCCCCTCTCCTCTTCGCCTCGTTTTCGTCCGCACCTACGCTTCCCGCTCGGGATACGTTTGCCGCATCCGCTGGCTTCCGGGCCCGTCACCCATGGTCCTCTTGCGGCCGTGACAGCACGACACAACAAAACGAAGAAGAGAGAGGTCTCGATGGCAATCAAAATCGGTTCGGGTGTCGCCAGCACCCAGTTTGGGCCCCGGCAGCTCGCCAAGGCGCAGCAGACCAGCCAGGAACACCTGGCCAGACTTTCGAGCGGCCTGCGACTTCTGAGCGCGGCCGACGACTCGGCGTCGCTTGCCATCTCCCAAGATATGCGAGCGGACCTGCGCGGAATCGATCGTGCGGCACAAAACGCGAATGACGGCGTTTCCGTGGCGCAGGTTGCCGACGGTGCACTCCAAGAGATCGGCGGCATGCTCAGTCGCCTGCGAGAACTGAGCACTCAGGCGGCCAATGGTACGCTCAATGACGAGCAGCGTTCGATCATCGACAAGGAATTCCAGGCAATCAAAACAGAGATCAGCCGCGTCGTGGAGACCACGGAGTTCAACGGCACGCGACTGATCGACGGCTCTTCGGAAGGGATCTCCATCCAAGTGGGCGGGGACGCGGGCGAGGAAAACCGCATCGAAATCAACATCGAGAATTCCGACACGACCGCCCTCGGACTCGGCAGCGCGGGGATATCCGGCGAGGCCGACGCCCGTAGCTCCATCGCTTCCGTCCACGTGGCGATCGACCGACTCTCCGAGCGCAGAGTCGGCGTTGGGACAGCGCAAAATCGCCTCGAAGGTTCCCTGCGAAACCTAAGTGCCAGTCGCGTCAACCTGGAAGCGTCACGCTCGCGCATCGAGGACGCAGATCTGGCGCAGGAGGTCTCGGCGCTGGCGGCGAGCAACATTCGTTCGCAGATGAGCGTGGCAATGCAGGCCCAAGCGAACGTCGCCGCGGGATTGAGTCTGTCTTTGATCGGCTAGGTATACGCCGGCTCGGTTCGCGCCGGATCGAAGCGCGCCGGCTCGATTCAAACCGGCTCGATTCAAACCATGCCTGGCGCGCCCCGGCCGCCGCTCGTGGCGCACGAGGTCTGGTGATGGCGCCCGAAGCGACGCGTGACCGCAACTGTACGAGCCAGCTTGTGCCGGTGTTTTTCGGCGTCCTACCTCGGTCTCGGCTTCGAAGCGTGCCAAACTCATTGTAGGCACGGTTCTCGAAGAACCAGAACATGAAACAGGCGTGGAAACTCTTGTGGATCGTGGCGTTGGCGCCAAGCTCGGCGTGTTCAACTGACCCGCCGTCCATCGGAAATGATTCGCTCTATGCCGCTCCCGACTGGTATCAGGCCGCATCTCGCCAGCAGTCACCAGACAGCTGGACAATGGTCGTATTGCCCGACACGCAGGACTACACGAGTTCGCGCCGCGGCATTTTGACCGCTCAAATTGACTGGATCCTCGAGAACCGACACGATCTCGACATACGACTGGTCGCACATCTCGGCGACATCGTACCGTTCGACCGCGCGGAACACTGGGACGTGGCGCATGCGGAACTGGGTCGACTCGCCGGCCGGGTACCACTGGCTCTACCCCCGGGTAACCACGACCTTTGGGGCGTAGCTCAGCGACGCAGTTCCATGATCGATGCCTATTTCGAGCCCAGCGACCTCGTCGCGGATGGCGTCGAAGTCGGCCTATTCGATCCCAATTCGATTTGGAACACCTACCACGTTCTCGATGGGAACGGCGGTCCATGGCTTGTTCTGGCGCTCGAGTTCGGGCCACGAGACGAAGTGCTCAAATGGGCAGGCGATATGATCGCCCGCCATCGCGGACACGCCGTGATAGTGGTCACGCACGCATTTCTGCGACCGAACAACGAACGATACGACTGGCGAATCGGGGGCCTCGACCAAGGCGGCAACCCCCACGCCTACGGCCTCGCAAATGTCAACGACGGCGAGGAAATATGGCGAAAGCTGGTATCTCCGGGCACAGATGTACGCCTGGTACTCAGCGGGCACGCACTCGGAAACGGCGTCGCGCGACGCCGAAGCCGTGGTGGCCGGGGGCAGACCGTGCATCAGCTGCTTTCAAACTACCAACGCGGTGTCGTACATCGCGGCCAATCCCGAGGAAGATCGGGCTACCTGCGACTGATGCATTTCGAGTCCAACGATGCCAAGGTCGACGTCGCCACATACTCACCGTGGCGACGAACATGGCTCAACGACGAGGACAATCGGTTCGAGATCAAACTCGATCCCGTGCTGGCGAACCATTGGCGTGACAACTGACCGCGCTCACCATGGCGCCCGGTCTGGAATCGCGCCCCGTGTACGAGGCTCTGTGGTCATTCGAGACAACGCCGGGTGCGCACAGGCTGCGGTGAAAACACCGCGCTAGTCGGGTCCTTCGACTTGCCCTAGATTCCAGCGCAGGCGCGGCACACCGCCGCAATCTCTAGGCAAGGCAAGGCAAGGCAAGGCAAGGCAAGCACCATGTTCGGCACCCTCACAATGGCTCCTCCCGACGCGATCCTAGGCCTAACCGAAGCCTACAACCGGGACCCCAACCCCAACAAGATCAACCTCGGCGTCGGGGTCTACAAGAGTACCGCCGGCGACACCCCCGTGCTCAGCTGCGTCAAGGTAGCGGAACAGCGCTTGCTCGAGCGAGAATCCTCCAAGGGCTATCGGCCGATCACGGGAGATCCACGCTACGGCGAGCTCGTGCTGAAGCTCGCCTTCGGCGAGCTTCATACGGCGGTGATCAACGAACGCTGCGTCACGGCCCATTGCCCCGGGGGTACGGGCGCTTTGCGGATCCTTGCCGACTATCTTAACCGTGCCCACGGAGCGCCGACCATCTGGGTTCCCACACCTACTTGGGCCAATCACCCCGCCATTTTTTCGGCGGCGGGCCTACCAGTGAAGGCGTACCCGTACTTTGACCGCGCGCGCAACGAACTCCACTGGAAGGCCCTCACCGAGGCACTCTCTGCGATCCCCGCAGGAGATGTTTTGCTGCTGCACGCATGTTGCCACAACCCCACAGGCGTAGATCCTACGCCCGATCAATGGCGAAATATCGCCGCGATCCTGGCCGACCGAGGCGTGTTGCCGGTATTCGACTTCGCGTACCAAGGTTTTGGCACGGGCCTCGATGCAGATGCGTTCGGGTTGCGAGCCGTGGCCGATCGCGTACCCGAACTGGTGGTTTGCTCGAGTTTTTCGAAGAACTTCGGCCTCTACAACGAACGCACCGGCGCCATGACGCTGATGGCCGCCGACAAGACGACAGCGCAAATCGAAATCAGCCATGTGAAGCTTGCCATTCGCGCCGGCTATTCGAACCCGCCCGCACATGGAGCCGCCATCGTACGGACGATCTTGGAGGACACGGAGCTGCGCACCCGGTGGGAGGCGGAGCTGGCCACCATGCGGGAGCGCATCAACGGCATGCGTCGCCTACTTGCGGAGACGCTGGGGAAGAAACGAGCCAATCTTGATGCCGCATTCATCATGCGCCAACGTGGTATGTTCAGCATGTCGGGCATCACAAAAGCACAGGCCCACGCTCTGCGCGAGCGCTTTGCGATCTATCTCCTCGACTCGGGCCGGATCAACGTCGCCGGCGTGACGCCGGCCAACGTGGACCGCCTGTGCGAGGGGATCGCGGCCGTACTCTGAACGTTCGACCCTAGCGCGTGATGTAGACCCAGGTCAGGTCCACAATTCCACAATCACCGGTCGTCAACGATTCCCCATCGTCGCTGACAAAGGCGTCACACTCACGATGATAGTAGCCGGTGAGGTGGTTGATGGTCCAAAGCCCCAACGTCTCCCCGGGCTCCACACCGAGCCCATCGTCGATGGTTATTGAGATAGGTTCTATAGCATGAGCCTTCCCATCGTAGAACGACCACAGCGCCAGTAACTCATTGCCCATCACCTCCGAGAGCGGCCACACCACCTCGGGAATACGTACCGCGCCAAGATGATCTCCTAGAAAATCAAATTTCACATCTTGCGGAGCGACTTCCATGACCAGCCCGTCGAGCTCGAGCGTCGAGGCCCCATCGTCTTCCTGAAATACGACGACATTGGTCGACTCCGCCATCAGCACCGGCAAGTCCATCTCGATCACCTCGCCGTCCTCCGTGACCGTGACCGGCACCATCGCATCCGAGACCCGACTGCCCTCGGGCCATTCGTCAGGTTTGGCGGAGCGGATCCAGACTTTGTAGTAGCCCGGCTTGGGTGTGGTGACCTCGAATGTCCCATCGGTATCTGTCTCGAAGAGTTTGCAACCACCAAGCTCGGGTTCCTCTCCTTCAATCTCCACATTCGGCCCACACAAAGATCCAGACGTGGGCCCCGGAGGCGCACCACCGTCCATCACGATCACATTGCCGATCACGGTGGCTTCGAAGGGAACAGTCGAGGTTTCGCCGTCATCATCGGCGCTTTCATCATCATCCGCGCTTTCATCATCATCGGTACTTTCATCGTCATCATCGTCATCATCGTCATCATCGTCATCATCGTCATCATCGTCATCATCGCTTGCGTCTTCATCGCTGTCGGCCGCGGCATCATCGTCGTCATCCTCGTCCCCGGCTTCCCCAGCGCCTCCGCCCGCCGAATGATCATCGGCATCCCCGTCTTCACCGCTCGTCCCATCATCAGCCTCCCCGTCATGCGGCTCGGTCGCCTTCTCAGGGGACACACACGATCCGCTGGAACAAGCAAACAGACCGGACAACGCGACGACGATGGTTGTTTTTCGCATGAGGCGACCATCTTACCGCGCCTAGCCCCGCGCGCGCGACAGTCGTGCATATTAAGAGGCGGCAATCACAGCACACGGTGCGGGCGTGGGCGTAGGCGAGGGCGCTCCGCACCGTGGGTTGGCGTTCCGCGTTCCGCGTAGCTCCAAGGAAGCGCGTGAGCGCTCACTGCAGCTCACTTAGGTGAGCCACAAGATGGTGCACCAAGATTGTCGTCGAGCGCAGGTACTCGAAATTCACCGTGTCGTAGGTGTCGGAGGCTTTGTGATAGTGCGGCGTGGTGTCGCCTGACACGTATTCCTCGGTGAGGCCTACCGCAGAGAAACCTTCGGCCCGAAACGAGACATGATCGGTGGATCCCGTCTGTGTTTTGGCAAGCGGCACATCGACAACAGCGGTCTCCGCCAACATCTCGTATTGCTCGAACAAGCCCCCATCGGGCCGCTCCACCTCAACAACACGATCGCCATCGCTATCCCACCCCATCTGATCGATGGTGTGAACCTCCGGCACCTCGTAGCCCTCATCGTTGAGCCACTTGGCGAAGGCTCGACTCCCCAGCAGGCCGGCTTCCTCCTCGTCGAAGAGCACGAACAACCAGGAGACCTCCCGACAGGGGAGCATCGATGCGTAGCGCGCAGCCGCCATCACGGCCGCGACGCCCGTGGCGTTGTCGTTGGCGCCCGGTCCTTGCGACACACTGTCGAAATGGGCGCCGAACACTATGGTCGCCATGGAGTCCGTGGTCGACGGCAGCTCCGCGTACACGTTGGCGCCGGTCCCGCTGTATTCTTGTTCCTCAGGATCGAGCGATAAGACGGTGAACTGATCCGCCAGGAATGCACGGGTGGCGGCGCGCTCGCTACTACTCGATCGTATCCCAAGAACCTTGCCCGGGGAGATCTCCTGCTCCCCAGTCAGCTTTGCCAGCAGCTCCTGCTGAAACTCCAGGATCCAGGGCTGGTCGGGGTCGGGGACCTCGCAATCGGTTTCACCCATGTCGTCCCCATCGCCGCTGCCCCCACTGCCACCGCTCGGCTCGTCATCATCATCATCATCATCATCATCATCATCATCATCATCATCATCATCATCATCATCATCATCATCGTCGTCTTCGTCTTCGTCTTCGTCTTCGTCTTCGTCTTCGTCTTCGTCTTCGTCTTCACCACCATCCTCGTCGTCGTCATCGTCACCATCGTCATCGTCATCGTCATCGTCATCATTTTTATCGTCGTCGTCGTCGTCGTCGTCAGGTGTCAGGCCACCTTGCCCCGACGCGTCGGGGTCGTCAGGCGATTCGCCACATCCAACGACGCTGCTAGCGAACAGGAAACCGAGGAGCCGCGGAGAGAAGCATCGCACCGCACCATCTAACCTCGGTCCCGCGGAATTTTCCAGCTCCTCGGCACGCCCTGCGTCTCAGCGGGGCACTCGATCGGCACAATGGACGCGTCGTTCGACGACCACGAACGGGCCCAAGCGCCTCCGCCGCCGCGCGGATTCGCATCCGCTACCCACCGCGTGGGGCACCGCCGGCCAAGCCGAACGAGTGTCGTTCGTCACAGACTGATCTGGTGCGCGGAGACGAGTTCCTACCACCCGGCAATGTCGTCCACGGCGACCGTCGCATGCGCCACGGTCGCGGCATCCAACGCGACGGGGTATCTGACCTGGCTCGCGCCGAGAAGTCCATCGCTCACGATGACACGTACGGCGAAACCATCGTCGTGAGAAAGGCGGACGTACTCGGCGGGCGCGGCCCCCAGCATCTCCCCGTCTCGATAGAATTGCAAGGGACGCGCAGCTGTGCCGGGGAACGTACTGGGGTCGAACGTCGCCTCGTCGAGCCACCAGATACTCGAGCCACCGGCACCCACGATCCCGGTGAGCACCCGCAGCTGCTGGTCAAACACTTCGTCACGCTGATTCGTGGCCCACGAATTGACTTCGCGCATGATCGCATGGGTATGATTCCAGCCATAGTCGGAGACCCACCGCGGACTGCAGTAGCTCATGAAGTCTTTGTGGCCCTGCGGCGACAAAATCGTATTCTCAATCAAATGGTGCCCCCAAACTCCAATCTCTCCATGCGGATGGGGGTAGTCGCTCACTGCGCTGGCCTCCGCACCCGAGCAAGGGACGTGTGGACGGCCAACATTGTGACCCACTTCGTGCGCCAAGGCCCAATCCCATACCAGACCGACGCTGGTCCGCCATTGGGCGGCAGACACTTTGCCCGCGTTCTCACCGGGAACGTACCCCATGCCACCGATACCATGCGTGCTGCCGCAGGGCGTCACCGTGCCGTAGTAGTAGTTGTCCGCGGCGGCATTGTCCGAAACCTTGAGGGAACTGACGGCATGCAACAAACGGCCCCATCCCTGCCGGGTGAGTTCTTGGGTGAAGGTCAATGGTGCGTGTTCCGTGATGACAAGGTCGTTTGTCGGGTACGTCGCGTACATCACGTTTCGGAACAACTCCGTGGCGAGTTCCATATCCGGCTCCTTCTGGCAACCACCGAGTGCGTGAACGATGGGCACCAACGTGAGCGAAATTCGCATTCGATCTGGGGGCACGTCGAGAGCGATGTCACCTTCCTCAGGGATCCGGGTTGGACCGACCCCCAGCTCGCCGTGCGCCACACCATCGCTCTCATAGATCGCCACGGAAAAGCGCACACCCGGCCGAGCCTGGTCCGCTGCCACCCGCCAGTTGAAACTCGTTTCGTGCCGAGAAAAGTCGGAAAGACCGTCGACACGGCGTTCATCCGAATGCTCCCGCCTTTCACCATCCTCTTGTTGGAGGGTAAGAACCGCACGGACCGAACGCGCAGTCCATTCCTCGGACAACGTCCACGTCGCTCGAACAACGCTTTCACGCCCACGAACAAGCCGCGCGACGTTGGGATGGGGTGCCACATAGCGACCGGATTGCGCCAGCGGAATGCCCACTGCCTGCGACCAGATCAGTTCGTCGAACGCAATCCCACTGGCCGGAAGCTCATCCGAAAGACAGATCGCCGGTCCTGGATCCCCGCTCCCCGGCTCGCATAGGTTGTCGTCGCTACAGTGCGACGCGGTGTCGCACTGTCCGCAGGTCGCCTCCTGATCGCATCCGCACTGCATCTCCACACAGGCGATCTCGCATACTGTACCGCTGCACTTCAGCGGACTCTCGGCCATCAACGTGGGATCACAGACGGAGGTATTGCCCGTGAGATGGTCGACGCGGTAACCGAGGGTCACCTGGTCTTGGGGCGCACTCCCCTCGCTACCCTGCATGCTGATACTGATGGTGAGGGTGGGGTCACCGAGCGCGATTGGGGTGCACACGCCCACAACGTAGTTGCTGCGAGCGAGGGCATGGACCCTTCGTCCCACCTGCGTAAAGGCGCGCTCAAGTTCCTCGGCGTCCTCAACGTGCACGAAGTTCTTCTGGGTCGAAGCGAGCTCCTCGAGCTTCGCGGGGTCATAGGCGCCGTCGATCCCCACAGCGTAAATATTGGTATCGGTGGCGCTCCTGGCCTCGAGCGCACGGCGACGCATTTCGACCTCATCTCCGGCCTCATGCGTACCGTCGGTGAACAAAACCACAAACCGCTCCACGAGTTCGAACTGCTGCCCCTCGCTCTCCACGAGCTCAATCGCCTCAAGGTAGGTACCGTAGAGGTCGGTACCGCCTCGACTCGTGCCGGTACGCAACGAGCCAACCTTGGCGCGAAGCAGGTCAAAGTCAGGGCTAAACGCCTGTACCACCTCGTAGGCATCGGGCCTTCCGAAGGCGACAATGGCGATCTCGTGATGCATGGTGCCATCGTTAGAGGCCTCCACGGCGTCGAGATATTTGAGGGCTCCGTCCACCACATCGTCCACGACGCCCGCCTGGAAAATCGACTCGGACATGTCGATGGCCAGCACAGAGAAGAGCCCGTAGTCGTCGGGCGCGGCAAGATTCGATATTCCCCCACCCTCGAGACCTTGACCGAAGGGCTCGTGTTTCTCGTCGTTGATGATCTCGAAATTGTCGGCAGACAGCGGCGGTACCGGGTTACCGTTGCAATCTAGGACACGGAATCTGAGGCGCATCCCCGCTGGCGGCACCACCAACAGCCGTTCGGTACGATCTATCCTGATGCAGTCGAAGTCGTAGTCGATATCCGCCCAGGCCTCGGGCTCATCCGACGGATCCTGGGGTGACTCGTCCGCACTCTCCGCTTCGCCAGTGGGCTTTTCGGCTGGAGTCTCGGTGAGGCCGTCCGCCGTGAGACCGGCTCCGACTCCCGCCTCCGCTTCGGAGAGATCGGGCAAACCGCAGGCCAAGGCCACGGCGCAGCCGTGACCGGAAAGAAGCTGTCGATAGGCAGGCATGGCGCACTCCAAGGGGAGCTCCGTGCATCGTCCGGGACGGCTTCCATATTTAGTTTTTCCGTACTATTGATTACGTAAAATGCTTCGTTATGTACGTTTCGCGGCTCCAGCTGTATCGCGGGGCAGGCGAGGGACGCATTTGTGCGCAGCTGAACCCCCCAGCTCGGAGACAAAACCGCCGAGAGCCTGGTTGGGTGGCCGGCTCCGGGCCGCGAGGGCGCGCGTCTCCCGATGCTCGCTCGCCGCCGTGGAGCAGGCCCATGTCCGTCTACCCTGCTGTTTTTTTGGCGACTGTGCGCTCGGCCCCTAAGTTTCGAAGCCGGCCCCATGATCCTCGGCCACCTCGCACATGACCCTGCACGCCCAGACCCTACCCGTCCGTACCCTACACTTCGAACCTCGCGGTCTCTCTCTCCCCCGCAGCGAGGTCGCGGTGGCCCACTGGCGTCGCACCGCGACCCTCCCCGCACATGCACTCGAGGCGTTGACGGTGACCACCGAGTTGGCCGAAGTGAGGATCTATATCGTCTCCGAGGCCGAAACCATTGAAGTCGTATGCGAATACATGGCCACGGAGTGCCCGGTGGACACCGAACGCAGCGGCATTCACTGCGAACTGTTCGCCAACGGTACCGAAGCGCGACTCAACGTACACGCCAGCAGCGAGGAGGAGCAGGGCTGGTTACGCGTCTATCTCACGGTACCGGACACGGTCGGGGTACAGTTCAGCGAAAGGACCGACGACGCCGCGCTCTGAGCCCTGCGCTGCGCCGGCAAGATGGCGAGGGTCGCCATCTTGTCTTTGGACACGCGTTCGCGAGGGCCGTGCGACCGGCGACCGCATCAACCGCTGTTGAGCCGTCGCTGCCCTTCGGGTGGCGTGCTAGCGTGCGCATATGTCGACCCAGCTCGTACCCGCGCCGCTCGGCGACGGGGACCTGATTTCCGGATGGGGTCGTCATCCGTGGCATCGTGCCCGGATCCGCACCACGGAACGCCTGGCTGAAGCCACCCTGAATGCACCGCTCTCCCGTGGTTTGGGGAGGGCGTACGGTGATTCGGCCCTGCCCGTCGTAGGTGAGCAACGCACACTAGTGGATACCACGCAAGCCAACCGGGTTCTCGCGTTTGACGGCAGCACAGGGCTGCTACGCGCGGAGGCCGGCCTGAGTTTGGGCTCCCTCAGGCGTTTTTTTCTCCCCCGAGGTTGGATGTCGCCCGTCCGTCCCGGCACCCGACACGTGACCTTGGGAGGTATGGTCGCCGCGGATGTGCACGGCAAGGAGCACCATCTGGCGGGTTGCATCGGTGCCCACGTGCGCTCCCTAACTATGCGGACCGGCGACGGCGAGATTCGCGACGTCTCCCCCGACTCGCACCCCGATCTGTTCTTCGCCACCTTGGGCGGTATGGGCTTGACCGGCCACATTCTCGATGTCGAGCTCGCACTGGAAAGAGTTCCGTCGCCGTGGATCTACCAGGAAACCGAACGCCGCGAGAACCTAGCGTCGCTCATCGAGGGTCTCCATGAGGCGAGCACAAACTGGCCCATGACTGTGGCGTGGATGGACACGACGGCCCGCGGCGCATCGAGCGGGCGAGGGATCGTGATGCGCGGACGCTGGGCCGACGCGAGCGAAGCCCCGTCCCACTATCCCAACCCCCACCACGCCGTCGCCGTTCCCGTTCGCTTCCCCAACGGGCTGGCCAACCCCTTCACGTTTGGAATCCTCAACACTCTGCTCTATCGTAGACACGGCTCCCAAACCCGCCGAGCGGTGCAAAACCCAGACAAATGGTTTTGGCCCCTCGATCGACTCGACCATTGGAACCGAGTCTATGGTTCTCGTGGTTTCACCCAGTTCCAATGTGTGCTCCCACGATCGGCAGAGTTGTTCCGTGAGTTGCTCGACCGTTTCCGGGACGCACATGGATGCTCTTTCGTGACGGTATTCAAAGACTGTGGCCCCGCCGGCAAGGGTATGTTGTCCTTTCCCCAGACAGGTACGTCACTCGCGCTCGATCTTCCGATTTCCCAGCATACCCCCAAGATCGTGCGGGAACTCAATGCCATCGTGACCGCCAACGGGGGCCGAATCTATCTCGCCAAGGATGCCTTTACGACGGCCAAAGAATTCGAGACGATGTACCCGCGACTCGCCGAATGGAACCGTATCCGCACCAAGTACGATCCAGACGGGCGGCTCATCAGCGCCCAGTCGCGCCGCCTCCTTGGCGACTAGTCTTTCCGTGGATGGTGGCCATCGGTGCCACTGTGGCCTGCACCGCGCCCACGTTTGATGGCCGCATCGAGCGATTTTCCTTCAGCTCGGGCGACGTCATGGACAGGTTCGCGGTGGACGTATTTCTACCGGCCAACGATACCAACACGGGGTTTCGGGCTCTGTACGTTCTCGACGGAACCGAGCACGCTGAGACCGTAGCGATGTTGGTCCAGACCCAAGGATACCCGGTTGCGGTGGTCGGCGTGGGCTACGAGAGCGACCGCGCGAAACGGCGAGTTCTGGACTACACGCCCACTGAAGACGACCAATACGAGCAAAGCGGGGGGGCCGACACCTTCGTCGCTTTCTTGGCCGAGGATCTCATTCCCTTCATGGAGGCCTCCTTCCCCATCGCGCGACGCAAGAGGGCGCTGTTTGGCCACGCCTTGGGGGGCTTGGCAGCGACGCATATCGCACTGACACAAGATGAACACGAGCCCCTCTTCGACGCATTTGTAGCGGCGAGTCCAGCGCTATGGTGGGACAGGGGCGCCATACTCGATACGGAAGCTGCCCATTTGAAGAGTGGGAGCGCCCTCGATTTCCGGCTCTTCATCGCTACGGGGGAGATGGAGCCGGTCACGGTACTCGCATATGCTGATGCTCTCGTCGCCCGATTGCGTGAGCGGGCCGACCCCGCACTGTCGCTCGTATATCTGCAATACGAGGACAGCCCGCGCAATCGAACATGGCGGCGCACATACACCGATGCACTTTCATTGCTCTATGAAGACAACTAGCCATGCGCGACTCTGCACGCCTCATCTACACCGCGTACCTCCTCACCTGCTGCATCATCCCAAAGGTGGCCCTCGCTGGGGGAGCTGGCGGGGATTTTCGGGAATCCCGGAGGCGTATCCACGCGGACGAGCCAAAGGAGGCGCCACCGGATGCCATGGCGAACCCACCGGCAGCGTCGCCCACCGAACGGCCCCTCCTAGCCGGCACGACGGCCCTGAGGCGCACTCCCGGCGCACCGACCCCAGGTTTTGATCCGCGACTCCAACTAGGCGTAAGCGCGGGCCTGGCCATGGGCTTCCACGCACGCGGGTCCTTGGTAGCAGAACGCTGGAACCACGGTGAGGTCACCTTCGGGCTGCTCTTCGGCACGCACTTCTATCCGCTTGGGGATCTACGGGTCACGCAGGACGGCGTTCGCGTCCGAGGCACGGATAGTATACATCGCCTGCTGTCCAGCTTCGGCCACGCGTTCGCGTTGTGGCACCACCGGTTGCTCATCGAGACCTATCTGTTCTCAGGCCCGAGCTTACGCCGACAACGCACCCGACTCACCGATGCCGCCCACGGTGTGAGCGGAGATCATCGGTATCGCGCGACCTATTGGGAAGCGGGTCTAGCCATATCTGTGGGGGCGAGGATCGGGCGGCATTTTGGCGCCAATTTGGACGCCGTCATGCCACTTTATGTCTCCCACGCCGAAGGCCTGCACGACGCAATGTCATTGTCCTCCCCCTTCGCCGGCATCTCATGTGCCTACTACTTCGAGCCCCGCCGACGTTAGACCTCCAGCCTCTGCCTCCCCATTTCGCGCGTCGAACGATGTCGCCGGGCACCTCGCTGCCTGCGGTTCCTCCCGCACGCGAACCGGAATCGCCCAAGGGTCCGCGACACCCGAGCTAGCTCCCCGCACGTGACCTGAAAACCCCGGTCGCATTCAGTTTCGAGCACGCCACGCTGGCACAGCGCACGCGCTGCCGCACAGCCACAACGCGAACCCGCGCTGGGCGAATTTGCTGTCCATCGGCAAGTCCCAACGTCCACCCAAGAGTTTTCGCAGCTACGCTGCGCGACCGGGCCGCGCCTCGACGGGATCGTGACGCTCGCCACCAAAACGTAGCCGACAACCGCTCCTGTACAACGTGCAGCTGTTCGCTCGCCGGTGCCGAGTGCGTAGGAGAACTCGTCTTCCACAGGGGGGAAAACTGCTCAGGAAGCGGTGTCTCCGTCGCCATGCCCACGGGGTGCGTCGAACAAGTCTCGGGGGACTTCGAAAGCGTCGACGTTTCGGGATGGGTTCCCGCCTGCGCCCCCTCGGGGGCGACGAGATGGGCAGCCCAGCCTTCTCGGACATCGTCACATTCTGCTGCAACGGATAGACCGATGTTGCGGCATGCATGAAATCTCCAGGCATACGAAGTAAGAGGAGCGTGGAGGGGCCAACCATCCGTCCTGCGATGTAGGTCACACAGGTGGGACGGACAGCCCTCATCCACCCTACTTCAGATGCATCCAGGTTGATCGCCCGCATCGAGCCGCAGGAGCCGGAAGATGAACAGCTTGGGCTGTTCACCCTCGATGTGTGGCTGCGCCACACATCGAGACGGGGCCCAACGGAAAACACAAGGCAAGCACCCCGTCTAGCGCGTCGCCGCCGCTTCGTTTGCGCGCGCGCATTCTCCGACCACGCTCGGGTTACTCCACGGCGCCGCCGCTATCATGTCCAGTGTCCCGGCGCCCGCACCAGAGATCTTGGCACGCATACCTGCATCCCACGCGTCGCTCTATCTACCCACATCGCAATGTGAGGGCCATGGCCTCCGAGCCACACTCGTGAGCGGCTAGGGCGGCAACCCGCGCCCCGTCAAACGGGCGCTCCTGCATGCCCGCATATCCACGGGTGCGGCCCCAGCAAGGTGCAGATGCGCGCGATCAAGATGTAAACTTACTAGTCTAACTTAACCTAGTTCAGCCTGGCTGGGTCCCGCCCTCACAACTATGGAGGCCGTCCCGCCGTTGAACATGACATCGTTGCGCGACGCGACGATCGTGCCGTAGGCTAGTGGCGCTTGAGGGGCACATGAAAACGATGTTCGATGATGATGATGAGCAACGAGTCGCATGGGCGTTCATTCGATCACCTTTGCGCGACATGGGCCCACCGGCACCGTGGAAGGAGGTCGGCCTCGCGCTGATACTGACGGTGTCTTCCGCGTGCGGTTCGTCCACTGCGGACGCGACCTTGTCTGGTTCTGGCCACGCGAATGCAGATGACAGTGAGAACACTGAGAACAGCGACGGAAGCGACGGAAGCGACGGAAGCGACGACAGTGAGAACACTGAGAACACTGAGAACAGTGAGAACACTGAGAACACCGAGAACGCTGAGAACGGCGACGACAGCGACGACAGCGACCACAGCGACGACAGCGACGGGTCCAGTGAGCTAACGTTCGTGCCACCGCCGGCGAGACTTCATAGGCTCACGGTTGAGGAGTACCGCAACTCTGTGCGTGATCTGCTAGGCGTCGAGCCGTCGTCGGTTGATGTCCTCGAACCCGACGACTCGGTCGGGGGCTTCAAGTCCATCGGCGCCGTTCGAGTAGCGATGTCTGAACGCGCCGTGGAGAGCTTCGAACAAGCGTCCCACCAAATCACACAGGCGCTGTTCACCAACGCGGACGCGCGCGTCAAACT
>JAZGFE010000052.1:0-49233 GCA_036479215.1 Nannocystaceae bacterium | reverse complement strand
CTCCCGTGACGGATTTCACATACTTTGTTCTCCCATGCGGATCTATCCAAATGACCGATTCGTCGTCGCGGCGCGGCACTACCGGCCTACGACCCGCATACCGACGACATACAGCCATATCCCGGCGAATGCGCGTCAGCTGCCGCCGGACTCCCTGACGGAGATTCAGCCCAACCAAACTTGAGAAACTTCTAGGCGGCCACTACCTTGACATCCAACGAGAGCAAGATCAATGGCAAGAATGGTTTCGTCTCCTTGGCTGTGCCTGGTAAGAGAAATGCGCTTCAACTCGGAATCGCATTTCTCGAACTACTGTCGCCTCGCCTGGTGTTCGATGCAAACGGAAGATGCATGGCTTTCTTGTCCGTCGTCGGGGCGTCACACAGAACGCGAGTCTGTTGACTCAGAAGAACCTGGCGAAAACGCGGCCGCAGGTCTGCGAGTTCCTCCGTCCCACTGCGCATACATCGAGCAAACGGCCGGTGGGACGAATGCTCAAGCGACCTGCGATCCGGATGGACGAAGCGCATGCCAATTTGCCGCACCGACACAACCGCCGCCCCCCAAACCGCGTGAGTCGTTGGACACAGCCCGGCGCCTCATCGTTAGGCGGGGGTGCATCCGCGCCAGGCTTGCGTCTGAAGACGCCGGAGGACAGCCGGGTTCCGTTTCGGCAGGGGGGCGGGTGCGGCACCGCAGCGCCTACCGAGGAGGATGCCATTTGTGGATGCGGGCCTACCTACTCGCGCCCGCGGGATGGCAGCGCCGGATCCGCGGCTCATCCTCCACGACACCCATCAAGGTCTACCGATCAAGCTGATTCCAGCGAGAACCGCTCGCAAAGCAACCCCACCCCGGCCGCCGCGATCGATCCGGGCGATCCTCACCCGGTGATATGTGCGTTCCGCGCACCGGAACGTGTTCCCACGCCACTACCATTGGGCTCGGACTCTACGGAGGGTACTCGGGGTAACATCGCGTTCCTATGAACCCGCCGAGACGCTCCGTCCCCCTGGCCTTCGCGTGTTGGCTGCAGCTCCCGACCGGCTGTGGCGAGCGCCAGCTCGACGCCGAGGCCAAAGGCGCCCCGTCGGTGGAGACGGTCGACCGTCCGAGCGACGACGCGAGCCAAGCGAACGACGACAACGACAACGACAACGACAACGACAACGACGCGGACGATGACGACGCGAACGATGACGAGGAGAGCAACGACGACAACGACGAGAGCGACGACAACGAGAGCGACAGCGACGAGAGCGACGACAACGACAACGACGACAACAACAACAACAACGGTGACGACGATCCGGACAACGACAACGACAGCGACAACGACAGCGACAACGACAGCGACGACAACGACGACGACGACGATCTGGACAGCGGCGCTCCAAAATTCGACATCGGTGGCGCGCCCAGCGGTGCATCGAATGTCGACCCCACACGGCAATGTGATGTCGATCTACTGTTCGTCATCGACAACTCCCTCTCGATGGCGAACAGCCAGCGGGCGTTGGGGCTGACCTTTCCCCGTTTCATCGAAGCGCTCCGAGACACGTTGCCACCGGCGACAAACTTGCATGTGGGCGTGACGAGCACGGAAATGGGCTACTCGTCCGTAGGCATGAAGAAGGAGAACGACGACGGTACCTGCGAATTCAGCGGAGATGATTTCGCCGACTACACCACGTTCTACGTCACGGCGGAGGATCAAGACTCCGGCCGCAACGGCGCCCAGGGCCGGCTCTTCACGCCACCGAGCGGACGGCCCTACTTTGAGATCGACATGGATGCGACCGACACCGAATTCGCCGATCTGTCCGCGTGGTTCAAAGAGGCCGCCGCCATCGGCACCGAGGGGTCGAATATCGAAATGCTGCTCGCGCCCTTGGCCTGGCTGACAGACCCGGTCAACGAGGCGGCCAACGGCGGCTTCATCCGAGACAAGGGCACCGTGCTCGTCGCTTTTTTCATCACCGACGAGCCCGACCAGACCCCGCCCGACATCGAGGGAGCCGACGCGAGCGAAGTCGCGCTCCAGCGACTTGTGGCCGCCAAGTCGGCCTGCGGCGGCGTGGACTGCATCGTCGCCGGCGGTTTCGTCGACGTGGGTGCCTGCGACGGCACACGTCCCTTGAGTTCTTTTTTTGACAGCTTGACGCGACCGGTTTCGGCAACGCCCCTCCAATCCGCCGGTACTCCAGAGCAGACCGCCGATTGGATGAGCGAACTGTTGGGGACCACGCTGCTTGAGGCCATCGAGCAGACGTGCAAAACGATCGACCCGCCAGAGTGACCGGATCCATCGGAGTGCCCGTACCCACGCTCCCGTAGAAAGAGAAACCCAACCGCGGGGGCCGAGCGAACCCCGCTCCCACTGCATTCAAGCGAAGAAAGAGCGCGCCGCGTCAAGTGCTGCGTCCACCACAGGTCCCGGCCACAGGCCCGCCAACACAACTGCGGCGAGGCAGATGCCGATGGCAAGCTGGAGGCTCACCGACCCACGCGGGATCGGCAGATTACCGGGTGGCTCCATGTACATCGCACGTGCCACGCGAAGGTAGTAGAACAACGCCAGCACAGCGAGCACGGCGCCGACGACGACCAGCAAATAGAGGCCCGCCTTCCACGCCGCCATAAATACGCTGAGCTTCGCCCAAAACCCGATCACAAAGGGAATACCGGCGAGGGAAAGCAAGAACAACAGCATGGCCAGCGCGAGGTAGGGCGATCGGCGGGCCAGCCCGTTATAGCTGGAGATCGAGTCGTCTCCACCGCTCGCCGCCACGGCCTCGACGACGAGAAACGTGCCGATATTTGTGACCAAATAGCCCGCGCAATAAAACAGCAGCATCCCGAGCCCGTACGCGTCCGCCGTAGCAAAGGCCATCAGCATATAACCGATATGGCCGACCCCCGAGAAGGCCAGTAGGCGTTTCACGTTGTCCTGCACCAGTGCGCTCAGGTTCCCCACCACAAGGGTCACCAGCGACACAGCCACGACGATCGGAAGCCAGCGATCTTGCTGCGTAGCCAAGCCATCGAGAAAGATCACCGCCAGAGCGCCGAAAGCCGCGATCTTCGGCGCGACCGAAAGGAACGCGACAAACGGCGTATGTGCCCCCTGGTAGGTGTCGGGCACCCAGAAGTGAAACGGAACCGCACCAATCTTGAAGCTCATGCCCGCGAGCACCATCAGCAAACCCAGTATCAACAGTGGCGAAGCGGATGCGGAACCGATGCCGGCGATGGCCGTGGTGCCCGTCATGCCGAAAATGAGTGAAAGCCCAAAAAGGGTGATCGCCGTGCTCGCCGTGCCCACGATATATAGTTTGAGTCCGGCCTCGGGACCGGTGGGCGCCTTCGTTCCCTCGATATCATTCTTGCCGTAGGACGCCAAGACGTAGAGGGGGATGCCCATGAGCTCGAAACAGACGAAGAGGAGTACGAGGTCACGCACACCGGGCAGCAGCGTCATGCCCAACAACGAGCACAACAACAGCAGGTAGTACTCCCCTTGTCGATGGCGGTGGTGCTGCGCCACGTGGTCGATACTACCCAACGCTGCGAGCACGCCCGCAGCTAGGAACATGCGTTTGAAGAACGTTGTCCACGCACTACCCTGGTAGGCTCCGAACACCGCAACACCCTCGGTGTCGATGAAGAAGGAAGCCGCGAGCAGCCCCGCGAGGATCAATGCAGTCAGATAGCCGAGTCCTCGCTTGGCTACCGTCGGCAAGAAGAGATCCACCACCAGCACCATCAAGGCGCCGGCGCCGAGCCCTACATCGAGATACAGCGGCGCGATCTCTACGCTCATGGCACCACCCCTTGCGTAAGGACGCCCAGGTAACCCGGTGTCACCCGGTCGATGAAGTCCACGATCAACCCCGGCCAACACCCAAACAGCACCAGCGCCGCCCCCAAAACAACCAACGCCCCCCACTCCGTGCCCCGAGCGTCCGCGAGGTCCTCAAAAGCCGGGTCCGGCCCAGGCCCCCAAAAGATGCCCCGAACCGCTCGCAGCACATAGATCGCGGTAAGGAACGCTCCCAAAATTGCGGGGATGGTCCACCACGGAGATGCGCTCTCCCAAGCGCCAAGAAAGACCATGAGCTCCGCCACAAACCCCGCCGTGCCGGGCATGCCCAGCGACGAAAGGCCGGCCAGCGTGAAGAACACCGCCACGCCTGGCATCACTTTGGCGAATCCTCCCATCGAGGGGATAAATCTCGTGTGGGCGCGCTCATAGATGATCCCGACCAGGGCGAAGAAGAGCCCCGTCATGATGCCGTGAGCGAACATCTGGTACACGGCACCGTTCCAACCGTTCACCGTCAAGGTCGCCGCGCCCAGCATCACAATCCCCATGTGGCTCACGGAAGAATAGGCGATGATGTACTTGAGGTCGCGCTGGCTCATGGCGGACAGGGCCCCATAGACGATATTGACCACCGCCACGCCTCCCACTAGCGGTGCCCAATACACGGCGCCCTCCGGTACCATCATCATGCCAACGCGCATCACGCCGAAGGCTCCGAGTTTCATGAGCACCCCAGCATGAAGCATGGACACGGCAGTGGGGGCCGACGCATGGCCATCGGGGGACCAAGTGTGAAACGGGAAGACACCCGCCAGGCTCCCAAACCCGAGCCACAACAACGGGAACACCCACAACTGCATGTCCCGCGGGTACGCGGTCGCACCCAGCACCTCCATGTCAAAGGTGGTTCCGCCGGCAGCGAAGTACATGGCGAGGATCCCGACCAGAAGCACCGCGGATCCCACCAGGAGCATCAAGGTGAGCTTCATCGCCGCGTACTCCCGACCACCGATGTCGAACAACTTCCACACGTAGCGAAAAGGACCAGCCTCCGTCACCCCCTGGCTGCTGCCCCAAATCCCGATGAGAAGATACATCGGCAACACGGCGATTTCGTAAAACAAGAAAAATACGAACAAATCTTGGCAGACAAATACACCACACACACCGGCGACGAGCACAAGGAGTAGGATGAAGAAATCCTTCGATCGTTCTTTCACCGTCCACGAGGCCAACACCCCCGCGAAAATGATGACCCCCGTCAACAACAACAGCGAAACGCCCCATCCGTCTACCGCCAGACGCAGGTCGATGCCCATCGCCGGCACAAGGGGATACAGCTCAGGCATCTGAAACCCACCCGCGTCCAGGTCGTAGTCCGCCGCGACCCGAACACTCAAGGCCAAGGCCACGCCCGCCCCTGTGAGCGAGATCAGGCGCACAAGCAAGCGAGCGCGATCGGGGACAAGCAACAACACCACAGCAGCCAGAAATGGTGCGGCAACAAGCGTACTAAGGATCCCGATCATGGCCACAACCCCCAGATAACGAAGAGTATCGTACCCACGACCACAGCATAGGTGTAGTCCTGCACGTTCCCCGTCTGGACCCGGCGCAGCCGTCGGCCCCCCTCTATGGCAGCCCATCCGATCACATTGATCAGGCCATCCACGACATAGCGATCCAACCATCCGATCAGGCCAGCGAGCACGAGCAATACCCGGCGAAACATGAAGGTGTACATCCTGTCGAGAAGAGCAGATTCCGCTAACTTACCGATGGGCGCCAGGAAGGCGAAACTCGACTCGGGTAGGGATCGCCTGCCGTACACGAGCCAGGCGAGTCCAAGCCCGGCAAGGCCCAAAGAGGTGGCAACAATGCCCGATAGGCCCATGTGGAAGCTGTAACTCGCGCCATACAGCTCGGCGAACGAGCTCCCAAAGTAGCCGGCGCCCACCGACCCGACCGCGAGCACCACAAGAGGCAGGGCCATCGTCGGCCCAGATTCGTGTGCGTGCTCGGCCGCCTTGGAGGGTGTGCCGAAAAACGCGAGGAAGACCACGCGACCCATATAGAAGGCGGTGAGAAAGGCCGCCGCCAGCAATGCGAGCCATGGCAGCCACAGCCCGCGCTCATGCACGGCCTCGAGAACCAAGTCCTTGCTGAAGAACCCTGCAAGCCCGGGAACACCGGCCAGGGCCAGCGCCCCGATGATGAACGTGACCGCCGTCAGTCTCATCTTGCGCCACAGCCCGCCCATATCGGCGAGATTGTTGCTGTGCACGGCATGAATCACGCTCCCCGCACCGAGAAAGAGGAGCGCCTTGAAAAAAGCGTGGGTCGTCAGGTGAAAGTATGCCGCCATGACCGATCCGGCACCCAGCGCGCAAATCATATAACCCAGCTGCGAACAGGTGGAGTAGGCCAACACACGTTTGATATCCTTTTGAACGACAGCGATCACAGCCGCAAACAACGCGGTAAACGCCCCGATCCAAGCCATCGCCATCTGGGTCTCCGGCGCCTGCACAAATAGCGGATCGAGGCGCACGACCAGAAATACCCCGGCGGCGACCATCGTCGCGGCATGAAGCAACGCCGAAACGGGCGTGGGTCCTTCCATGGCATTGGGGAGCCACACGTGCAGCGGGAATTGGGCGGACTTGCCGACGACGGCGAAAAAGACAAGCGCCGTGATGACAACGGCCCACCCGCCGGACAAGGTCACGTCCCAGGAAAAAGCGCCCGTTTGGGCGAAAAGAAATACCAAGGCGAGCAGAAGACCCATGTCGCCGAATTTGGTGACCCAAAAGGCCTTGACCGCCGCTTTGGCTGCGCTCGGTTTGCGGTAGTAGAACCCGATCAGAAGGTAACTTGTGAGCCCGACCAACTCCCAGCCTGCGAAAGCTTGCAACAGATTGGGCGCGAGTACCAACAAGTTCATGCTGAAGATGAACAGCGAGTGAAAGCCGTAGTAGCGCCCGAAAGCCGACGGTGGCTCGTCGGCCATATAGCCGAGAGAGAACACCTGTACGCAGGTTGCCACCACGGTCACGATCAGCAGCATCGATAGGGAAATTCCGTCGAGCCGCAGTCCGACCTCCGCCATCGTGGATCCCGCGACCGGGAGCCACCCAACCACCTCAACCACCGCACGAGACGGATCATCAATCTGACCGGCGAGCAGCACCGCCGAGGCCAGCAACGACGTCAGCGCGGCCGCGATGGACACCAGGGCGGCGGGCATACCTGCGCGACGCAACGGTGCGACAAGCCCGATCAAAGCGGCAGCTACCAGGGGGAACAAAAGGGCGATGAGGCCCCAGTGGAAGGGGGTGGGTGCGGACATGAAACCGAGGCGAGCGGGTGGGAGAGCGGATCAGTGGCGTAAATCGCGGGCCTGGTCGACCAGCACGTCTTTTCTCGAACGGTACAAAAGAATGACAAGCGCGAGGCCAACAACAACCTCGGCCACCGTCACGGCCATGGCAAAGAGCGCGAAAACCTGCCCCACCGTGCCCCCGTGCGCCCAGGAGAACGCGACCAAGTTGATATTGACGGCGTTGGCCATCAGCTCGACAGAGATCAAGATGCCCACCGCGTTGCGCCGCGTGAGCAGGCCGTACACGCCCAGCGTGAACAAGGCGGCGGCAAGCAACAGATACGCGTGGAGCGGAATCATCGAACGCCCCGCCCCGCCGGACCCGAAACCACCTCGCCGTAATCGCTGCGACGCGCCAGGGCGATCGCACCCACCATCGCCGCCAACAACAAAAGCGAGAGGACCTCGAACGCCAGCAGGTGATCGGTCAGAAACGCTTGCCCGATCTCGGCAGCCGATACCACCGCGGTGCCTCCATGTGGCAGCGCCCCCGTCGTGCAAATGGCGCCCGACATCAAGGCAAATAGGGCGCCTGCTGCCAACGCACCCCGCAACTTTCGTCCCTGCTGGTTCTCCACGTGCACGCCGCCGTGACGATGCGTGAGCATGATTCCAAAGAGCATGAGCGTGACCACGCCCCCCGCGTAGAGTAGGATTTGGATCCCCGCCAAAAAAGGAGCACGCAGCAGCAAGAAGAGCAGCGCGGTGAGCGAGAGCGTGACGCCAAGCCACAAGACGGCGTGCACGAGGTTGCGACCGTGGACCACTTGGAGGCCGGAGTAGAGCATACAGCTCGCCACGAACGCGAAGATCGCCTGTTCGATCATGCCTGCCTCGGCTCCTTGCCCGGCTCCTTCTTGGCCACCTGTTTGGGTTGCTTCTTCGGCTCGCCGCGCTTCGGATCTTGCATCGCGCGCAGCAAGCTGCCCGTGCCCCATGCGAGTGGCCGTTTTTCTTCGTTATGATAGAGCCGGTCCATGGTCAGTAGCAGGTCTTCGCGATAATAGCTCGGTTGCTCTGGCGTGCGGCACATCACGATGGCATCGGTCGGGCAAACTTGCACGCACAGCTCGCAATAGATACACGCATTCAAATCGAGCGAGAAGTCGGTGCAGGTTCCCCGTTTCTTGCCGGTAGCGGGTGACACTGCTTTGGGCCCCGCGACCACGGTGATCACATCCGAAGGACATATTTTGGCGCAGGCGTCACAGCCGATGCAAAGCTCCTCACCGTTACCATCGTGCAACAAGGCGAAACTGTTGCGATAGCGCTCGGCCCTTTCGCGCTTCTCCACCGGATAGTGCACGGTCGACGGCCGGCGAAATGCACTTCGCATCGTAAACGACAACGCGCGGAAACTGTCTGCGAAATACCCCATCAGCTCCCAGCCATGCCCCATTTCCAGAGCGCGGCGGCCATCACAAGCACAAGACCGGCAGGCACAAGCCATGTCCAACATAAGCTCATGAGTTGATCGATCCGGATCCGGATCAAAGTCCAGCGGACCCAAAAAACCAGCCCGAACAGCAACAGGGTCTTGAGCACCATCCAGTGGAGCCCGGGGGCGAAGGGGCCATCCCAGCCCCCGAGGAACAGTGCGGCACCGACAGCGGCGGAGATCAGCGTGTGCAGGTACTCGGCCAGGTAGAACAGACCAAACTTCATACCCGTGTATTCGGTGGTCACCCCCGCGACGAGCTCGCTCTCCGCCTCTGGGATGTCGAAGGGGATGCGATTCGCCTCCGCCAACGACGCGACAAAAAACAGTACAAACGCAAACAAGCCCGGGCCCGGGGGCCAAAAAATGTACCAGCCATGCTCGATTTGATGGCGAACGATGTCGCTCAGGCTCATCGATCCCGCCAAGGTGACAGGCACCAATGCGGCGAGCACCAGGGGAATCTCGTAGGAGATGCCCTGGGCCACGGCCCTCATGCCTCCGAGAAGGGCATATTTATTATTGCTCGCCCACCCGGCGATCCACACCGGAAACACCATCATGCCCCCCATCGCCAGGATGAAGATCACACCCACGTCCAAATCGGCGGCGATGACCTCGGGTGAGAAGGGAACCACCGCGGCAATGCCGAGAGAGAACAACAAGGTGAGGAGCGGCGCCAGGTTGAACAGCGCGCGATCGGCCTTGTCGGGTACGATGCTCTCCTTCTGAAGCAGCTTGATAGCGTCGGCGATGGGCTGTAGCAGTCCCATCGGCCCCACGATGGTCGGCCCAACTCGGCTCTGCATTCTGGCAGAGAACTTGCGCTCGAACCAGATCGACCAGGCGGTCATGGTCAGCAGCACATTGGCGATCAGCACGCTATAGATCGCGCCGTGGAGCCAGATGTTCACCGGTCCACCTCACCCATCACCGGATCGAGCGAGCCGAATGTCGCTATGGTATCGCTCACTGTCAGCCCGGGAAGCACATAGGGTAGGCACGACATCGCGTGCAAGCTCGGTGATCTGATCTTGAGCCGATACGGTGACGCACCCCGGTTATCCCCGCCGGCGATCACGTACGTACCGAGCTCGCCGCGAGGTCCTTCCAAGCAGGCGTAGCCCTGCCCTTTGGTGATCTTGACCTGAAGCGGGGTCTTGGTGGGTCGATAGCCGTTGATCGGCCCCTCCGGCACGTTGTCAATCAACTCGCCGACGATCCGAAGGCTCTCTCGCATCTCCAAAATGCGCACGATCGCTCGGGCCTGGCAGTCCCCCGCCGTCTCCACCGCGACCCGCACGTCGACCTCGTCATAGGCGTGATACGGCGCGTCACGACGAAGATCGTGGTCGACACCCGCTGCCCGCAAGATGGGACCCGTGATGCCCAGCGACAGAGCCAGTTCTGCATCGATCACCCCCACCCCTTTGGTGCGATCCACGAACATCTTATTCGAGGTAAGAAGGATTTCGTATTCGTCGATGCGCTCCGCGATCACGCCAATTACACGGTGGACACCCTTCGCCCACTTTGCAGGAATATCGTGCCGGTTACCCCCAACCATGTGTGTGTTGTAGTGGAAGCGGCAACCGGTCACCTCTTCGAACAAGTCCAAAATCATCTCCCGCTCGCGGAAGCAGTGCATGAACAGTGTCGTGCCGCCGCCAAGCGCTCCGCCGAGGTCAACCCCAAACGTCCCCAACCACACCAGGTGGGATGCCACCCGCTGGAGTTCAGCGAAGATCGTCCGAAGATACTTGGCACGACGTGGGACGGCACTCCCGTGCAGGTCTTCAAAGGCCATGTTGATGGCCTGCTCGTTCATCATCGGCGACAGATAGTCGTTCTTGTCGATGATCGGCGTCATCATGGTGTAGGTCAGCTTCTCGCACAGCTTCTCCACTCCGCGATGCAAGAACCCCGGATAGGGCACGGCCTTCACGATGACCTCGCCATCGAGATAGAGCTTGATACGGAACACCCCGTGTGTGGAGGGGTGCTGTGGCCCAAGGTTCAAGACCATAAGGTCCGCATCGGCCTCGTAGGTCGAGATATCCAGGTACGGATCTGCAACTGTGGCGGTGGCTGTGGAAAATTTCACCTCACCTCCATGGCGGACAGGGCGTATTGATGGGGTAATCGCGGCGCAAGGGGAAGCCTTCCCAATCTTCTGGCATCATCAACCGTCGAAGATCCGGGTGCCCTTTGAAACGGACACCCACAAGGTCGAACTGTTCGCGCTCTTGCCAATCTGCCCCGGCGAACAGCTCTACGAGCGACGGCGCGTGCTCACCTGCGGCCAAACACAGCCGCCACACGGCGAGCCCGCTGCCCTTGCCGATACTACGTAACCCGTATGCGAGTTCGAAGGCCTCGGCAACGCCGGACTCACCCTCCTTCTTGGCCGGCTTCCCGGGCCAATGGCTGGCCACAACGAAACCAAAGAGCCGGAACTGGAGTTCGTCTCGCAACGCTCGCGCCAGCGCGAGATGATGCGCGGCGCCCACGAGCGGCGGGGCATCGTCCGGGAAACCAGCGACTTCAAACCGGTCGCGGAGTAAGCTGACGACCCTCTCGTCGTGCACCACACCGATCATGGGTCTTCTTCCGTCTTCGGGGGCGTGCTACGCGTAGCTGTCCGAATCTTCACAAGATTCATCTCGTCGGCGAACCCCAAACCATCGGCCGACGCCACCTGCTGCGCGCTCAGGTCTTTGTCGCGATCGGGATCCGTCAGCCGGGGGATACTGGGTGCCCGAAGGTGTTCGTGCGGCGCTGGACGAGATTCCTGGTCGCTCCACTTGCCCGCGCGCACCAATCGTACCTTCTCCTGCAACCGCAGCAGACCATGCATCAGCTCTTCGGGGTTGGGCGGGCAGCCGGGCACATAGACATCCACGGGCAAAAAAGTGTCGATCCCGGGTACGACCGCATAGATGTCTCGGTAAAAATCGCCGGAAATCGCACAGGATCCCATGGCCACACACCATTTGGGTTCCGGCATCTGCTCCCACAGTTTCTTGACCCGGGGCGCCATCTTGACGGTGATTGTGCCCGCCACCACCATCACGTCGCAGTGTCGCGGCGTCCCCCGCAAGATCGTGCCCATACGATCGAGGTCGACCCGACTCGCCGCAGCCGCCATGAATTCGATGCCACAACAGCTTGTGGCCATGGGGAACATCCAGAGCGAGTTCGTTGTTCCCCACGTCAGCAGTTTGTCGACCGTCGTGGTGGCGACGTCGAGGCCGGGCATGCGCGCCATAAATTCGAACAACGGGTGCCGAAACGAACGTTCGCCCTCGTCTACTGCCACTTCAGCGCTCCTTTGCGGATCGCGTAGGCCCACCCCAACATCAGGATCGCCACGAAGATGGTCATATCGACGATGGCGAGACCGCCTACGGCCTCGATCGACAGCGCCCAGGGGAACAGGAACGCAGCTTCGACATCGAAGATTACGAAGACCAGCGCCACCACATAGTACCGGGGATGAAAACGTAGCCACGCCGTGCCCTCGGGCTCCTCACCGCACTCATAGGTAGTCGCCTTCAGCGGTTCGGCACGCTGGGATCTCACGCCCAGCACCCTCGCGGCAACGAGCATGCCCGCGCCCACAAATGCGGACAGCGCGAGGAATATGAACGCAGGGATCCACTGATCCATAGGGCTCGTGACGACAGGAGTTACCACACCCATGGCAGCGCCGCCATGGCTATCGACATCGCAGCCGAGCGTCACTCGTGCGCGATTCGCTGCGTGAACTCCCCCCCGCCGAACGGCCGCACAGCGGACCTCGGTATCGCTACTCGAGCGGTCCGGGCGAATCGAGCTACTCGGGCGGAATGAAATCCCCGCAGGCGTCTTCGATAACCTTCACAACGCTGTCGAAGAAAGGACCGTAGTTGGCCGCACACACGTCCCCCAGCACCCCATGGCTACCGAAGAGATCCACGAACTCGCCGATTCGGAAACTCTGCTGCGCTCCGTTGCCGGACCCGTCCCACGGCGGACAGTCATTCGGCTCGGCCGTGCCCACCAGCCCGAGTACGACCACATTTTCGGCAGTGCCGTCTTTGGCCTCGATCACCGCATCGTGCCAGCTTTCGGGATCTCCTTGCGACCCCCACCCCGGCATCTCGGTTTGATCGTCCTCCTCGTCGGTGACGACGACCACCACCAAGAGCGCCTTTTTCCGCACAAAACCCTCATTGCAGGCGTCTTCCGCCCCTAGTTCCGCCCCTAACGCCCGCACCATGGCCTCCATCGGTCGCTCATCACTGTTCCCCTCGTTGCCGAGACTCGCGGCACAGGCGAACGTTTGCGCCAGGTCGTCTTTTTGGTTCATATAGTTGCGACCACTCTCGTAGGGTCCACAAGGGCCAGCAGGGGCCGCCGTGACCAGGCCGCCGAGCACATCGCACCCCGGAGGGCTGAGCGGGTACGCCTCGGTACTCGTCACCCCAAGATTGAACGTGGTCAGTTCCAGGAATTCTCGGATGCGGACAATGAAATCGGGTACGGAATTCGCCAGATTCTGCTGCTCATCGAGCATGCTGCTCGAGTCGTCCACGACGAACAAGAAATCTACGTCGTTGCAGCCCTCCGACTCGTGATCGCCATCCGTCACGGGACTACCCGTGCCGACGCCTCCGATGTCTAGCTTCGACTCTCCGTCATCATCGTCATCGTCATCGTCATCGTCATCGTCATCGTCATCGTCATCATCATCATCATCATCTCCATCGTCGTCGTCGTCCGCGCCGATCCCGTCGTCAGGCGGCGCGGGGATGCGCGTATCGTCGCCGCAACCGCCCACTGCGAACACGATCGACGCGCACAACAGCCATGGACAAGCGGACTTGCTAACGTAGGTCATATCTCTTTGATCTTAGAGGATTGTCCAGCCAAAGACCACCACTGCGGCCGCCCCCGGGTCGGGGGGGTACACGAGTTTTCTCGCCACCGCCGGCCCGAGCCGCGACCGTGCTCACGCGATGAATTGCTCGGACGGGCGACTCACTACGTGGGTACGGGGATCCGGCGCACACATGCGGGCGCATACATGCGGGCCCGGGCATGCAATGGGCACGCGCCTCTCCACACGATACCGATCGAGACAGCCTGTGGCACGCGGTCGCCGGGCCCGGCGACCGAAACGCTTTTCCCGTCCTACCGAACATGCGAACGTGCGCGCCTCGTGAAACTCGCAATTCCGACGCTGATCGCATGCCTTTCCGTCCTCCAGGCCATCACTTGCGACCGCGGAGGCACATCGCTCCCGGGGGAGCAACCGCCGTCTCCCCGCCCGGGATCCCCGACAGATCCGTCCGCCAAAACCGTGTCTCCCGCGTCTCCACCAGGCCCACGGCCCGCGCTCGACCCCGAGTCGCTGGCCCGAAAGGCCCAAGAACTCGCGCACCGTTTTTTGATCGTGGACGGGCACATCGACGTGCCCATGCGCGTGTCAGAGGCCGGCCAACCCGGTAGGCAACCGATCGACATCTCCACGGCCACGGCGGACGGCGACTTCGACGTGCCGCGCGCGCAACGCGGCGGTCTCAACGCGCCATTCATGTCGATCTACACCCCCGCCTCCTACGAAAACAACGGGGCCAAGAAGCACGCGGATGCGCTGATCGATCTAGTGCGGGGCTGGGCCGACAAATGGCCCGACACGTTCGCGCTGGCCCCATCCCCGCAGGCCGTGAGGATCAACTTCGCCGCCGGGAAAATTTCGCTCCCCATGGGCATGGAGAACGGGGCCCCTCTCGAAGGCAAGCTGGAGAATATCGCTTATTTTCACCAGCGGGGTATCCGATACATCACACTCGCGCACAGCAAGGACAACCATATCAGCGACTCGTCCTACGACGACCGACATACGCACAAGGGCCTCAGCGCCTTCGGGAAGACCGTCGTCGCCGAGATGAACCGAGTGGGCGTGATGATCGACGTCTCCCACATCTCGGACGACGCATTCAGACATGTGATGGAGATCACCAAGACTCCCGTGATCGCCTCCCACTCCTCCTGTCGGCATTTCACGCCAGGCTGGGAGCGCAATATGGACGACGGGATGATCCAGCGGCTGCGGGACAACGGAGGCGTGCTGCAGATCAACTTCGGCTCCAGCTTCATCCTAGAGCGCGCCCGCGTCGCCCGCGAATCCGCGAGGGAAGAGATCGGTCGGTTGCTCGCGGCTCGCCAGCTCGACAGCGACAGCGACGAAGCCGACCCAATCAAGGAGGCGTACTACAAACGTCATCCCCGCGTTTTCGCCACCGTGGAGGATGTGGCGGATCATATCGATCATGCAGTCGGGCTGGCGAGCATCGAACACGTGGGCTTGGGTTCGGACTTCGACGGAGTCGGTGACTCGCTTCCCAAGGGTCTCAAGGACGTGGCAGCCTATCCCAGATTGTTCGCGGTGCTGCTCTCGCGCGGGTACAGCGAAAGCGACATCGAAAAACTCGCAGGAGCCAACGCGCTCCGCGTATGGAGCGAGGTTGAAGCCCACGCCCGCGACAACGGCAGCTAGGGCCAACGAAGTTGCACGAACCGACCGGTCGTTGGAATCCGCGACAGGCGCCGCACCAGGCATTCACCTGCTGTGCCGCCTAACATCACCCGCCGCAAGGTCTGCGGGGTTGCCTGGCACCCACGGTGTCTTCACCTTCGGCTTGTAACCGGCACGTCGAGATCCCAGGCGTACGCCCTCGCAGGGACGGGACTCTGGAGACAACCCGCGCCCCCGCTGTACCCGCGATCACGTCCCGGACGACACATCGGGTTTTTGTCACATATCGAGGCTTTTCATTGGCCATACGGGACGCTATGGTTTCGGTCACAGACGTCCGTGAATGGTGGTGCCCTCCGACCTTTTTCGCCGTTCAGGATCGCATTCGTATCGGAAACTCGCCATGCCCACGTCATCCCCACCCCGCCATCTTCCTCACTCGCTGTTTGCGTGCATCGCCATCACGCTCGCATGCGGTAATAGCGCAGGACCGGTCGAGGAGTCTCCTGGCGAAATTCCGAACTTCAACACCCCGCCCGGTGCCGGTGCCGGCGATGGTCCGGGTCACGGCGATGGCGACGGCGACGGCGACGGCGACGGCGACGGCAATAGTAATGACGACGGCAATAGCAACGACGATGACGACGATGACGACGATGACGACGATGATGACGATGACGATGACGATGACGACGATGACGATGATGACGATGACGATGACGATGACGATGACGATGACGATGATCAGCCAAAATTCGACATCGGAGACGGTCCGGACGAGGTCACGCCGGACGAAGACGAAGTATTCCGGGGCTACATCTGGATAGCGAACTCCTCCCAAAGCACCGTTTCGAAGGTAGACACTCGGACAATGATCGAGGAAGGTCGTTTCATCACGCGGCCCGACGAAGCCGGCGACCCATCGCGGACCTCGGTCGGCGTGGGAGGCAACGTCGCCGTAGCCAACCGGGCAGGCGGCATCGTCAAGATCTTCGCCAACTCAAAACGCTGCGAAGACAAAAATGGAAACGGCACAATCGACACCGCAACAAGTGCGAATTTTTTGGCGTGGGAGGACGAGGAATGCGTGGCGTGGTATGCGGAGTTTCCAGAGTACGCTAGCCAGCGCGCCGTCGCATGGACGGCCGAACAAGTCGACGCCGACGCGTCGTATCGAGAAAACGTGTGGGTCACGGGAATTCGCGCAGCGGGAGGCGATGTAGATGTACTCCTGTTGGATGGTGACACTGGCGACGTCATCGAACAAGTTGCGATCCCCCCCCAGTTCCTGCTCCCGGCCTCCGGGGGCGTTTTCCCCTACGGCGCGTACGGGGGCGCCGTAGACGGTGACAACAACTTCTGGTTCACCAACCTGGGCAACGGTTGGCTCGTCCGAGTTACGCGTGACGACATGTCCGTGGACGTGTGGCCGGCGCCCTACGACGCCTACGGCATCACGGTAGACCCCACCGGCAGCGTGTGGATCTGCGGTTATGACGTCCTACGCTTCACGCCGTCCACGGAAAAGTGGGATCGTGTCACTATCCCGATAGAGTACGTAGCCGACATGGGTGGGTGCATGGTGGACGCAGAGAAGCGACTTTGGTTCGATGTGCAAAAAGTCAGTGCACTCTCCACATTCGTGATGCTCGGCGTCGATATCGAGACCCTCGCCATCGTCAAAGAAATCGAGCTTCCCAGCCATACACACGGCGTGAGCATCGATTTCGATGGAAACGTATGGGGCGTGTCCTACGAGGGTGATACTCGAGCATACCGCATCAACCCGGAGACTGGGGGCATGAGCACCTTCGATGGACTGGTCGATCCTTACACTTACTCCGACATGACGGGTTTTCAGCTCGCAAGCGTGGTCGACCCGCCCCAGGGCCGGTAGCTGGAGCCGCACCATCTCTGGAGCCCGGGAGGATGGAGCCCGGGAGGATGTGGAGCCCGGGAGGACACCAGGTTCTCCCCTCCCGACGCCACGGCTCTCCCCGACAAGGCGGCCCCGGTCCATGTTGCGGGCCACAGGTGATCTCCACTTCACGTGAAACCCCGACGCCCCACGCTCGAAGAGATCCGCCACGCGGCAAGGGAGATCGGCGAACTCGTGGTGCACGCTCCGCTCGTCCGGTACAACGGAGGTTCGGGGGAGATCTGGATCAAGCCAGAGGTGCACCAGCCCATCGGCTCGTTCAAGTTACGCGGTGTCCTGCACGCCGCAATGCAAATGGGGCCGACGCGGCGCGCCGGCGGCTTGAGCACCGTCAGCGCTGGCAATACCGCACAAGCCGTCGCATGGGCAGGTCGGCACTTTGGCGTGCCCGCCCGCAGCATCATGCCCGACACGGCACCGGCGGAGAAAGTCGAAGCCGTGAGGGCATGGGGTGGCGAGCCGGTGCTGATACCCCGCGCTGAGGTGTTTCGCTACATGCGTGGAGCGGGCTGGCGGGACGACCCCTACGCTTTTATCCATCCGTGGACCGACCTCGATGTGATCACCGGACACGCCACGCTCGGGCTCGAAATTGTGGCCGACTGTCCGGCCGTCGATACGGTTTTCGTACCTGTCGGTGGGGGTGGGCTCCTCGCTGGAGTGGGCAGCGCGATCAAGGCCCTTCGGCCCCAGGTGAAGCTCGTCGCGGTCGAGCCCGAAGGTTGCGCCTCGCTACACGCCGCCTTGGCGCATGGCGGCCCAGTCGACGTGGCGTGCAACACCATCTGCGACGGCGTGGCCGTGCCCTACATCACCCATGAGCTGTTTCCGCTGCTACGTGATCTGATCGACGCGTCGGTCCTCGTATCGGAACAGGACGTGCGGACCGAGATGAAGCGCCTCGCGATGCACAACCGATGGGTCGCGGAGGGTGCGGCCGCAGCCGCCGTGGCGATGCCCGTGGCGCAACGCGGCGTGAGCGTGAGCATCCTCAGCGGTGGCAACGTGAACGCGCGCCTTCTCGCCGAGATCCTTGTCGACCCCGACCTGTCAATTCCCGCGATGGCTCGTTGACCCCAAGTCGTCGTTCGACGGCGGATCGCGGCGGCGGCTCGCGGCGAGAGTCGGGTAAGCTGTGGGGACGCTGAGCCGAGTCATGTCCAAGTCCACCACGCCTCTCTTCGATTTCGACAACACCTTCGCCACCACGTTGGAAGGCTTCTACGAACCTTGTCAGCCGGTCGGTTTTGCGGAGCCGCGACTCATCCAACTCAACATGCCGCTGGCCGTGGAGCTCGGCCTCCATCCCGACGAGCTCACCTCGGAGAAGGCGGCTGCGCTCATCTCCGGTAACGCCCTCCCCGAAGGTGCAACTCCCCTCGCGCAAGCCTACGCCGGACACCAGTTCGGCGGTTTCTCGCCTCAGCTCGGCGATGGACGGGCGCTACTACTGGGCGAGGTCATGGACGTCCACAATCGTCGACGCGACATCCAGCTCAAAGGTTCCGGCCCCACCCCCTTCTCCCGCGGCGGAGACGGCAGGGCCGCGCTAGGTCCAATATTGCGAGAATATCTGGTCGGCGAAGCAATGCACGCGCTCGGCGTACCGACCACACGCGCTCTGGGTGCCGTGACCACAGGTGAGCTGGTACAGCGCGAACGCATGTTGCCAGGCGCCGTGCTGGCACGCGTGGGCGCGAGTCACCTTCGCGTCGGTACCTTCGAGTACTTCGCCGCGCGCGGCGACCAAGCAAAGCTACGCAAGCTTGCCGACTACACCCTCGCGCGCCACTACCCCAATCGCCTGGGAGCGAACAATCCCTATCTCGAATTGCTCCTCGCCGTATCGGACGCCCAGGCGAAACTCGTCGCACAATGGATGCTGGTCGGGTTCATCCATGGCGTCATGAACACCGACAACATGACCGTTTCGGGCGAAACCATCGACTATGGCCCCTGCGCATTCATGGACGCCTACGACCCCAAGACAGTCTTCAGCTCCATCGACACCCACGGCCGATACGCATACGGCAACCAGCCCCGTATCGCCCGATGGAACCTAGCTCGCTTCGCAGAGGCCTTGTTGCCGCTCCTCGCCGAGGAGGCCGGGGGGTCGGAGCCGTCAGGGGGGGCGAAGGCGTCCCGCGGGTCGGAAGCGTCCCGCCGGTCGGACCTCGCAGTGTCCCACGGCGAGGCGGCACTCGAAGCGTTCCCGGCGATGTACGAGCGGGCGTGGCTCCAGGGGATGAGACGCAAGCTCGGCTTGGCGGGCGCGGGGGCGTTGGAAGGGGGCCATGATCACCCCCAAGGCGAGGACCACGACGCCGGGGAAGAGGACCGGGCTCTTGCAGAGGAGCTCTTGTCTCTGATGCGAGCGGCGCG
This sequence comes from Nannocystaceae bacterium, assembly GCA_036479215.1. GTDB lineage: Bacteria > Myxococcota_A > Polyangia > Nannocystales > Nannocystaceae > FL481. The sequence goes on along the minus strand of JAZGFE010000052.1, from coordinate 29,743 downwards.
GGCGGACTACACCTCGGTCTTCCGGAATCTCTCGAACGCCGCGCGTGGACACGCCACACCCGTCGCCGCGCTCTTCGGCAGCCCGACAGACTTGGAGATCTGGTTGACAAGGTGGCGGGCTCGCCTCGACCGTGATCCCATACCCAACGCCGCCATCGCCGATCAAATGGACCGAGTCAATCCGCTCTACATCCCCCGCAACCACAGCACCGAGGACGCGCTGACGGCTGCGGTTGAACGACAGGATTTCAGCATCTTCGAGAGCCTACTCGACGCCGTGTCCAACCCCTACGAAGCGCGACCCGAGTGGGCCCGCTACGCCGCTCCGGCCCCCGCGGACTTCGGGCCCTATCGGACGTTTTGCGGCACGTAGTGGGACGCCGGATGGGTGGTGTGGGCCTCCCGGGGGTGTGGATGCGTTTTCGATCGATGGAATCCCGCAGCCCCTCACCGGCACCCACAGCTACGGGAAGGCGACTGGGGCCACACCCATTCTACTCACCAACCCGCACGATTGCCGCCGACACTCCGGCAAGCTCCCCACCGGCGTACACATGGGCTTCGAACAGTTCCAACTCACCGGCCGTGAACGCTGCCACGCCAGAGGGCAGCGCAGACAGTACAATCTGCTCATCTGGAGCAAGGCTATCGATCGTCCATAGCGCGAACTGGCCGGGAACACACGTGGACGAGTTGTTGGCCGGGTGGCAGATACCCGACGGGGAGAAGGTGGTCCTGCTGAGCTTCACGCGCGCCGGCGCCCTCAACCGCACCTGGATGTCGTAGATCTCCTCTGAGGTGGAGTTCACGATCATGGTGGACACGTCGAAGCTTGCTCTGGCCGAATTCACTTTCCTCCACCCGTTCCACCCGTTCCACCCGTTCCACCCGTTCCTACCGCTCCTGCCGCTCTCTGCCGCCGCGCCCAGACATGCCGCGCGGTGACCCATCACACCTCCCAACGCGGTTGCGTCAAAAACACCATCGGAACCCCGTCGAATACGCACAAGCACTGGGAGCAGATGAGAACCGGAGCACATAGCGGTCGCGCATCGAGGCACGCTGCGGCGTGATACAGATCGGTGTGATGGAGCAAGAGGCACCATGATCGTCGACCAGCTCACCTTCGACCTCGACCTCGACATCGACCTCGACCTCGACATCGATGTCGCTGGCGACATCGACCCGCACCGCACTGGGGTTCCTGCCAAGGCCGAAACCGGGCGCGCAGCCACTCCGCGAGCCGGCCCAACGCCTAAGAATACGGTCGAAGGCCTTCGTGTCATCAGCTTCGTAGATCCGATCCACGCCTTCTCGCCGAATCGGGACAACACGCGAGAGCTTGTGCTCGCAGGCCTTCTAGAGGGTCGTTCCTATCAGTTCATCGCGCAGGTCATCGGGAAGAGTCTCCACAAGACAGCGAGCATCATCGCCAAGCTCTTGGAGGAGCACGGCGTACGCTCCAAACACGAACTGGTAACACGTTGGATCGCTCCCGAGCTGATCGATCCAACCGAGCGCGAACCCACTCGCAAGCGCGCGTCGACGTCGAACGTCAGGTAGTCGCAGCGACCCCGATGACGTTCAGGTCCCGTCTGTTCAGGTCCCGTCTGTTCAGGTCGAATCGGCTCGACTCAAGGATCGCGGCTCTCCCGGGTCCGAGACAGAGCCAGCATGGGAAGGACCAGTCGGGCAAGCTGGTTTCGATCGGCCACCCCCAGTTTCCGCATGGCGCGGTTGAGATGGGTCTCTACTGTACGCGACCCTGCAGTCAGACCGAGATCGTATACGATGGTCTTGACATCGTAACCTCGCGCCACGAGGTTCACGACGTGGCGCTCGGCCGCCGAGAGACGCCGAGAGACGCCGCGGATCCAAATGGCGCGGATCGTTGCGCGACGCGACCAGTCTACGCCGTCCGCCCTCCGCGAAGTGGTCGATCAGCGACCAGGTACCGTCCAAGATGCCCTCCCAGGCTTCAAGCACGGCATCCGCTTCGATGCGCTCCCCGTTGTTCCGCACGATGCTCCCCTCTGCCCGCACGACCGCACGTCGCATCCGCTCACGCGGACTCTCCGTGTCGTCGCTCCGCGATGCGGCGCCCCCTTGCCCCCCCGCGCTCGCCACTCCCACTCCTTCTCCCACTCTTTCTCCTCCGGCCCCTCCACCTTCGCCCGGACTCCTCGTCCCGCCGCCACCCGCACTGCGGTGCTCGCCCCACCCACGCCGGAGACGGAGACCCCTGGCGAGATGCGCGACCACACGTTCCCAGATCCAAACACTACGACTGGAGTGACGAATCACCCGAGGCACCAGCGGCGCGACCATGCATCCATAGCCATCGGACTGTTCGGCAAAGAGGCCGAACATGTCCCTGACACCGAAGGTAGCGAGGCGTGGATCGGCGAACTGTGGCGCCACCTCGACCGTGGGAAGCGCTCCATTGGCATAGCCGTAGAACAGGCTGGCGGGTCGACAAAACGGGCCGTTGCCGAGCTCGTACGCCGCAGCAAGATGCGAGGCATCCGCGGCGCGCGTCCCCGCCACGATGTGGTCGCCCAGTTCCTAGTCCGGGCCGAGATAGATCATCGAATCGAGGATCGATGCTCGCAGATCCATCGGATCGTAGTAGTGCGCCACGACGCCCAGCGCGTCCGGGAACGCCGAGAGGAGCGATTCCCCCACCGCCCGCAGCCACAGCTCCCCGTCGGCCTCGAGATCGTAACCCGCCTCAACGATCGCTATGTGATCTGTCGCCATGCTCGCCCTAGGGTCCCCGAGTTGCGCACGGTCGCATACCGAGCGGCAACACCGTGTCCAAAAGCGGCCAATCGGATGCCACATGGCCACGCACAACCCGTTCTCACCTCACGCGTCCTCACCTCACGCGTCCTCACCTTACGCGTCCTCACCTTACATTGCCACGCCCGCCCCACGCCAGACCGCGGATTCGGCAGCAATCTTCGTTCTGCAACCTACCCCTCGCTCGCTACCTTCCATTTCGTGTGCTCGGCGAGATACTTCGCCTCCTGGCCCCCACGATCGGTGCATCTGTAGATCTTCACCAAGTCTCCGCGTGCAGTCTGCAACCACCCGCTCCCCGGGGGCAGCGAAGCGCCGAGGGAACGGTAGCCGATGAGCGTCTCGACCTCCGCGTCGGCGCATCGCTGCTGAAGCAGCAGCACGCGCCCCAACTTGAGCCGCGCGATACCGACCGCCTGTGCTTCCGGCGGGAGGGTCTTCGCATAGATCACAAGGGTCTCCCGCAAGAGTCGCTCCGCCTCGTCAAGCTGTCCATCCTCGTATAGGACGCTGGCGAGATTCGCCTTGGCCACGCCGACGTAATAGTGATCGCTACCATGCACGGACTCGTAGATCCGGACGGCCTCCCGGCTGAGGCGCCAGACTTCGGCCTGGTTGCCCAGCAGACCCTCGATCACCGCCAGATCGTTGATCCCGGTAGCGACAGCTGTGCTCTGGGGACCCAGCGTGCGCTTGTGTACTTCGATGGCGGCCTTTAGGACCGTTCGAGCCTCCGCGGGCCGGCCCATGGACCCGAGGTTCCGACCGATCTTGGCCATCGCTCGCGCGGTGACGTAACTCTCCGCACCGTACCAGGCCTCGAGAATATCTCGCGCGCGACGATAGTGCCCGTCGGCTGCGGCGAAGTCCTCGCGCTCTCGATCGATCTCACCGAGCGTGAGGAGATCGTCGGCCACGTTCGGGTGGTCTGGTCCCCGCAAACGGATCGTAAGTTCCGTGGCACGTTTGAGATCCGCCTCTGCCTCATCGAGCTGAGCGAGATAGTATTCTCCAATCGCCCGCGAGCGGATGATGGTCACCAAGGCCTCGTCGGACCGGGGGGCGGTCAGGGCGAGCTGCTCTGCTTGCACAAGATGCTCCAGCGCACCCCGGTAGTCTCCGCGTTCCAAGGCGATGTTCGCCAGGAGTTCCACCGCGGTCGCCACGGTCGCCGGTTCGGTGTCTTCCATCGCTCGCAACATGCGGACGGCCGCGCCCGCAGTTTTCTCGGCCGCATCAAAGTCTTCTCGGTCGAGGTGCACGCGGGCGAGCGCACCCAACGTCTCGCTCACTTCCAACGACGGCTCGCCATGCACGCGTCGCCGCTGTTCGAGCGCGGTCCCTAGCAGTTCTTCGGCGCGATCGAAATCACCGAGCTTCTGGTAAAGGGAGCCGATCGTGCTCAACATGGTGGACTGCACCTCCACATCACCTCCCAGCCGCGCAGCCTCGCGCGCGCCACGATCGAGCAAGTCGACCACCCGCATTTCCCTGCCGGCGCCCGTCGAGGCCTGGTTCCCCGTCAGCAAGCTCAGCATCAATTTTTGCACCCGTTTCGCCCGCGTTGCTTCGATGACAGCTTCGTTGCGAGCCGTCGTGATGCGGACCGTGTACGAGACTCCGACGGCGGCGAGTACCACTGCGCCCACCAGCGACACGGCAAACGAAGTTCGATTTCGCCGCACGAATTTTCCGGCTCGGTAGGTGATGGTGTCTGGTCTCGCTTCGAGAGGCGCGCCGCGGAGGAAACGCTCGACATCCCCGTGCAAGGCGTCGACCGTGGCGTATCGTCGCGCGATCGTTGGGCTCAAAGCTTTCGCGCACAGCGCGTCGAGGTCGGCCCAGGTGCCGCGACCCAGGCCTCGGCAGGCGTGCGTCTTCGGGGATACCGAGGAAGCGGGCGACGGCACGGCGGCCCCAGAAGCGCTATCTGCGTCCGCGGTCGCACCCTCGCTGGTGTCGCGGGGTAACCGTGCCGTCAACAGCTCGTAGAGGATCACCCCGAGACTGTAGACATCGCTACGCACATCGACCGCCTCTCCGCGCAACTGTTCTGGCGACGCATAAGCGGGGGTGACGAGGCGTAGGATGGTTCGCGTCTGCTCGGCAAAGGGTCGGGCGTCCGCGATGGACTTGGCGATCCCGAAGTCGAGCAACTTCACCTCACCAGCCCGTGACACCAGGATATTCGCAGGCTTGAGATCCCGGTGCACAATGAGTCGAGTATGCGCGTATTGGACCGCTTCACACACTCGAGCGAACAAACCGAGGCACTCTGCGAGCGCCAGATTCGTGCAGTATTCGGACAGGGAGCAGCCATTCACATACTCCATCGCTATCCACGGTGTTCCGTCTTTCATCGTGCCCGCGTCGTAGAGCCGGGCGATGGCATGATGGTCGAGTTGTGCCAGCGTGCGTTGTTCGTCTGCGAATCGGCGACGATGGGCTGGGGATAGCCACGCGTTTCGTAGGATTTTGAGCGCGACTTTGTTTTCCAAGTCCGTGCGCTCGGCGAGGAACACCGTCCCCATTCCTCCTTCGCCTATCACCTCGAGTAGCCGATACGGCCCCATTTCCCGCTCGTCGGGACCCGCCGATAGCAAGGCTTCGCTGAGCTCCCCCGCAGTCTTGTCGAGAACTTCGGAGGCGTCGGAGTCTGCCTCAAACAGGGACAGTAGTTCCTGGCGGAGCCGGTCGTCCTCGCCGCAGCTCTCATCGATGAACGCCTGGCGATCGCTGGCACGAAGTTGAACCCCGGCGAGAAAGAGCTGTCGAACTTGGTCGTGGCACGTCTGATCCATGTGGTTCGAAAACGATAGTCTCCATCTTCCAACCTCCTTGCAAGCGTCGACGCGCCACCAGCGAAGGTCGGTCGTCTAGGTCCAACGCATGACCGATGCCGCAGTCGTAACGCCCATACCGATGCTAAAGGTAGCCACCACGTCCCCAGGCCGAAGATCCCCCGCGCGCTTGGCCTGCGTCATGTTCACGGGGAGATTGGCCGCCCCCATATTGGCGAATCGGGGGAAGGTATCGTGTCGCTGCGCGCAATCGAGCCCGCAGGCCGCCTGGCAGGCTTCCGACATCCATCCGGTGGCCTGGTGACAAAAAAAATGTGACACCTCCCGCGCGTCGAGCCCGGCCCGATCGAGTGCCAGCGCCACGCTGTCCCGCGCGAGCCGGCTACAGTTCATGATGAGCTCACGGCTCGCCGTATCGTCGCAGGTATGCCCCCAAATCGGACTCCTCCCGGATATGAACCTCTCGCCGTCGCGTGTGCTACAGCGCACCGCATCTCTCCACTGCGGATGGCCGAGAAGCACATGACTAAGGAGACCATCACCGGGCGACACCGGTCCCACAACTGCGGCCCCTGCACCATCACCGACACTACGATACAATCGGTCGTCGGGAGCCGTCAACTGTGAGTACTGCACCGAGACCACGATCAGACCATGCCTGAGGCCATGCAGCGCCAACAAACCGTGCAGCTGGGCCAGCCCGCTGAGAAACGAAGTGCACGCACTTTCTACCGCGAAACACGGAATCGACCGGCATCCCAGTGCTTCCAGAATCGCGGTTGCATTGTTTGGGCAGTAGTGGTCGCCGGGCATCGATGCGACCACGATGGCATCCAGGTCCTCAGCGCCGACCCCGGCGTCCGATAGCGCAGCTCGAGCGGCCCGGATCTCCATCGTAGATGACGGCAGGTCGGGACCGCATACACGTCGCTCTCGCGTGCCTCGGAAACGGTCCTCAGCGCAACGTGCCATGAAGACACGCTGCCTCGCAGCGAGATCGTCGTCATCCGCGATGGGTCTTCCCCGTTGCCCGTCAAAGACACTACCGGGGAGATCCGGCATGCATGTGCTTGACGGCCGACGCGTTTCCGCACTCCGCCCCCACCAGCTGTTGTCTCTCACATGTGGCGGAAGATACTCTCCCACACCCAAGATTGCGTAGCCTGGTCCGTTCGTTCGCCGCGCGTCATCGCCGGAAGACGTACTGCGTACGCGGTCGACTCGCGTGCTGAGTGACTCTGTTCGGCTCATTGTGAATGATCTCCAGTCCCCACGCGGGCCATCTCCTCGACGCGCTGGCGGCGGGGAAAACAACAGTTTTGAGATATCTTTACGACGATAACCGTCGGGCGCAGGGGAGCGAATACCTCTATGGGAAGTCTCTCGATCTCGGCAACGGTTTGAACCGTATGGGCCACAGCACCCATGCTCTTCGCCCATTCGCCCAGGTCGACACCATGGAGACGCAATTTCGGAGATTGCAACTCCAACGCTCGCATGCCGATCTCTACGGCTGCCATGCGAGCGTCGTCATAAACAACATAGAGCACCGCGACGCAATCCCGTACGCAGTTTGCCAGTTCATTGCCCGCGCACATGAAACCTTGGTCGCCACAGTGCCCCACAACCGTTCGTTTCGGACAGGCGACCTTGGCTCCGATGGTGGCCGCAACGCCGGATCCCAGTTCCCCAAAGCCATTTTCGACCCAGGCATCCTCGCTGTCATTGAGTCGGAGGAAGTGGGTGCCGAAGCCAGTATGGTCCCCGCAGTCGAGAATATGAAACGCATCGGCGGGCAAACGTTTGTGTATGGCGATCATGGCCTGGTCGGTACGAAGCCGAGGGTCTGCCCCGGACTCCACCGCCACGGAGGACCACACCCCTGAAATCCACATCCGCGCGGGTGGACAACGCTTTGCGAGCAGAGCATCGAGAAAAACCTCCACGGTGCAGGCCCAAGTCTCGTCACAATGCCCTGGACGTAGAAAACGCGAGGCATCCACATCCACACGTATGCGACGCACTGCGGGGTCGAATCCTTGCGTGAAACGGCCAGTGCTCGTCTCACCGAGAGCGGATCCCAGTACCACGATCATATCCGCCCTCGCTACATGCGACTCGGCCCTCGGGTGGCCACCGTAGCCGATGCACCCGAGGGCCAGGGCGTGGGTTTCGGGAAAACAACCTTTTCCCTGCGGCGTGGTGCACACGGGGATACCCATCCGTTCCACCACCTCGCGCAACATGCCTTTCGCTGCGTCGCCGCGGCATCCCGAGCCCGCGATGATCAGGGGTCGCTCGGCGTGGACCAGATCGGCGACCAACGATTCGATCCGCAGGGAATCAAGCCGGACTGCGCCGCGCATCGGTGGAGCCCGCACGCAAGGCGACGCGATGGCCTTCAACGCGACACAAAAAGGTACCTGCAAGACGACGGGCCCGGGCCGTCCGCAGACGGCGAGCCGAAAGGCCTCACACAAGGCGTCGCGGAGTTCACCAGGTTCCTCCACGGTCCACATGGCTTTGGCCACGGGACGCACGACCTCAGCGAGTCGAGCACCTCGAGCGCTCCCGTCCTGCAGCGCGCCGCGTCCCTGGAGACGCTTTTCGACCTCGCCGCTCAGGACGACGACGGGTACGCTGCAAGCTTGGGAAGCCACACACCCGGTGATGGTGTTGGAAAGACCCGGCCCACAAGTCACGGCCACCAGCGCCGGACGACCTGTGGCAACGCCATAGCCGAGCGCCGCGTTCATGGCCGCACCCTCCCCCATCATGTGCATGGCCGAGGTCTGCGTATGGACACACGCATCCCACAGAGGCGCCACAGCCCCCCCGATCACCCCGAAGACTTGGTCCACGAGGTTTCGTTCTCGGGCGGCTCGCAGCGCGTGCACCATCGCGCTCGATCCACCCGCGAGCCGCACTTCGGGTGCCCCCGCCGGGCCATGGCACGGCGGCAGGCTGTCCGTGGCGAGCGAGGCACGATGAACTGCAGGAGGAGAAGGCGATGGACATTGATTTGGAAAATCCATGGTGGCACTCCAGACCACGTGATCCACCACCCGCGTGAACTGCGGGTATCGATCTTTTTCCCCAGAGCGTTTTCGCTCGAGTCCGATCCGGCAGCTGAATCATCGCGCCACCTCCACGTCGAAGCGCCCATGCTCGCCACCGCCACCCACCACAATAGCGACGACACTGGGGTCTCACGCCAACGAGACGGCGGATCCGCGGACAACAACAACAACAACAACAACAACAACAACAACAACAACAACAACAACAACAACAACAACAACCGATACGGGATGGATGAGCTGTTTTCACTCGCCTACGCAGAGCTGCGCAAACTGGCACGGGCGCAGAAGCGGGGGAAGGGGGGCGCGTCCCTCAACACAACCGAACTCGTCCACGAAGCCTACGAAAAACTTGCCCGCTCCGGTGCTGCGCTCCCTACCTCGCCGGAACACCTGAAAGCGGTGGTTGTCCGGGCCATGCGACAGATCCTGGTGGACGCGGCCCGACGTCGCCTCAGTATCAAGCGTGGGCGTGGGCGACCCGAGGTGGCATACGAAGATGCCGTCCCGACGCCGGCCACGGGGCCGTTCGCCGACGCCGAACAGGTGCTCGAGATCGACGGTCGGATCGAGCAACTGCGCCGCGTCGACGCTCGGCAAGCAGATCTGGTGGTCTTCACCTTCTTCGGTGGGATGACCATCACGGAGTCGGCGATGCAGATCGGTCTTCCACCCGCGCACGCGCGGGACCTCTGGAGGCACGCGCGGGCTTGGCTGCGGCACCGCGCACAGAACGACAAGTCTCGCGGGCGCCTGCCGCACGCCCGGGATCCGAAGTAGCGCACGATCCCCACCGCTCGAATCGCGGCCCGGCGAGCTGGCCCACCGCCGCACCGCCGCCGCGATCCGTGACAGCGACAACCCGACGTGCGCCGCGTCGCCCCCACCATCCCACGAGGGTATCCACCCGTAGGACCCCGACCGGCTCCAGGGCATCATGCCGCCATGCGACACTGGCTCAGGCACCCACGCGAACGCAGCGTGTTCCTCTCGGCCTGCCTCGTAGCGGTTGGCTGCAAAGCGGCAGAGCCCCACAACAATGGGCACGCGACGCCGAGCGGAAACAGCGAAGACAGCGGAACGAGCGCAGACACGGACTGCGCCGAAGATATCGCACTTCCTCCCGTCGATGGCGGAACGTGCCCGCCACTGGCCCAAGATTATCAGCCACGCACCAACGCCTCCGCCGACGATACATGGCCACCCTGCGTCACAGACGACGGTGCCTATCATCTCGTCGCCGACACGCCCAGTTCCATCGCACGGGTCGAGGCCGCGGAGACGGTAGCGGGCATCTTGTGGCGCAACGGCCCGCCGACCCCCACGCAATTCACGGAGGCGCGCGATCAATACTCGATGGAGGAAGGCCTGGAGTCGCGACTCGTCCGGCGCGAAGACCTGCACTACCCACCGATTCCCATGGCCGATTGGGTGGATGGCGTCGACGCTGACAAACAGTGCACCATCGCAGCCAACGTGACCAAGTACCCCGACCGCTGCGCCGGACCGGCGAAGATAGGCCCTATGATCCGAGACGCGTTCGCGGCCGGGCAAAGGGGTGAAGGCCATCCCGCCGTACTCGCGGCCCGGATCGAGGCAGGGCTCCTCTGGTTTCTCTACCTCTCGGCCCACAAAGAGTGCTTCACGTGCACGCTCAAGGCGAAAGACTGCGACTCGTGTTGGGCCTACTACACCGGTGGCTATGACCGCGGGGGCGGCATTGGCCTATCCGGTGCGGTACGCGCCATCAGCGATCCGAGCCATCAGGCGATCTGGGACGGGTTCACCGCCGTAAGGTGCTGGCGTGACCTCTACCCAGACGCCGCCTACCCCACTTGGGAAGAGGTGCCACCGGAGGGCCAGGCCCTACACGCCACGGGCTGGGAGCAACTCGACAACGCAGTCCTTCGCGGACTCGCCGTCGTCATGCGCGACCGCATGGCGACCTACGCTGGCGTCTGCGGTACCAACGAAGCGCGCGCTCCGTGGGCATTCCTGCAGATCGCAGGTCCGGTGATGGACCGGGAGGCCCGTGACCGCGATCCGATAGCCGCCGATGATCTGGCAGTGCTATGGGCCCACGACGCACCCACAGCAAGCGAGATCATGGACGGAATCACAGCACTCGACGCGGTGTTCCCCTGTCCGCAGCCCTGACGATCCCAACGCGCACGAAACCAACGCGCACGAAACCAACGCGCACGAAACCAACGCGCACGAAACCAACACCGACGCGGGTGTCAATTCGAGTCGGGCCGAGATCGAGAACCACCGCTCCGCGAGCTCAGGTTCGACGGCTTCAAACCGATCGACCTGCATCCATCGTCTCCGAACATCGGCTATCGATCGCGCACATGGCGCCTGGAGCGACCGAGAGCGGCTGTCACTTCTCAGGTCGAAGAGCGGCATCGAGGCTGGACAAGCGCGTCCGAAGACCCATCCACGCCACGAGCCGTGTGGCATCGCTCGTGCCGCTGCCCGTTCTGACACAGCGCTCGCGTCACACGCCGCTCAACTCGACATCGTGGAGGGCCCGGTCAGGCGGTCGATTTCTTAGCGAGCAACTGGGTCAATTCAAACATCTGAAGACGCCCCGGATCGCACGTCCGCAGCCGCCGCTTTGCCTCCACGGTCGCCCCGTCCTCAGGGACTCCCTCGCCGCCACGACACAACCGCGGGTGGGGGCGCGACCAGCACGCGACCGGAGGCCGGGAGAGCTCTCGCCCTCAAAGCCGGACGAAAGGTAAAGCTACGGGTCTCTATGCCCGGGCGGAGCTTGCCGCCGGAAGCCGGTAAGCGTCCAAGATCGTACCCCAATCGCCGCTGCATAGCGAGCTATACGGCGATGCCCCCCTGAACCAGTGTGTGATCCCCGAACGTCTCGTCCGTTTGACCCATGAGATGCAGGAGACTGATCAGGATGTCGTTGCCGAAGCGTTCCCCCGGGTCCTCATACATACCGAGTTTAGTTATCCCTGAGTTCTTTCCGCCGGCGAGCATGTAGAACATCTCCTTGCAGCCGTGCCGATAGCCGAGGGCCTTGCACCAAAAGACGACCGTGTTGTCCAGAAGTGGTAACCCGTCCACATCCGTAGCGGCTTTCATCTTGTCGAGAAACGCGGCAAAAAGGCGATAGTAACCGCGTTCGACTTGGATGCGCTTCGCTAGATCTCCCGGGGAAGCGTCGGTCGTCGCGTTCGTGTGTTGCAGATCGTGTTCTGCGAGATCCAAATCTACGCCGTACTCTGGCGCATAGCAGGGGTTCCCCATCATCTGCCCCCCATCTCCGCACTGCAGCACGCCCACATTCCGGGCGCCGCAACGCAGGGCTTCGATCATGATGTCCATTTGCATACGGATCGGCTTCATCCGACTCATCTTCTCGCCGGGGACTTCCATCGGCCCCGGCTCAACGCCACTGCAAGCTTCTAAGTTGGCGCCTTCGTCGGATAGCTTGTTCTCGAGTCTGCGGACTTCATCCAAATGATACTCGAGATTCAATCCGTCTTCGCCCGCAAGCCTTTTTCTCAATGTGATGAGCTGCTTGGCGTTCTGGTCCAGGATACTGCGACGCTGGGCCAAGAACTTCTGAGCCGCCACATCGCCGTCACTGGGGTTCGCTATTCCTCCAAAGGCCTCGGCAAAAGCCTTCTGGGGATCAGTGATTGCGCGAAGGGGACGACCCGATCCGAGATAGGACATCAGGCTGGGCCCGCGCAACACATGCAGACGACCTCCCCAGCCGATGACCAAGGGACTCTCCCCCATGCGCTCGCCCAGTAGTTGATCCAGCGAAATACCGTCCGCTCGCGCCGAACTCGCTCCTTCCGCGCCGTCGGGATAGATGATCTTAGTTCCGGTGAGAAGCGTACAGACCCCCAGATGATTCGCCGTCGACATCTTCAACTTGCCGCCGACCATGAAGATATCCTGCTTGTAGGCGTCCAGCTCGTTGATCGGTTCTGGGAGGGTCACTTCGGACAACTTGGCGGATGTGACCGACTCAGCGATCTGGGGCCGCCAGTGCGCCCTACGGATCGGCTCTCCGGGCGTATACAATACGACCAGGCGACGACGCGATCGCAAGGGCAGCGCCCCTGCGAGACGCTCTGGCGCCAGCCAAGGCAAGACGCCGAGTCCAATGGCCGTGCCAAGAAAGCCACGGCGGCTGAATGCATTGACGGTCTTGATCCGATGTATCATGGCAACTAGTTCCTCTCGAAAGCAACAAAACTCGGTGATAGTGCTATCGCTCGCATCAGGGCTCCAAAGTCACCCTCTGCCTCCGCGAGTATCTCTGTCATGTCGTCGATCTGACAGCTTTCTTCCGTCTGGTCCCAGCGTCGCTGGGCGAACCGGTAGAACTGACGCGTCATGCACCGGCGGACAGCGGAGCTTCCGCTCATGCGGGTGGCCAGCTCCATCGGGGTCGAAAACTCTCCACTGACATCGACCTGACCACCTCCCTCCACGAGGTCTCCGTTTGTGGGGATCTCCATGCCTCCCGTGGAAACCTCGGCATATTGAGCGAGAGCATCGTAGCGATCGAATGCGCGCCCGATCGGGTCCATAAGAATATGGCAGCCGACGCAGGCGGGGTCGTCGAGGCGGCTCCCGTCGTTGGGGATACTCGGATCGATGTCCGGCGGGGGCGGGGGCAAATCGTCGCATAGTAGATTCTCCCGTATGAATTTTCCGCGAAGTACCCAGGAGGTTTCCGACGCGTGGGAATGACCGGTCAAGAAACTCGCCTGGGTGAGCAGGCCGGCGCGCTCGTCCTCTGGGAGGACGACTTTCTCCCAACCGGCGCCAGAGTGCTGGTCGGAGACTCCGTAGACATCCGCGAGCTCCGAACTCACCACTGTCTCGCGGGAAGAGAGCAACGCCTCGAGCCCCCCCACACACACCACGGTGTCGATGAACCGTTCGGTCTCTTCACGCATATCCTTTCGCAATTCCTCTGACCAGGCGGGGAATGCCTCGACCGATTTGTAGGCCGCGTCCACAAGAGCCAAATCCATCCACTCGGCGAGCAGTCCCGGCATCGAACCCTGCGTCGCGTCGCCTTGGAGCAAACGATCGACTTCAGCTTCCAGCGTTGCCGTATCGCTAAGATTCCCCCCGGCTGCCAACTCTACGAGTCGAGCGTCGGGCGGTTTGCCCGTAAGGAAGAAGGACAATCGCGAGGCAAAACTTGTCTGCTCGGCTCCGTCGTAGGGCGGCGTGACGTACAGGAACTGAGGAGACAGCAACAAACTCACCAGAAACATGCGATCGGCGTCTTGACTGCCCCACTCGCTCACCGCAGCTTGGTAGAACACCAGCGTCTCTTCAAGCTCGTCGGGCTCCGGCGCACGTCGGTACGCCCGACCCAGTAACGCAGTGAGATTGGCGGTGGCGCAGTCGTCCTGATCCGCGGGATCGACTCCGTCGCAGGTCTGCAACAGATCGGGCTTGGCGGCCAGTGCCCTTTCGGCTACGGCCTGGGCAGCATATTCGTACTCCTTGAGATGCTCGGACGCCAAGGGCGCAACGGAGTTGGCAGCGAAAGCCCCGATCTTCTCGTCGAGGGGGAACTCATCGACCTCCGGTACGCCGACACCCAGGAGATCGAACACGCTTGCTCGGTATTCTACGCTCGTGATGCGCCGCAGTGGCAGATCGACGAGGTCTTCACAATCATCCTCCGGACCTTCGGCATCGTCATCATCGTTTGAGTTGTCATCACCGCTTGAGTCGTCGTGACCGCTTGAGTCGTCGTCACCACTTGAATCATCATCATCATCGGATGAATCGTCATCGCCCGATCCGGACGAATCATCATCGCTCGAGTTGGACGATTCTCCATCTTCTCCCTCCGACCCGGCCGCTTCCCACGGGCCATCGCCGCCTTCCGAACAGGACAGCAAGACAAGGGTCGCTGTTGCGGAGAGCCACAGACTAAGGCGGGACACACCAATGCGAGGCTTTGACATGAGCTTCCGATCTTTCTCGCCGCAACTTTGACGTCCTACAGTGTATGGGATCCTGAGCGTCACAACAAGCGCTACGAGAGGCTGCGCATGCCACTGGCGAGCGAGACGCGAATATTTGCTCCGGGCCTCACCATGCGCCTAGTAGCCGGCTTGTATGCGCTTGGGGACGCAGGTGCGACGCGATGCACGGGGCACCGCTCCGCACGCAGCCTGAATGCGTACGTAGGGCGGCGATATGGGCGCATGGTGCCCGCCGGCAGCGTGAACCTGGAACCTTGGGATCAATACAGGCCGGGTAGTCCTTGTCGAAGGCCAAGCTCATCGAGCGCCAGCACCTGCGGGAGACCCTGACGCGGAAGCGCTTCTCGCTCGTCGGGCGGGATGCAGGTGGAACTCGCGCGAGCCTGATCAGCCAGGCGTGGGCCCGAGGCGCGACGGCGAAAACCTTCCCTGAGGCGTGTCTGGCAGATATCCGACCCCGGCTGGCTCCGTGGAGGCTCTCTGTTGGTGAGGGCGACGCGATTATCTAGGATCAACCGATCGAAGCGCCTGCAAAGACCGAGGTTTCGCCCTCATGCTGTGCTCGATTGTTCTGAATTCGCCCACGGGGGACGCGTCGGGGTCGGTTGACACGCGTCATTGAAATCATTGGCCAGATCCAGAACCTCGGCGCACACAAACGCTCGCTGAGCACAACGTGAGACAGCAGCAGGACAAAGGCCTTGCTCGTCCCGATACCAAGATCGCCCTGGGCGCACGGCCAACCGGTTTTCGCACGTGTAATGGGCAGCAAGGCCAGAGCAGCAGCACTACGTACGTGTCGCCGACGAACGGCGCCGTGCGTTCGACTGCGTACTTGGTGCGTGCGTGCCCGACCCCAAACCCCAAACTCCGGCAGGCATTGGAGATCCCGGAAGCAGACATCTGTGGACCGTCGACCGGCATGGGGTCGCTAGGCTATCGCGCACGCTCTTGTTCAGGTCGGTGGTGGGGAGTAGACCGCGACGGGACACTCTGGTGAGCCACGCGGACGACGACGAAATGCAGCAAGCAGATCCACCAACCAGACGTGGGGCGCTTGTTCCCGGCGGTAGACAGAAGAGGGCTAAAAGCCCAGTTCGATATGGGTGAGCACCCCCCGCCCGGGCCCGTTGATGCTCGAACCGTGATAGCGGTACGCTGCATCCGTAAGATTTTCGAAATTCAGACCCACCACAACGTGCGGGTCCCAGCGATAGCCGAGACGCAGATCGAGTACCGCAAAACCAGGGGTCCCGCCTTCGGGGATCCGCGGGTCGACCCGGTCCGACAGCGCGAGCCGGTCCTGCAGCGCCGCCCAACGCACCGCGGCCACGGCATGGAATCCGAGCGCGGCGGATCTCCACCCGAACTCCCCGGTTCCGTTCAGCGGTGGCACACGAGAGATCGGAACCCGCTCGGCCGTAGCCAGGGGATCGGGCCCCT
Organism: Nannocystaceae bacterium; assembly: GCA_036479215.1. Lineage (GTDB taxonomy): Bacteria > Myxococcota_A > Polyangia > Nannocystales > Nannocystaceae > FL481. Next base: position 13,621 of record JAZGFE010000052.1, on the reverse strand, counting down.
CCCCCCACGCATAGGCCACCGTGGCCCGAAGCAGCAGGTTCCAGGGGAGGAATGCGCGCAACGAAGCCTCGGTCCCACGCCAGATCGAACGACCATCCGGATTTCCGAGGGTGAACACCGTCTGCGAAGCGCCGCAGCCCGGATCCCCTTCCGGACAATCTCCGATGGCCACGGGTACGCGCGCGACCATATCCCGACCGACAGTCTGGAAGATCCACCCCTCGACCTCGACAAACGCGTGCGCGACGATCATGCCGAAATCCAACGTAAGGGTGCGCTCGGGCTCAAGCGATGCGTTTTCGAACTGAAAGCCGGGCCCCGTCTGCTGTCGAGATGTGAGGTCGTCGAGATTGGGTGCGCGAAATCCCTGGTCTGCACCCAGCACGACCCGCAACCATGGGTTCGTCTGCACCGATACGCCGCCGTGGCCGACCGCACTCACGAAATGACGATCGACGGGGGCAGACTCCGACGCTTCATCCCCATCCGCCCGAGCATAGGTCATCGCACCGCGCCCCCCAACCCGCAAGGTCACGCGCCGCCACAGCTCCGTCTCGGCCTGTGTCCAGATACCCGAGGTCAGATATTGGGCACCATCGAGGTATTGGCCGCGCGACAGCCGGGAGACAATGTCCACATCGTCATACCGGATCCACGCCCGACTGGCGATGGAATCGTAGTAGGCATCCGCGCCCCCACGCAGGCGAAACCACGCCTGGTCGGCCAACCTCGTCTCCACGCTAGCCAGCTCGATCCGAGAGCCCAGCGTACGCACATCGTCCACTCCGTGTAGTTCCGTCGCGGACGGGCTGCCGCGATCGAGGCGACGCCGTTCGTGTTGTTCTTGGAAACTGAGCGTCCAGCTCAGCTTCTGAACCAGCCGGCGTCCACGGTCGAAGTCGAGGCGTGCGTAGACCAGATCACGAAACTGCTCCGGATAGCGCAGACACTCGTCCTCGGGAGCCGTCGGCGGGGGGCACTTGTCCGTACGTGGTCCGTCGAATTGACGGTAGTCGTACCCTGCCAGGGTCAACCGCGTACGCGAGCTGAGCCGCCACGTCGACCGGACATCGGCCGTGAACTCGCGAAACCCTGTGCCTCGCTGGGTCTTGCCATCTTCATGGAACAGCGGCGGCACTTGTTGCGGTTCCCCGGTAGCGGGGGAGAGAATCCGTCCGCCAGAGGTGAGCTCCCCCAACTCGCGGTAGCCCACCCCGGCCCGCAAGCCGAGTGTTCCCAAGTAGCTCAGGTCGAGCCCCACGCGGCCCCCGATCTCACCATCCGCAGTGCCGGTACGCAAGAGCCCGCGCCCATGGGCGATGAGTGGGCGCGCGCCAGACGACATGGATGGCTCGATGGGCCGGGCGAGGAATGCCCCACCGAGGGCGTCGGATCCGTAGCGCGTAGATGAACTCCCGCGGATGACCTCAAGCTGGCGAATGCTGCGAGAGTCGATGGTGAAGAAGTACTGGTTCGGACCCTGGCGGAATGTGCTGTTGTTGATGCGCACACCGTCGAAAAAAATCGCGGTCTGTTGCCCCGTCATGCCTCGCACATAGGGCGAGGCCTGCCCGTGGGCCGTCTGCTGCACGTACACCCCTGGTTCGTAGCGCAACGCATCGGGAGCCGACCGGGGGAGCCGCTCCTCGAGCTCCCGCTGGCCGACCACCGAGCTCGCGCGTTCCGGCTGTGACTTGATGGGCGTCCTCGCGCTGACCGTCACTCGGCGCACCCACCCCGTGCCCGCCGCATCGTCCGTCGCCGCGTCGTCCGTCGCCGCGTCGTCCGTCGCGGCCTCGTCCGCCGGAACCCCAACGATTGGGACCGCCTCGGGAAGGGCCTTTGCCACCGGCACCGACAACGGTACCAATGGCGGCGCACTCGCGCTCGCGGTGTTCAACGAGAGGACGAGCAGTGCGAGGTGCGATGGCACCTGGGCGAGTATCCGGCGCGTGTCCTCCGGCAGCAACACAAAACGCCCCGGGGGGTTCCACCTAGTAGGGGGATCCCCTGGGTCCATCAGCCTCCATCCGAGTGCGAACAAACGGCACCGACTCGGCCCAAGCGGAGGGCCTAGAGACCCATGAACAGGCGCGCAAACTCCCGGAGTCGGTAGACCGCGGGGATGCCGTCCGTCGACTGGAAGGTGAGCGTCTTGGCGAACTGAATGTTCTCGGCTGCGTTGTACGCCACATAGGCGCGGCCGCCCGGGCCGTCTAGCAGCTCGTTGATGCGCCGCTCGTACGCCCCTTGAACCTCCGCGACCTTCGCGTCTCCTTCGGCCCCGAGACGGGCTGCCACCCCATCCGCTTCGGCATATACTCGCTGTCTGTACTCCACGGTCTCAGCTTGAATGTTCTTGATTCCCAGGAGATGCGCCTCGCTGAGATCGGGTTCTGCGATGCCCAAAGCCGAGGCCGCAGACACCACCAACTCTGCGCGAGGCACCGCGGTATGCGCGGCGAGGACCCGCCTCGCGGCGCCCGGCGTCTGGTCCCCTGCCACATCGATCGATCCCACCATATAGGCCCGCTCCAGATTGGCGATCTGCCGGGCCCAATCCTGTTCTTTCGCGGCCACGCGGGCCTCGGTGCCTTGGTGATAGTTATCGAGGCGCTGCTGCTCGTTGGCGACCTGCCCCTTCGCGGCGTCGAGCAGCTTGGTCTGTTCGTTGAGCTGAATCTGCGCCAACTGTTGCTCGTACTCGGATCGAAAATAGGCCTGACGAATCAACACGCTATCCGCTTCCAGGTGGTACTGCGTCAGCTCCTCGTTGAGCTTCCGCAGGGCCACGCTGGCGACCTCTAGCCGCCTCTGCGTGTTGTAAAACTCCACGCTACTGAGTTTTGCCAGCTGCGACAACAGCACGTCGTCAGCGGCGCGCTTGGCGAAACGCTGAAACCGATAGGAACCATCGGCCGCAAGCACATGGTTGCCATCGTTCGCTATTTTCCACGCCTCGCCACGCACGATGCGATACGGGATCGAAACGTCCACCCGCACGGTATTGTTATCCTTGGTGCGGACGGTCAACACGCTGTCACCGGCGTACGTCATGAATAGGAAGCGGCTGGGCAAAGAGTAGATTCGGTGTAGGCCGGGGATTTCGTAGTGATACCCGGGCGGCAGATCTGCCGAATGCACGCCCGATGCGGCACTAAACCGCACGCCCGTTTCACCCGCATCCACACGGGACAAGGCGACGGTACGCACGACGAACGCGAGCACCACCAAGGCCAGATAACCTGCACACACCCGGCTGATCCCGTTGAGTCTTTTCATTGGCATCGTCGTCGCTCCTTATTGATCCAGCTTGATTCGGGTCGGGGTCGCGTCGTCGGCGTAGGGCTGTATCTCCACGGTCACGCCCTTGAGCCGCTCACCGATACGTTCCATCACGCGCTCGACAGGCTGATTCCGGAACGCTCCGATCTCCGCGCTACGCGCTACGTATTGGGCGTCGAGCTGCCCGGCCAACTCCCTCGCCCGCGCGGTTGCGGAGCTGAGTCGGGCCTGTCCTTCGCCGAGTTTCGAGATACGGTAGGTGTCCGCCTCGCGCTTGGTCTCCGCCTGCCTGGCGATAGACGTGGCGAGCGTCGACTCCATCTCCGCTCGCTTTTCCTGGATCCGCTTGTTTTGGATCTGATCGACTTCCGCCAACCTCCGATTTCGCTCGGTCTCCGCCCGCGCGAGATCGGATCGGATCACGTCGACTTGATTGCCCAGCGCGTTGCGTTGCTCGATGGCAGCCTCGTACTCGGGCGTGAAGCTCGGCCGCGGTGTGACGACCTGCGTGACCATGATCGCGTGTGGGCCGAGAAGTTCGTTGAGTCGAGCTTTCGCGCGCTGCCCAGCTTGGTGGTAGTTGCTCGGGTCGGACACATCAATGGTGCTCTCGCGGCCAAAAGCGTCCCGGAGTATCGACCGGGCATAGGGTTTCATCCACCGCAGATAGGCATCGCCCGATCCTGCGTCTGCTATGGCTTGGACACTCTCGTCGCCTTTGAGCTGAAAAATCAGAGTGAACTCATCGAAGTGAAAATTCGACCCATCGCTGGCTCTGACGGTGAGCGCGCGAACGTCCAGCGGACCTTGGTTCTTCTCTCCCTTCATATTGAAGGTCTGCGGCGCCGCGTGCAGCAAGTGCACCGTGTGCAACAAAGGCACGCGCAGCAGAAAACCGGGTTGGGTTACCGTCTCCTGCGTACGCGCCAGGTTGTTGACGCGCACCGCCACTTCTCCCGGCTCTACGCTCGATACGGAGGCAATGCCGAAGACGAGGGTAAGGCCGAGTGCCAAGGCTGGAAGAAGAACAGCCGAGACCGCGTTCCCCCCCCGGGATGCTACGGTCGTCAATGTGTTGCGCATAGCAGGTACTTCCCTCGTGGCTGGGTCGCCGCCTGATCAAGGTACCAGGGATGGGCCCCGATCGGGCAATCACACCGCTACGACTCGCAACCCGCGGAGCACGCGGAACCCGCGGTGGCATGTCGCGCATGCCCACGACTCCGTGGGCTTCGAGGCGATCAACCTCTGCCCGAGTCCCGCGATCTGTGAATTTTGGCAGGCGGGCGCCACATGGAATGATTCAGCGACGCACCGCGCGATCGCTGTCGTTTCCCTATCCTCTCTCCAGCATGCACCCGATCCTCACGGACAATGGCCTCAACCTGAACGCGGTGTTCAACATCGACAAGCTTCCGATCGCCCTCGTGCGGCGCCTCGCTACTCTACATTCCGAGGTCTGGAACAACGCCCAGTTGGTCCTTCTCGGCCACGGAGGTCCACAGATGTGGTCGGTCGTTCGGACCGAAGTCCACGCCGGCGGCATCAACCCCGTGGACGACTTCGTCGTTCGAACCGTCGCAGCGTACTTTCTGCAGGCCCATCCCACACGGAAATATCGTCTCCTCTACCCCGGCGACGACTCCGACGCAGTCCCACTCCTCGAACTCGGCACGCTGGCAGGCTGGCATCACCCTTCCCCCTTTCTCGTAGGGGTCAACAGCACCTGGGGCCCGTGGTTTGCGTACCGCGCCGTGGTGCTGGCGGATACACACCTGGACGTGACACCTCGCGTGGCCAGCGTCTCGCCGTGCCAAGCATGCGAATCACAACCCTGCATCGCGGCGTGTCCGCCCGCCGCGATCGTCGAGCACACTTTGGAGCTACGACGCTGCAGTGCGTACCGCCGAGGACCCACGTCTCACTGCGCGCAGACCTGCTTGTCGCGCATGGCTTGTCCTGTCGCGCTCGAGCATCGCTACTCGGCGGAACAGATCGCCTACCACTACAGGCGATCGCTGATCGCCATCCGCTCTCGGTCGGAATAGTGCAGGCTCGACGCCCAGCGGCGCGTCGCGCGGCTCTCCCCCCGTCCCACCGGGTTCGGGAACTCCACCTCGGCGCACATCCCCTCGGAGATCCGCAGCCACACATTCTTTGTCAAGATATGGACACGGCACCCGCACACGTTACGCGGAACACGCGGTACACTGATGAGGTCCCATGCCGCACCCGTCACCTGCTGGTCTACACCCACCCTCGCGTTCGCGTTTCGCTGCCTGCGTTCTAGTGCTTTTGCTCTACCCCATCGTGGTCACGCACTGTGGGCGCGACCCATCGGAAGACGCTGCAGAACCCCCGATGACAAGCGAGGGTGACGAGAACGACCACGGCGAAGATGACGAAAATGACGATGACGACGATGACGATGACGATGAGGCCGACGACGACGATGTAGATGAGGCCGACGACGACGACGACGACGACAACGACGACGTAGATGAGGACGACGACGACGATATGGACGACGACGACGATATGGACGACGACGACGATGTGGACGACGACGACGACGATGGGAGCGGGGACGGCGACGGCGATGGCGATGAGAGCGGGGACGGCGACGGGGACGGCGACGGCGACGGCGACGACAACGGGACGGGCGACGGCGAGGACCCCATGCCGTTGTTCACGTTCTTCACCACCAGCCAAGACGGGTTATTGGCCCTCGCCCCGGATCCCGAACAAGGCTGGGGGGGGGATCTCGGGGGGCTCGTTGGCGCCGATGAGATCTGCACGACACTCGCACAGGATGCCAACCCCGGTGACCGAAAGACCTGGAGAGCGTTTCTGAGCACCACGGGCGATGAAGGCGGCGGAGGGCCTGTGCACGCCATCGAACGCATCGGCGAAGGCCCGTGGCACGACTACAACGAGCGTCTTCTGGCAGAGGATGTAGGAGGACTCATGGCCGATGAGCTCGGACGCCCGTCGGGCGCCGACGCACAGCTCGCGGCGATGTTCACCGACGAGTACGGCCGACCCATCAGTCCCGATACGACCATGGTCGATAATCACGATACGCTGACGGGAAGTGGGCCCGACGGCCGTCTCGCCGCTGACGCGACCTCTGCGTCCACCTGCAACGACTGGACCAGTGCCGACGGTGAGATGAAACCTCCACCACGCGTTGGGCATGCCTGGCCGCGGCGCCCCGGCATGCCCAACGGCGGTCACTGGATCTCCGAGCACAACGCGGGTGGCTGCGCCGCAGGATGGGACACGACGCCCCAGACCAACGACGGCACCAACACGGTGGGCGCGGGCGGTGGCTATGGCGGTATATTCTGCTTCGCGGTCACGCCGCAGGCGGGGACGCTCGCCCGAGACGATCGTCGTGGATCAGTGCCCAACGGGCCTAGGGCAACGGCCCGCAGCCGGGCCGATCACATTGGCCGGCTGCAACAATGAGAACGGATCAATCTTCAGGCCGCGCGCGAGCTTGGCTATCCAGTCGAGGCTCGGACTGCTCTGTCCCGACACCACGCGGTACAGCTGGGCTTTCGCCACACCTGCCTGGTCGGCCATCGCGCTCAATGTAACCTGACGATGGTTCGCCAACCGGCGGATGTTCCGACACAGGTGCGCTTGCAATTCGTCCCCCCTCGCTCCGACAGCACGTACAGATCCAACAGGCGGGGCCGCGAGCACCGTCGGCCTGGCTTCGGTAGGGGTCGGTAGGGTCGGTAGGGTCGGTAGGGTCGGTAGGGTCGGTAGGGTCTGCATGGTTGGGCCTTCCTCCGCGTTCAACGCGCCAATGCGCCAACGCGAACTTCGGTCGGATAGACGACCTGCCCCCACGCTTGGATCACTGTCTGCAGCGCTTTTTTTCGCCCCACAGATAGGGGGCAGCGCCATACCCACACGGCAGCTCCGACCGGGTGAACGGGATCGCCATACGCGACCGCCCGCGGCAGCGCTTCCTCGCGGAAGCCGGGCGACGATCCCCGGGCCACGATCACGCTTGCCGGGGCATCCCGGCGCAAGTTAGGCTCGCCGCGTGAAACGCGACACCTTGACGACCCTACTGTTCGCCGCCTGCTTCACGCCCGGCCTCGCGTGCACATCGTCCTCCGTGGGCAAGCGTGAATCGCCGGAAGCCACGTCCAAGAAGAACGTGGGTGGTGCCGCCAAGACGGAGCTCGGCGGCGAAGCGGGACACAAGCCGAAAACCGCGGTTCCCGGCAAGAGCAAGTTTGTGTGGGCGACGGAGCAGATCGGGGACGTTCAGATCCTACGGTACCAGATTCCGGGCTTCAAGACACTCAACTTGCCTCAGAAGAAGCTTGCCTACTACCTCTACGAGGCCGCCCAATCTGGGCGTGACATCATCTACGATCAGAAATACAAGCACAACCTAGCTATCCGGCGCACCGTAGAGGCCGTACTGCGGAGCTACAAAGGCGACCCGACGGACTCGGAGTTCAAGAAGCTCACTACCTACGCCAAGAAAATCTGGTTCGCGCGTGGCGTGCACCACGACTACTCGGGGAAGAAGTTCACGCCAAGTTTCGGGAAGGCTTGGTTCGGAGAGCAGGTGAAGGCCTGCAGGGCCGCCGATCTCCCTCTTTTGGACGGCGAAGGCGCTGATGCGCTGCTCAGGAAGCTAGACGCTCCGATCTTCGACGCCCATACAGACGCCAAACGAGTCAACCGCGACGCAGGTGTCGACGTGATCGCCGGTTCGGCCAACAACTTCTACGAGAACGTCAGCCAAAAGGAGGTCGAGACCTTCTACAGCCGCCGGATCGACGCCAAGAATCTCCGGCAAGTCTCATGGGGCCTCAATTCCAAACTCGTCAAAGAAAATGGGAAACTGGTCGAGAAGACTTGGAAAGTCGGTGGCATGTACGGCACTGCGATCGAGAAGATCGTCGGTTGGTTGGAAAAGGCCTCTGGCGTGGCCGAAAATGCCAAACAGAAAAAATCGATCGATCTTCTCATCGCGTTTTACAAGACGGGCGACCTCAAAAAATTCGACGAATACAGCGTCGCATGGGTAGCCGATGTGGACTCTCGCATCGACTTCATCAACGGGTTTATCGAGGTTTATGGCGACGCCGCCGGATACCGGGGGACCTTCGAGTCGGTCGTGTCGATCAAAGATCTCGAAGCGAGCAAGCGCATCGCCAGCATAGCGAAATCCGCCCAGTGGTTCGAAGACAATTCGCCGATCGCGGCGGCCCACAAGAAGAAGAAAGTTGTCGGCATCTCGGCCAAAGTCATCGAGGTGGTCACCGAGTCTGGCGACGCCTCACCCTCCACACCGATCGGCATCAACCTCCCGAATTCAGCCTGGATCCGAGCCGCGCACGGCTCCAAATCGGTCGCCCTGGGCAACATCGTGCACGCTTACGAAGAGGCAAGCAAAGGGAACGGTCGCGTAGAGGAGTTCGCGTTCAGCAAAGAGGAAATCGCCCGGGCAAACAAGTACAGTAGCCTGGCTCAAACGCTCAAGGTCGACATGCACGAGGTGATCGGGCACGCCTCGGGACAGATCAACTCCGGTGTGGGCACCACCAAAGAGACCCTCAAAAGCTACGCGTCGGCGCTTGAAGAGGGTCGCGCCGATCTCGTGGCACTGTACTTCATCATGGATAGGAAGCTGGTCGCACTCGGGCTGATGCCCAACCTCGACGTGGGCAAAACTGCCTACGACGGGTACGTTCGCAACGGTCTCTTGGTACAGCTCGCCCGCTTGGATCGAGGGGCGAACGTGGAAGAGTCGCACATGCGGAACCGCCAAATGATCGCCGCATGGGCGCTGGAAAAAGGCAAGAAGGACAATGTCATCGAGCGACTCAGCCGCGACGGCAAGACGTTTTTCCGGATCAACGACTACGACAAGCTGCGCACCCTATTCGGCGAGCTACTACATGAGATACAGCGCATCAAATCCGAAGGAGACTACAAGGCCGGAAAAGCGCTCATCGAGACATATGGCGTGAAGGTCGACGCCAAGCTCCACGCAGAGGTACTTGATCGCTACGCAAAACTCGGCGTGATGCCCTACAAGGGGTTCATCAACCCGCGCCTGGTACCGGTCACAAAAGGGACGGGGATTGTGGACGTTCGGGTCGAGTACCCCGACGACTTCATGACGCAGCAGCTCGAATACGCCGAGTCCTACTCGTTTCTGCCGCACTACAACTGATATGGGGCGCGGACTCCCGTCACTCCTCATCGTCCAGCCCAGCTTGAAGCACGGGACGGTACCAGTCGGGAAGCCCTGCACGTTCATCCAAGCCCTGCACGCGACGTGAGACGTGCAGGTCTCCCGCTCCCATCTCTCGGCACCGCGCGGTGAGCCGGGCGAGGCGCGGATGATGAAAGACACCGAGTACGCTACCTAGGACACTCGACGGCCACCGCGACGCCAGCGATTCTCGCATGGCCCACGCTTCATCATCCACAAGCGCCCCCAAGCTGTCGAGAACTTCTCTCCCGGTGTCTGTAAGCTCGTTACGCAGCGCATGCACCTCCGCCGCCCCCTGACCGCCGATCGCCCGCAGCACCGTTTTGGGCGCGTAGGCGGCATACGTGCGACACAGCGCCAATGCACGAGGCCCGGCCACGCCGCGAAGGCTACGAATACCCATGACGGGATCTTTGGCGATCAGCTTCTCGCGCAAGCGCCAACTCTCCACGTCCGTACACCCCGTGAGGCTGGTCGAGCGTTGCGCAAGATCTGCTTCGCTCCAACCTGCCGCCCGCATACGCAGCGCCCGGTCATCCTCGCGTCCGGCGAGGCTCTCCACCACCTCGCCAGGCGCGTCCGAAAGCAGCCGGTTCCGAAGTCCGTCCGCCACCTCGCCCGACGAGTGACGCAACGCATGCGCCACCGCCCGTGGCGCTTGACTCGCTAGGCGCATCCGCAGGTCCACCTCGTCCAACGGTCGTTTCATCCATCCCGAGAGGGCTCGCTCTGGGTGAGTTTCCGCCAAACGGCTGCGCAAGGGGTCTTCGGGATCGAGGGCCCACGCCACGAGCTCAGGAACCTGTTCAAGCCCACGCTCACGCAACGATCGACCGCAGCGAAGGCCACGCGTCAGGAAGAGGGCCAGGTCGAGCGGCACCCCCTCCAAGGAGGGCAAGAACGCCGCGTCCGCATCCGCCATCCAATAGGGAATGGCGTCACCGGGTCGCTCCAAGGCCTTGGGCAGTGCGCCATCTTGGATCACCGACATCACCCGTCGCGCCAAGTCGGCGGGCAAGATACGTTCGGTGTGCAAGATCGGAAATCCGCGCTCGTGGGCGACTTCGCGATAACCTTGCCAAACACGCTCTTTGAGCGCCGAACCGGCGAGGCCCTTGCGTCCCGGATCTGAAGGTTGAACCTCCCGCGCCTTTGCCAAGCGTTTGCGGATCCGACTCGTACGCGGGTGCACGTCGAGAACGATGGTGAGATCCGGCTCCAGGCCATTCGCAGCGATAGCGGCCATCGCCTCACAATCATCGACGGGCAAGCCGCGACCCCACGCCCCCAACACGATGGGCGTCAGCAACGATCGATCCAGCAAGACGGTCTCGCCACGGGCCAGGGCGGGCCGCACTTCCTCGGCAAGAACTTGGGCCTCGCGACCGCAGTATAAGGCCAGCTCCGCCCGGGGATCGAGCACGAGGTTTCTCCGATCTCGAGCGAGGCGGCGAATCATCCTCGTCGGCCTCGAACGGTGTTCTTTCCCCTCCCTGGGCAAACAAACGGTCTGACCGTTCTCGCGTAGGCACTGGGCGACCAAACGGATCACAGTAGACTTTCCCGAGCCGTCTAGGCCCTCGAAGGCGATGAGTCTGCCGCCGATCGGAACACGAGACGGCGAGGTTTGAGGCGACCTAGAATTGGCGTATGGATGGGACATGAAACCAGCGCGGAGGAGTCTAGCTGCGCCTGTACGATTAAAGCAAAGCAGGTGGCGAAAAAAAAAGCATCCCCGCGACACGCCACCGCAGTGCGGTCGCTGCGGAACCGAGCAGCGCAGAGCGGACTCGCCTCATGTGTGCCCGCGTTGCCGCGAACATCGGCGAAGCGACGCGTGCGATCCTACGCGGACCGCCCGCCCCGAGACGTGCCTCCCATCCTGGTTTCGGCCCCCTTGGAAGCACCCCATCCGATCACGCGCCGAAACGAAGGCGCGCGCCGTCGCCACGCGGTGGAGAATCGGGCACGCCGCGGCGAACCTACCTACGTGACACACGGAGATCGCTACCCGGCCACCGCGGCGTATGTGCAGCGACTGCCGGACGGGCTCGCCAGCTACGCGAACTGCAGGGCACACCCCGACACTTACGCTGGGACGAGGGCTACGTTACTCGATATTGGTTTCGATTCGGATCTGCCCGCCCCCATCCACTCCTTCCTCCGCGAGGGCGCAAGCTCATTCCGCCAGATCTCTTCCCCACGTTGTTTCTCCGCGGTCTCGCCGAGTCCTTTCGAGCGGCCATTGACGGCTGCAGAGCTCAGAACGCCGCATCGAAACTCACCAGCTCCACACGCGACAGCGCGCACTATCGCGTGCACTGGGACCGCTAGACAGCGACAGGTCCCGTGGATGCGCCAACGATCACGCTACAGTGGCTCGCAGCACGGTCTCACACCCACGGCTAGGATGGCGAGGGATCAGTCGGCTCAACAGCAGCGAACCGAGTGCGAAACCCGTTCCCACAAGAAATACTGCGCGCGGGCTCTCAATCCAAACGATGCCCAAGCCGAGGGGCAAGACGACCGCGGCGACGTGGTTGATCGTGAATGCAACCGCTGCCGTTGGCGCAATATCCTTTGGATCTGCGATCTTGTGAAAATAGGTTTTCGCGGCAATCGCCATGGCGAAGAGCAGATGGTCCACCACGTATAGGCCGGCGGCGACGTACATATCGTCGACGTACGCGTACGCTGTGAACACCACAACGAGGCCGCCGTACTCCAGCGACAACGACCGGCGCTCCCCCCAACGCGTAATCAAGCGACCCATCGCCGGCGCCAGCCAGATGTTGACCGCGTGATTCGCCAGGAACAAGAAGGTGATGTTGCCAACCGTGAAGCCGAAGCGCTCCACCATCATGAAACCCGCGAAGACCATGAATATCTGGCGGCGCGCGCCAGAGAAGAATACGATCGCATAGTAGAGCCAATACCGCCGCCGCAAGACCAATGTCTTGTGTTGTTCGACCTGCTGCGGGAACAAGGGAAAGACGGCCCAAACGTACACGACCAGCACCAACGTGATACCCCCTCCAGCAATGTAGACGAACTCGAAGCCGAGGTCGGCAACCTCGAAAGCCACCCAAATGAGCGCGTAGGCGGCAAGCGATGCCGCGCTCGCCCCGGCGATGATCCGGCCAAGCACCACAGGGGCGCGTTCCTTCCCAGCCCACTGGAGCGCCAGGCTTTGTTGTACGGTCTCGTTATAGTGGAACCCGATCGACATGATCAGCGTGGTGCCGTAGAGCGCCCACACCGTAGGCGAAAGCCCCGTGAGCGCCGTACCCACGCCCAAAATCGCTAGCGAAAACAACGCAAGACGTTGCTCGCGCAGCAAGGGCAACAAGAAGACGACCGTGAACGCCAGAAAACCAGGTAGCTCCCGCAGGCTCTGCAGCATCCCCATCTCGGTTCCCGTGAACGAGACCTCCCCAACGGCGAAGTTGTTCAGCAAGGCCCGCCACGTCGAAAACGAGAGCGCAGCAGCAGCAGCCATGAGAATCAACATGTTCTCGGGTGAGCGAGGACCCGGGGGAGAAACTGGGGCTCGACGGCGCGGCACGTGGGGCATTTGGGATGGGGACAACAGGGTGTCCGAAGCCGGCTCGGGTGGCCAGCGGCGCAGAAGGGCGGACGGCTCTCGACGCGCTGGACGAACCAGCCGGTGGCGCGCCACTAGAACGCGCGAGTGACGGCCGGTCAGGCGATGCACGGTGGGCGCACTCGCCCGACTCGCACCACTTCCCACCCCCCAGAAAAGCCCAGAGCCAGCGCGTCAGCGGGACCGACTCCGGCGGAATCGAACGCCAGCGAGCGCGTCCGACGGACCATCGCTCGCCTCAAGCAACCTCGTACCCTATACTCCGTAGACTAGCCAAGCGACAAGCCCCCCTACAATGAATACTAGAATCCTGCCCACGAAAATCAGCATGCTCCTCGCCTCCGGATTGCTCGCGCTTTCAGCGTGCCCCGACCCCCAGACGACCGACCCGGACGACGCACCCAGCTCAACCGGTGACGGTGACGGTGACGGTGACGGTGACGGTGACGGTGACGGTGACGGTGACGGTGACGGTG
>JAZGFE010000051.1:0-50778 GCA_036479215.1 Nannocystaceae bacterium | reverse complement strand
CGGCTTCTGCACAGTCGTTACGCGGGTCACCCGGCGCGTGGCACCTCAGACACACGCGTCGATTCCGGCGAGCGAGGGACCGACAGCGCGCGCCGGTGGCAAAGCGGCTGCCGTGTGGGTTCACGTCCAACCCGTGAATCGGCCCCGCCCCCGTGGCGTGACACGAGAGGCACGCGTCCTCGTCGTGGCAGCTCGCGCAGGTCGCCAGGTTGCGCCGGGCAGCGGGCGCGTGACTCTGCGGCTGTCCCGGTGGCCCCGCCCATGCCTCGGGATGGAATCGGAGCGGCGATCCGACACCGAAACTGCCGCGTTCGCCTGGGACCACTTTCAGGCGCTCGTGACACGCTCGACAGTCCGTCTGCATGCGATGGCAAGCCTGGCAGTCTTGGGTGCGCGCCCTGGCATCGAGCGCATGGGTGCGAAGGTAATCACCATGGTGGATTCGCAATGGACGCACATCCCCATCGTGGCAAGCTCGACAAGAATCGTCGTCGTGGCAAGTGGCACACAGCCCAGGATTTGCCTTCGCTACGCCAGCGTGATCTTGCACGAACGTCAGATCGTGATTCGCCCCCCATGCACTGGCGCCCTGCGGCACGAGTCGGGGAAGCCATACATCCGCCCGATTGTGGGTCGCCAACTTGCCACCGCGCTCGGTGGGGTGGCACGTTGAGCATCGACTGGCGGCCTGAACCCCATCGTGACATTCGAGACAAGTTTGTTCCCGGGGAAGCTGCAACGTCGTCGCCATGCGAACCTTGTCCATCCCGGCGTGGCACGTGCTGCATTTGACACCGCGCTGCGCGTGGATCTTGTGACTGAAGATGAGGCGCGCTGTGGGCACGATTGATCGGACGGTCCGAACATTGTCGATCACGCCGACATGACACTTGTCACACTCGCCCTTGCCCTCCGCCGCCACGCCGCCCACCATCGTGGCGCTTCGACGATCGCGGCTGACGGCGGCGTGCGCCGGAGTGTGGCAAGGATCGCACGCTTCGCCGCGCGGCAATAGAAGGTCCTGCACGCGACGACTCGATGAGGCGGACGGGTGGCATCGCTCGCAGTGAATGCCCCGTTCAAGGTGACGCGCGTGGTTGAAACGCAGCGGGATCTCCTGGCGAGGATAGACCGCGCTGTGGTGATACCACGGCCCGGCGCCCACCCTCGCTCCGCTCCCTCGCGCGCCGGCGTCCTCCGCAGCCCCGACGAGCCCACCCCCCACGAACGTGGCCACGAAGAAGAGCACGATCAACCCGCGCAGATGGCTCATCGTGCACCCACCCGCAACGACCAGTCCACACTCAAGACGGCGAGAAGCCGGAACGCGTTTTTGACAAACGGCGTCAGCATCTCCTCGCCGACGACATGAACGGACAGCCCCCCCCAAACCCGAAGGTTCGCACCCGCCTGCGCCGCCACGCTATAGCCGTGTCGATCCTCCGTAGCCTCATCGGCATAGTGCATACCGTACAGGCGGCCATCGAGACTCAGTCGACGCCCGGTCGGCCACCAACGTGTGGTCGCGCGCGCACCGGCCCGCAGCCCGCCCACGCCCGTCACCGCGTGTGCGTCGAAGCGAGCCATCCAAACCCGCCCCCCATAGGCGAGCCCAAGCCCTCCGCCGTAGCCGAGATCAACACCGCTCAACGGATCGTCGGCCTCACCCCCCCGCAAGATCCGAAGCTGCACGCGCCCATACCCGCGCCACTGCGGCGCCAGGCGCATATCGAGGGACATACGTGCATCTTCTATCGCGTTCATGGCAAAGACGCTGAACACCGAGTCGAGATCGAAAGCGGGGAGCGACCGGTAGTAGTTCCCCCGGACCGTATGCTGGGGCGTCACCCTCCACGCCACCCCCGCGTCCACGTCATCGACCCGCGCCGTGCCTAGGTTAAATCGTCCGGCCGCATAGGGCACCAGGCGCCCGTGCGCCAAGCGCAGTGCCGTTGTCGCGCTGACGATCTCCTGGTCCACGGCACCTCGCTGCGCATCCCCGATGCGGTCTTCGAGCGCTTCGCGGCCCAGACCAGGCGGGGAAAAGGTACCCCGGTACGCAAGACGAGCGTCCAGTCGCCCCAGCCCCTCCGTCGCCACCGCGACCCCGAACATGGGGGAGCGCTTGAGTTCGGTGGCATCCAACGCCGTACCGTCGAGCTCGTGGCGCGAGTAGCCGAAGGGCGCGGCACCGTCGACTTCGATCCCGCCGAAGACCTCGAACGCCACATGTGCCGGGGAGCGCAGGCGCACCCAGGCACCGTCGAAGGCGTACCAATCCAGACCGCTGAACTCGAATTGACGGCCGATGCGGAAGTCGGCCCAGCGAGCGATGCGGTCACCACGAAGATAGGCGTAGAGGAGGTCGATCTGTCTCCCGTCGATGCCGCCGACGAGCGAGCCCGCGTCGCCCACCGCCCACCGCTGATAGGTCCCGAAGTCGTGGCGCAAACGCATGGAGGTGACGACGCTCAGCTGCCCCGCCTCGGGATCCCGCCGCCACTGACCGGCCTCCGTGGGGGGCAGTAAGTCTCGCACACCCAAATTCACGTACTGGACGAGGCGCCGCCGGGTGACAAAGCCCCGCGTCACACCGGGGGCTTGGATCATGTAGCCCTCACCGATGGTTCGAGCCGATCCATACACCTCAGAAGCCTGGGCCCGCACGCTCGCCAGCGTGACAACCCCGGCGAGACAGGCGAGAACGAGACGTGAGCGTCGCATCGGCGGCCGCCGACAGCTTACTCGCGGTCACAGCCGGCTCAAAGCACGCGCCGCTGTTGCGCCCCGACGCGCCGCCCTCGCACCGCCCGAATCCGAGGTCGGCCCCCCCCGCTTGCTTCGCACCGGGCAGCACGGGGAACCTTGACCAGGCAAGTGTGTCTATGCGCCACGTGAAGGCCCCCCCGCCCCGTCTCCGATCCTCCTCCGGCCTCGTGCTGGTGGCGACCTTTTTGTCAGCGTGGGTCTGCGCCTGTGCCCACGAACGCGCCACCCCCTCCAGACCACCCGGGCCGATGTGGATCAACGCGTCAACAGCGAACATCACCGCCGACACCGAGGCACACCGGTTGCGGCAACTCGCAGCGAGGGACAAGCCCGGCCCGCAACTGGCTCGGCTCGACCGACTCCTCGACCTGTTCGACGCGGCTCGCTTCGGCGAAGATGCCGGAGCACGCGAGGCGCTTTGGCGCGGACTTGGGAGCACGGAAACATCACGCGGCACCGAGGCAACCCGATCCGCGCTCAGCCAGCTCCTTCAAGAGGCTTGGTCCACCGAAGATCGTTTCACGTCCCTGAGCGAGGACGCGCGCCAATTCTTGTCGGACCTCATCATGATCACAAGCGTGGACCTCAACACGCCCGCCGACACGGAAGGTGTTCGGATCCGTGCTCTCGCATACCGGGAACTGTCCGCCACGGGGCACCCACGCATCCGCGACAACGCGACTTGGCGCTTGTACGATCATGTCCGCGGGGTATTGGCCGCCGCGGTGAAAGCCAACCCGGCGCGCCGCCACGACATCGCTGCCCACGCGCTGTATGCCGTACAAGACGAGATCTCGGCGTACCTCCAGCCCGACGCTACGGGTATCCTGCACCCGCTCCCCGGCGCGGGAGAGCTGTGTGCACTGCTCACCAAGTACCACACGAAACTGGGCCAAAGTTCCCGCTGGCGCGAGGTGATGCGGGTCCGCATCGCCGGCGACGCGGAGCTGTTGGAGACGGCGCGCGTCACATTGCCCCAAGCCCGAGCCGCGAGTTGGAAACTTCCGACGATGCCCCGCGGCACCGGGCGTCAGGAGCGTTATGCCCCGATCGTATTGGCAGCGCCGGACCGTTTGCGCCTCGCCCCTGGGTCACCGACGGCGAAAACGATGCCCTATGGCGACACGGCTCTCCCCGAGCTGCTGGCGGCACACACCGCCGGGGACGGACGTGGCATGCTGTTGCTCGCCCTCGACCCGTTGCTGCCGTCGCCCGATCTGCGGGCACTCCTACGCGGCATCGCAGCATCACGGGTCTCGACCTTCGAACTCGCGCTGCACGAGCCCGAGACGGATACAATCCAGGGCCCCGATCGAGCTCCCACGCCACGACTCACCGTCCTTCCCGTACACGTATTCCACCAGCGAGACACCCTCGCGGCGTCCCAACCGTTCGTGGACGCGCGCATACACGTGCACCTCGGCGGTGTGGGCCCGTCGATCAGAGTCGATGGCCGACGCCTCGCCACGCCGCGAGACGACCAAGCGTTCCAAGCCAAGCTAGATGAGCTGCGACGCGCCTACCCCAATGAACATGCCGCCACCTTTTCGTTGGGCCCCGACGTGCTCGCACGACAGCTCACCGATCTCGTGGCCACTCTTGTCGGCGGCAGCGAGCCGCGATTTTTCGCCACAGCGTGGCTACCGGACGCCCCCCCAACCGCGAGCCACAAGGTGATGGACGACCAGACGATCGCAGATCGCCTGGCCGCCCTCGCTGCCGCCGCGAGCCCGCGACTCGACCAACCCTATCCCCTCCGGGAAGCGGACCAGATCCGTCTCGACACGCTGGTCCGGAGTCTGCGGGCATGCGTCGCCGAGCTCGAGAGCGCACAGGTGGTGACACGCTCACTCCGCATCGCGCTTACATTCGACCGAGGCGTGGTCGAGCGCGTGGTGGTCCAGGCCCGGCGAGTCGAGCGCGCCAAGCTGTCGGCGATGCAGGCGTGCGCCGAACAGCACACCGCGACCTTCCGCCTCCGCGAGCACCGGGACCGTTTCCGCGTCGGTTTGCGCTTCTCCGCCCCGGCACCTTGACCCGCCCGTACCGCCGTCGACGCCATCGCGGGGTGCTCGCCAACCGCGCATCACATCGCTGATTTCCATCGAGCATGCGCCCGTGCCACGATCGCTGGACCATGCCTGCCAACACCGCGGCGCCATCGATTCTCCCTCCACGCTCCAGCGGCTCCACCAACTTGTCGCTCACAGAGCGGATCGTGGAGCAATTCGGCACACCTTCCCACTACGTAGAAATGACGGTGGTACTCGGCTTCGCACTCGTGCTGGCCGCGGTCATCGCCTACCATCCCACGCTGCGGCGGAAAGCGTCCACGCGTGCGGCCGTCGAACAACCCAAGACGCTCGTGATGTACGGACTCGTGGGCGCGCTAGTGGGCCACGTTTGCAACCTCAACGAGACCATGGGTTTTGTAATCTTCGGAATCGGAGGTCTCATGCGATTTCGCACCGACGTGGGGGAAGCAAAGGATACAGGCCGGGTCATTTTGGTGGCTGTGGTGGGGATCTGCTGTGGCGTCCAAACCTTCTTGATCGCAGCTTTGGCCACAATCTTCGGTTTTGTGTTGATCTGGCATTTGGAGCGCCAGGTGATCGGGAGCCTAGACGTGATGCAAATCGACCCGGCCATCGCCTCCGAGGTATCGGCTGCCTACCGCAAGCTACTTCGCGCCGCCGGATGTCAGATTGTCGGCGAGCGCAAAAGCCCCAACCCGAAAAAACCAGATCTGTCCCTGGTGTTTCTCGTACCGCGCAATTTCGACCGCGACGCACTGATGCGCGAAGCCGCGCTTCTTCCCGAGAAGTTGCGTGGCACGGTGGATTGGACTTTGTCCTAGGAGGGGCGCGCCCCCGGCAAGCTACGCGGCCAGGTCGATCGGCACGGATCCGTCATCGACAATCTCGCGCGGCGAACCAAACGGGAGAACGTTCGATTGGCGCCGATGCTCCGCCAGCAGCAACTCATCCCGACCCAGAAAGCCGACGAAGTCCGCTCGGCGCCGCGGATGCTGCACCATCACGTGACGACAGCCCCGCTCACGCATGCACTCCACCGCCTCCGCGACCGAGTCGGTGAGCTCGGCCGTGACAACGACGGGCGTCATCACCTCGTAGACCAAAGTTGTATCCAGATCCATCTCGGGGGCCACGACACGTTTGAGGACGTCGCGCTCCGTCAGCACGCCCACCAGCTCGCCGAAGACCAGGACCCCCACAGCGCCCGTGCCCCGATCGGTCATATAACGCACGGCATCCCGCACGGTATACGATGCATCGACCTGATGTAAGATGCCTTGATCATCAATGTACTGGGCAAGTGTCGTCATAGCCTGAATCCTCCCCCACACTTCGTCCAACTTTGACCGACCTTGAGGCATACCTGCCCACAGTGGAGCTGCCACATCCACGATGGGACCGTCACCGAGTGGCGCTACCACGTTCGCCGGTCGCTCGGGCCGGATTGGGCCTTCTTGGCGCCACATGTGCGACCTGGATCTGGTCGACGCTGCAGCTCGGCCATGTAAGCCGGCGTCGCACACCGTCCGCAAGCACGTTCCCGAGACGAGGCGTCGCCCATCGAGTCACACCGGCGACGCGATCGAACCGAGCCCCCTCCAAAACTGAGATCGTGGGTCGAACCCTGTCACGTATTCTCACCATACGACGGTCGTCCTCCGATTCCCAATCGGCTGACTCCCAATCGGCCGATGAGCGATGAGCGATAACTCCCCTTGCCACCGATAGGCGAAGTCGTAGAAACTCAATCTGTTGGACGAAGGTACGCACGAATATGGCCAGTAGCAAGTCGCAGCTCCCAACGCTTCGCGGCACGCCCAGCGCTGCGGGTCTCCGGCGCCACGTGCTCATCGTGGATGACGAACCACTCATACTGGCCTGCTTCGCCCGGATGCTCGGGAGCCGCTACGAACTCACGCTCGCCCAAGACGGGATCAAGGCTTTGGCCCTGCTCCGCACGCGACCTGATTTTGATGCCGTTATCTGTGACCTGGCCATGCCCGGGCTCGATGCCCCCGCCGTGTTCGCACAGCTCGACCATCTGGCAGATCACTGGAGAGAACGCACCGTGTTCGTGACTGGAGGCGCATCTACCCCTCGCATGCAGGCCTTCGTCAACACGCTGAAACACGCCCCGCTGGACAAACCCATGACCGCGCAGGAGCTACGCCAGGCCGTCGAAATCGTGCTTGAGGCCCGCACGGACGAGAAGGCCCCCGACGATCAGGCCCACAATCACACCTCGCCGTCGCCGGTCGGTCATCGCCCACAGATCTAAGGAAACTCAAAGTCGAGGGTCACCGCATCGCGGCGCAGCACAAGATACGCGCGTGCGAGCGCGGCAGCTCTGCGCGCCCTACCGCGTTCGACACGACCGGCCTCCGCGTAGGCGACGACGGAATCTCGGAGCTGGGGGAGATCGCTAGCGAAGGTCCGCATCCAAAATACCTGCTCCGCCTCATCGAGATGCGCGCGATGGTACGCGTCGAATTCACGGCTCAGCACCAGGAAGCGCGCGGTCTCGTTGCGGCAATCCGCCTCGCCGCCCTCCCGCATCGCGCAGCTTGCGACACGGCGAGCGCCTTGCAAGACGGCCAAGCTTCGATACTCGAGCCCCTCACCGCCGCCTTCGCGCCCCACAAACTCGAGCAGAGCGCCGTCGTTCGCCGCCTGTCGGACTTCGATCCCGGCAGAGAAGACCTCACGCCAGTTGTCCCAGTCGCTGTGCGCCGAGAGCAGCGCCCGATGGTAGGCATTCGTTGCGAGACGATCGCCTGCCGGCGCTTCCAAGTGGGCGCCGTACGTTTGTGACAGGTCGGCATAAGCGCGGGCCCTCTCTATGAACGAACGTGAGATTCGATCCAGCTCTTCGAGAGGCGGCGCGAGCCCGCCGACCTCCGCACGAACGGAGGTACAGATACGGAACGCCCCCCCCGTGACACGATAGAGAAACAGCGACTGGCGTCTCCGTGGCTCGAGCTCACCGCGGCCGGCGATCTCCGCATAGCGGTCGTAGCTGTCTGAGATCGGACCGACCAGACTATCGTGACACTCGAGATACAAGCCCAACTTATGATCGACCATGCGCGCAGTGGCGACCGGCAAGGGATCGCCCAGCGACACATCGGCCCTCCCGAACACGAGTTCCTCAACCATCGGGCAGCCCGTGGCCGACAGCAGCGAGCCGACGGCCAAGGACGCTGCGAGCACCGGATTCATACCCAATGAGCGCCTTCGGGCACGATGACCCGCAGATGACGAAACAGATTGTCGACCTGATAGTGGTCGCAGGAGGCAAATTCCTCCCCGTCGATCTGAGCGGGGAGTCGACTCTCCTCCTCGCGTCGCAGTCGGATATCGATATCTTTCCCAGAGAGCACTTCGCGACGGCGCACGCCCAAGGCGGCCAAGTCGTCGTCCGTGACGGGGTTGTGTTTGTGCGCACTGATCGTCGCGCTCACCCAGTCCGCATGGCTCGCCAGAACGACAACTTCAAAAACACCGTCGTCTGGTTTTGCCGCTGGAGCAAAAATCCAATCACCCCCGTACAGGATCGTGCCTTTCACAATCACGTCCGTACAGCCGCTATATTGGTGAAGAACGCCATCGACACGGATTTCGCATGCAAATCGCCACTTGCCAAACATCGTACGAAAAAAGCGATGGACGCTCGCTCCCGCGTATACGAGTTTGTCGCGGTACACACGATTGAGGAAGGGAACCGTGCCGACCCACACTCGATCTCGGTTGCGCTGGGCGAGTATCAACGCGGACAAACCAAAGCCAAAGCTATCGAACCATAGATCCTCTTGGACCACATCTCCTCCCTCGTCGAGGCCCCGAATCCTCCCCGCATCGAGCCACTGTTCCACGCCGCGGGCGACGATTGCAATATTCGTCTCGAGCGCCCTTTCTCCCGACATGATACCGAACGAACGGCCCTGGTCATTCGCGGTACCCATGGGTAACATACCGAGCGGCACGTCCACCCCTGAGCGCTCACGCGCCAATATGATACCTTTTGCGGACTCGGCAAACGTGCCGTCGCCACCGAGGTAGACTACGCGGGCCACGTCCTCCTCCGCTAGCCGTCGCGCCAACGCCTCCACCGTGGCCCCTTTGGGCAGCGTGGCGAGGAACTCGGGCGACAACCCGGCACGCGCCAGGCCTTGGGTCGCCTGATCGATCGCGCGTTGGGCACGGCCGCTGCGTGCCGTCGGATTGGCGACCAAGATTGTGATGCGAGATTCCGGCACGGCTCGACGCGGAGCGTAACAGCCACACCCGCGAGGCGGATCCGCTCCCGTCCAGAGCCGCGCTAGAGAGGCTAAGGGCCTGCTGCGCCCTCGCTGCCGAATCGTGTTGGGTACCCCCCCCCGCGCGGCTTGGCGCACGCGCGCCCCCCCGACGACAAAATCTGGTACGGACAACCGATGACGTGTCTGGATTGTCGTCGACTACCCCTTGTATGGGCGCTCGCCTGCTGCGCGTCATTCGTCGCTTGCCGCGCGGAGCAGGACTCCGACACCGAGAGGCAAGCCGCCGCGAAACGAGCCTCCAAAAAGCGCACGCCGACGCCTGTACCCGGTCGAGTAGCGAAGAAAACCAGCTACGACAATCCTGGCGGGATGTGGATGCCCAGCCAACTCAAGGACCACACCGATCAGCTCAGACGCCTCGGTTTGTCGTACGATCCCAAACAACTTACGGACCCCACGGCCTCCCCCCTCGGCGCAATCGTAAGCCTAGGAGGCTGTTCGGCCTCCT
Source organism: Nannocystaceae bacterium (assembly GCA_036479215.1). Lineage (GTDB taxonomy): Bacteria > Myxococcota_A > Polyangia > Nannocystales > Nannocystaceae > FL481. The sequence goes on along the minus strand of JAZGFE010000051.1, from coordinate 41,206 downwards.
TCGTGTCCAAGCAGGGTCTGTTGGTAACAAACCACCACTGTGCCCAGGGTGCGTTGCAGTACAACTCCACGCCAGAGCAGAACCTGCTCCAAGACGGCTTCCTCGCCAAGACCCAGCAAGACGAGAAGTCCGTCGGGCCGACGGGTCGAGTCTACGTGACAGCCGCCTTCACAGAGGTGACAGAGAAGGTGCTCGCGGGACTCGCCGACATCCCCGACCCCAAGGCACGCAGCGATGAACGGGAGAAACGCCGCAATGCCCTGGTGGCCGCGTGCGAGAAAAACAATATTGGTCGGCGTTGCTCCGTGGCCAGCTACTTCGAAGGCGCACAGTTTTTCCAGATCGAGCAACTGGAGCTCCGCGACATACGACTGGTCTACGCCCCCGACGCTGGCATCGGCATATTCGGTGGAGAGGTGGACAACTGGCAATGGCCGCGACATACGGGCGACTTCGCCTTTTACCGAGCGTACGTGGGGGAAGGGGGGAAGCCCGCGGATTTCTCCACCGCAAACAAGCCGTATGCACCTCCCCGCCACCTGAAAATCGCAAAACGCAAACTCGGAGAGGACGACTTTGTGATGGTCGCAGGCTATCCGGCACACACCTCGCGCCTCAAGACCGCGGGCGAAGTCGCCGCCGCAACTACTTGGTACTACCCCCGCGCCATCACACGATATGAGCAGATGTTGGCCGTGCTCGAAAAGGCGACCCAAAACGACGACGCGCTAAAGATCAAAGCGAACGCGATCCTTCGTGGCCTCAACAATGCGCTCACGAACAACCGCGGAATGTTGGACGGGCTGGCCAAAGGCGGCCTGGCCCACGAGCGCGAAAAGGAGGAAAGCAAACTGCGAGACTGGATTGCTTCCGACGCGACACGCAATCGGGAATACGGGGACGTACTCCACCAGATAGCGAGGCTGAATGCCGACAAACGCAAGGGCCGGGAACGCGACGCCGCCTTGAGCGAGCTCGCCCGCGGCTCTCGTCTCGTGCGCTGGGCGGTCATGTTGCACGACATGGCGGAAGAGCGCGCCAAAGCCGATGCCGACCGCAAAGGTCGATACCAGCAAAGAAACTGGGCCCGAACCAAACAGGGCATCCTAGCGGCAGCGAAACGCTACGATCAAAGACTCGATCGCGCGCTGTTCAAGCTCGCACTCGAACGGGCAGCGAAACTGCCAGTGGAAGACCAACCCGCGCCCCTCAAATCGATGTTCGGGTCCTCCAGCATCGAACAAGCAGCTATCGATGCGGCCCTGGACAAACTGTACGCCACGACCGAGCTCGAGAGCGCCGAACACGTGTCGCAGCTATTCGACACCGCGACGACCCGTGGCCTCCAAAGCGAGCGCGACCCATTCCTTCGTCTGGGACGTGTCTTCAAGGCCGCGCTGGATGCACAAGAAGACCGAGAGGACCAGTTTTCCGGCGAGATGTCCCTGCTCCGCCCGCGCTATATCGCAGCGCTAAAAAAATTCAAAAACGGCGCCCTCGCCCCCGATGCAAACGGGACACTGAGGATCACCTACGGCACCGTACGAGGATATCGACCCGCGATAGACAAGCCTCGCTATCGGCCGTTCACAGTGCTTTCGGAGATGGTGGCCAAACACACCGACAAGGAACCCTTCGACGCACCGGACGCTGTACTCGCCGCCATCGAGACCCGCAGGTTCGGCCCCTACATTGATCCGAACCTCGGCGAGGTACCCATCAACTTCCTCGCCGACCTCGACACTACCGGTGGCAACTCGGGATCGGCCGCCGTGGACCGTGATGGCAACCTCGTCGGGCTACTCTTCGATGGCAACTACGAGTCGATGGCGAGCGACTGGGTCTTCATGCCAAACATCACCCGATCCATTCTCGTCGATTTCCGCTACGTGATGTGGATCGCCGACGCTGTGGATGGCGCCCAACATCTTCTCAAAGAAATGGGCGTCAGCCCCGCCTTCAAGCCCCAAAAAGAACTCTCTCAGCTCAAAGCTGGGTCGACAAAGGCCGGCTGAACTGGCAACATCCGAAGCTCTCTGGAGCCAACGATGACAAAAGCCATCCCAACCCTCGTCGCATCTGCTCTCTTGGCCAGCCTCACGCTGGGCGCCTGCCAAGGCAGCAATGAGCCCGATCCCGCGGATGCGGCCCTCGCAGAGGCAGAGGCCAAAAAGAAAGCTGCCATCGACTCGATCAAGCAGCGGAAGGCGAAGCGCGAGGCCGAACAAGCCGCCAAAAAGAAAGCCGCGGAAGAGAAGACCGCGCTTGTCGATAGCGTCTCGATCCTGCCCAAGAAACTGCCCAAGAAACTCAAGAAGGCCTGCGACGCGGCCGCTTCGGCGCAGGACACCTTCATGCTCAAATATTTCATGAAGAGCGAGGAAAAGAAGGCCCAGTGGGAACAGGCGAAGACCACACAGCTGGGGATGGCGAAGAAGGAGTGCATGAAGCACAATATCAAAGTTGCGGCGTGCCAGCACAATGCGCTCACAACGGCTCCGGAAGCGTTGAAGAAGGAACTGCCCACCATGCTGCGTCGCTGTATCGAGAAATTTAGCGACGGGGGCGAAGCGAAGGTCGCAGCGAAATAAGCGACGCGTACGCGCCGGTATCGAGTCGCAGACAGCCACCTGTTTCGGGCCGGCCGACCCGGGCAACCGCCCGAAACAGGACGTCGCCTTGTCGAATCGCGAACGGACGGTACGAAGCTGTTGATGCCTGAACAACCGCACAAGCCAGCGCTTGTGGTGGCAGAGATCGGCTGCAACCACAGGGGCGACCTCGATATCGCAAAGGATATGGTTCGGATGGCGGCGACCTTCTGCAAAGTCGACGCCGTCAAACTGCAGAAACGCTGTGCACGGGAGCTGCTGACCCGGGATCAATACGCCGCGCCGCACCCCAACCCGATCCACGCCTACGGCTCCAGCTACGGCGCGCACCGAGAGTTCCTAGAATTCGATGTGGACCAGCACGTCGAGCTGAAGAACCTTTGCGACGAGTTGGGCATCACCTACTCCACCAGTGTGTGGGACCTGACCTCCGCCCGCGAGATCGCCGCTATCGAGCCAACCTGGCTAAAGATTCCGAGCGCCTGCAACTTGAACTTCGAAATGCTGGGCTGGCTGTGCGACGAGTTCAGGGGAGGAATCCATGTGAGTTTGGGCATGACGACCCGCCTAGAGGCGCAACAGATCGTCGAGTTTTTTGAGCATAAGCGCCGATCGGAAGACCTGGTGCTGTATGCCTGCACTTCGGGCTACCCGGTACCCGCAGAAGATATCTGCCTCATGGAAATCAGTCGGCTGATCGAGACCTACGGCGAACGCGTGGCACATATCGGTTTTTCGGGGCATCACCTCGGCATCGCACCCGACATCGCCGCATTCACCCTGGGCGCGTCGTGGATCGAGAGACACTACACCTTGGATCGAACGTGGCGCGGCACGGATCACGCCGCCTCGTTGGAGCCAGACGGCATGCGAAGGCTGGCGAGGGATGTGCGAGCCGTCGCCGCGGCCCTCTGCCACAAGAGCCAGGACATCTTGGAAATCGAAGACCCACAGCGCCGGAAATTAAAATGGACGGGGATCCAGGCTGCCTAGCCGGCGAGGCTCGCCCGATTGCTCCAGCATCGGCGACTCAATTCAGCTCCTGCACGAGACTCGGGTCGTATAGATCGAAGGCAAGCATCGTATAGTACGATGCCATGACGGTCATTTCGAGGCCCAGTTCGAAGTTCATGCGTCCGCCCGCGGTGTCGTAGACTCCAGAGATCGTATCGCCCGACTTGTGATAGTAGGGGTAGTCGCTCGCGTTGCGCCCTCCAAAGAAACGCACGATGGGAATGCCGGCGTTTACAAAGCTTTTCTCGTCCGAATTTTTGTCGTAGACGCGCAGGATCGCCAGGCCTTCTTCGGCGAGTCCAATGGCATCGGCGACACAGTCCAAGAGCGCGCCCTCCACGAGCCCCGCGTGCGGTTCCAGCAACTGTGAGAGGCTCGCCGGCAGGCCGATGGTCCCGTAGAGCGGCCAGCTTTCCTTTCCCGGCCAATTCAACCCCGCCATATCGTATCCGAACATCTGGACGACGGAAAAATCGGACGTCCCCGGATCGGCAAATTCGCGCACCCAGGCCCGTGAACCCAGCAGGCCGTTCTCCTCGCCGTCGAAAAACAAGCACGCGATCGATCGACGCGGTTCCGCGACAGCGAGTTGCTCACAGAGCGACATCACGGTTGCGACGCCACTCGCATTGTCGTACGCGCCGGACTCGTTGGCAGAAACATGATCATAGTGAGCACCGAGCACCGTAAACCGGGAGGATTCTATTCGACCGGGCAACAGCCCCTCAACGACCCGCACCGTGTTTCCATTGTTGGACAATTCGTGCACCGTGGTGTCGTAGCCGTGCGATTCTAGCTCGCTGCGCAGATATTCCGCTGCGGCGGGATTCTTATCCGATCCCATCATGCGGCGAGGGTAGTCGGTCACGAAGTTTTCCCACCACTGCGCGACATCGACACCGTCGACATCTGGGAACGGACGCCGCTCCAGGGCGGCACACAAGTCGTCCAGACTATCAGGTGGCGCGGTGGGCTCAGCGGCCTCACCGGTGTCTCCGGTACCGGAGGTATTGCTGTCGTCGTCGTCATCGCCCGCATCGTCATCTCCATCATCATCCCCCTTGTCGTCGTCATCGTCGTCATCGTCATCGTCATCGTCATCATCGTCATCATCATCGTCATCGTCATCATCGTCATCATCATCATCATCGTCATCATCGTCATCATCATCATCATCATCATCATCATCATCATCATCATCATCATCATCATCATCATCATCATCATCATCATCATCGTCATCATCGTCATCATCGTCATCATCGTCATCGTCATCGTCATCGTCATCGTCATCGTCATCACTCTCACCGCTGTCGTCATCAGGCGAGTCTCCGAGTTCCTGCGAGTCCTCGACGGAGCTGCCGACAACGCTTCCGTCGCCTCCTCCCGACGACGCGGGATCCGACTCGCATGCCAAGGAAGCGGCAAGGGTAGCGACGAGTGAGAAACAGGCGTTGTGCTGACTGGCGAGCATTGCGTGACCCTTCGGGTGACAGGGGTACGTCGACCGTGCCGCTGTTACCCCATGCTTGGCGCGCCCGTGCCGGAAGCCCGTCCCGGAGACGCTCATTTGCTCTATCTTGGCACGTGCTGGCCGCCAATTGATAGCTACAGCACCCCAGAAGCTGCGCGTCCGCACCCGTCACCTCCGTATGGTGGGGCACAACATCATCTCGTCACTCCGTACATGCACATTTTCGCATGTTACCAGGCAGAACCAGCGGGCAGAGCGAGTACGCGCGTGTTGCACACCCGCATGTTTGCCTGCGAAGCGTCGCATCGTCGCGTCCAGGCCCCGCAGATGCCTGCACCGCTCGATGCCAGTTCGACCGTTCCCCACCACCGCCCCTCCTTGTACCGCGCGTCGTCTACCGATATCCAATCCGCGACGTTTCCACACGCTGACACAATTCTCGCCAGAGCGTCATCATGTCGCGCGGCACATCCTCGCGTGGAATATCCGCCAGCACGCCTACCAAGAGCGTGTCGCGTACGGCTCCCGCATCCCGTTCGAATACCGCCCGGCCGAGCTCCAAGGCGCGCGTGGCCTGGATCTTAGCCCTTTCTGGATCCTTGTTGCGGGTGAGGATGGACCGGAGCGCGAGACTGGTGACATAGGCCCGCACTCGGGTACGAGGTCGCAAGAGAACCAGCACCGCCGCCGGCCCGAGTCGGTCGAGATGCGGCGCCAAGGTGCTGTATTCCTCTCCGAAGCTCCGGTCCGCCAGGGCGCGGAGATCGTCCAACGCCTGCGCATCACCACGGCGACGCGCATCATCGAGCCCTTGCGTCAGGCTGACAAGTTGAGCGCGTAGGCGGTCATGCGTACCTTGCCCCACGGGCCCAGCGTAGCAGCAATCCTATGCCCGTCAACTTGGCACGCCCCAGTCGAGTACAACTTTGCCGGCACGCCCGGAGTCCATCAATTCGAAGGCCGTCTGAAACTCATCAACATGGAAACGATGCGTAATGATCGGCCGGAGATCCAGCCCACCTTGCACCAGATTCACCATTTTGTACCACGTCTCGAACATCTCGCGCCCGTAGATCCCCTTGATCGTCAGGCCCTTGAGAATCACCTGGGTCCAATCGATTTCTAGTCCTGCGGAGGGAATCCCCAACGCTGCGATCTTGCCCCCGTGGTTCATGGTGTCCAGCATCGATCGAAGGGCCGACGGTGCACCCGACATCTCGAGTCCGACATCGAACCCCTCCCTCATACCGAGATCCCCCATCACCGACGCCAGCTGACCGGGTTCCGCACCCGCCACATTGAGCGCCCGCGTCGCACCCATCTTGCGGGCCAGATCGAGGCGGTATTCGTTCACGTCGGTCACTACCACGAACCGCGCGCCTACGTGACGGCAGATGGCAGCCGCCATGATGCCGATGGGTCCCGCGCCCGTGATCAGCACATCCTCCCCCACCAGATCGAAATGGAGCGCGGTGTGCACCGCATTGCCGAAGGGATCGAAGATCGCTGCGAGATCATCGTCGATATCGTCGGGTAGTTTGAATGCGTTCGTCGCAGGAATGCTGAGGTGCTCGGCGAACGCACCGGCACGATCGACGCCCACACCGACCGTGTGGCGACACAGGTGCCGCCGCCCAGCGCGACAGTTCCGGCAATACCCGCAGGTGATGTGCCCTTCTCCCGACACCCGATCCCCCACCGCGATCCCGTGTACCTCCTGCCCCACCTCTTCGATCACACCCGCGAATTCATGTCCGACGATCATGGGCACGGGAATGGTCCGCTGCGACCACTCGTCCCAGCGATAGATGTGCAAATCTGTCCCGCAGATAGCAGTGCGATGGATCCGAACCAGCACATCGTTATGACCCACAGTGGGACGGGGGCGATTCTCCATCCAGATCCCTGGTTCGGGACGCGTCTTCGAAAGTGTCTTCATGGGGACGTATCAGTGCGAACGGTCACGAACCTCGGTCGAAGGCGCCTCTACCCGCCTTCTTCATTGGCCGTCCGCCACCTGGCACCCGCCCACGTCATCCAACGCTGGATCGGGGGCAGCATTCTCGTCGTCGAAGAGGGGCACGCACGTCTCGGGGTCCAAGCAGCCCGCGCCGTCGGTTGCGGTCACGTCGCAAAACGTCGTGCAGCAGCTATCGGAGGTGCAGGCGTCCAGCACTGCGCCAGAGGCACAGTACAGACCCGCGCCGCAGCTTTGGACGGTATGACAGTCGTCATGGTCCTTGCCCATGCCTGGTTGTGGATCTGGGGTATGACAGTTGAAGCCGCCCCCACCGGGGTAACATCCCTGACCAGCTTGACAACTGTCGGGGCGCAGCGGATGACAGGCGGTCTCGCACATGGGGAGAACCCCGTCGTTGTACGGCACGCAGGTCGCATTGGGCAGACCGAAGTCGCTGCAGCTCTCGGGATTTTCTGCGTCGCACAGCTGTTTGCACAACCCTGACCCCGTCTTCTCGCTCGTGCCCGCGAAGCAGAAGACATCCCGGGCGCAATCATCTTGCGCCTCGCCGCGGGTACATGCCTCGCCGACAGCTTTGCTCCCTGTTAACGGTACGCACTGGGCCGCGTCCACGCAGCATTCTCCAGGCGTGCTGACGTATGGCTGGCATTTTTCGCCGTCGGGGCAATCGTTGCGACCGGGGAGGCAACTGTCGGCAGCCGGCTCCAAGTCCAGCGGCTGGATCGACGGTCCGTCGCCATCGGCATCACCGACGCCATCATCATCAGCGGCGTCGGTCTTGCCCCCGCCACCACTGCCTTTGGGATCTTGGCAGGACACTGTGAAGGCGAGCGCGGCTGCCATCCAATGCGCGACTGCCCGAGTCCGGAAAACTGGGAAACTGTGTGTCATGTTGCGCTCCTTGACGAGGCTGTTTCGCGGACGGCCTCTGGCAATCACCATGGGACCCAGCCTACCTATTCGAGGCCCGGATCGCCACCGAAGCCCGTTCCTGCCGCATCCTCCTCGATGCCGCCTGGGACGCGCGGGCAAGCCCACATCTCCTACCGTCGCGGCGGGACCCGCCGCGCAAGAGGCCTCAACGAGGCCTATGTCGGGACGGGGGACGTCGGCCAGCGGACCACGAACCGCGCCCCACGACGCGAGCCAGGGCCTCGATTGACCCACCGTGCGCAAGCACAATCTGCCGGCACAAGAACAATCCCAAGCCGATGCCGCCACTACCGCGATCGCGCGCTTCATCGAGCCGAGCGAAGGGTTCGAATATCATCTCACGTTGGTCCGCGGCCAATCCCGGCCCGTCATCGACGACTTCAAGGGTTACGATCGAGGCCGTGCGTTCGAGGGACACGGCCACCTCACCCGAGGGACACGCGCGGCGGGCGTTGGAGAGTAGATTGCTGATCAGGCGTTCCATGAGCAACTGGTCGCCCCAGATCGCAAGCTTCTCGGGACCCCGCACAATCGCCCCATGCCGATGTGCCGCGCGGCAAGCGACCTCACGGAAATCGACCTCGGACCGAACCAGCACCGAGCCACGCCCAAGTTCCAGTCGCCCACTGGTGAGTAAATCCCCCACCAAGGCCTCGATTTCATCCAGGTCTTCGATGATCTCATCCATGCCTTTGGCCATCCGAGCGAGATGGGGATCCCCGCTGCTCTCCCAGCCGACAGTCCGCTCCCCTAACAGCTCCACCAACACCCGGATGCGAGCCAGGGGCGTTTTGAGTTCGTGTGAAACGTTGGTTAGCAATCGACGCTGCCCCGTCACAAGGTCCTCGATACGTTGCGCCATGTCGTTGAATGCGCAGGCCAGGCGGTTGATCTCATCGCCAGGGCCAGCGGCCGCGACCGCGGCCCGATGCCGAAGTGCTCCCGCCGCGAACGCACGCGTACTCACCTCAAGAGCGGCGAGTCGGCGCGTCAGCGACCTCGCCAATCCCCAAGCCGCGCCCCCGAGGGCCACCAGAAATAGGAGACCGCCGCCCAACAAGAGGGGAGCCTGTTCACGCGTGTCCGCGTCCACGAAGACGACGCCGCCCACAGCCCCCGCATCGTCCAGCACCGGCCATACCAACAACGGGGGGCGTACGCCTCGGGTCTTGACGACATATTCTCCGCGCCTCAAACATCGACGCTCCTCCTCTTGCAACAGGCGCATCGGCGACAAGATCCTGTTGGGCGCCGACTCAAGACCGCGCGACCCCCCCGACCCGCCGCGATCGAGCGGAGTCCCAGGCTGCGGCCACCGAGCGGGGCGCACCCGAACGCGGGCGGCCAAATCGATGCTCAGCTCCCTAGAGAGTTCCCGCAGGCGATGGAACCGGAGACCGTGGCGCATTTCCAGCGCGTCGAGGATTCGCTCCCGACGGCCGAAGAGCTCGTCGACAACAGCCTCGCTCCAACGACGATCGTAGGAGCGTGCGAAGCCCCACACCGCGACGCCGGAAACGAGCACGAAGGCCAGCACCGTGAACACCAGCGTCACATAGATCCGCACAAACAACCCCGGGCGAAGCTTGCTGTGGTGACGTACGGCCGAAGTCATGCCCGGCTCACCAAGACATATCCAACGCCGCGCATGGTTCGGATGAGAGCCGCCCCTTGCGGATGACACGCGGAGAGCGACTGACGGATCTTGCTCAGGTGCACGTCGATCGACCGGTCGATGGTCGGATCGAAATCATCGGGTGCGTCGCCGCGCAACGAACGAACGCGTTCATACAAGGCAGCACGAGTCGACACACACTCACCGGCCTCTGCCAGCGCCCACAGCAGATCGAACTGATATGCCGTGAGTGGACAAGCGCGGCCGTTTACGGACACGCGACGACGCGCGCGGTCGACCACCAGCGGCCCGACCTCCAGTACGTTCGGCGGCGTGCCGCCGTCCCCGATGCGTCCCTTCCCACGCAGCTTGGCCCGGATCCGAGCCAGGAGTTCGCGCGGGCTGAAAGGCTTAGTCAAGTAGTCGTCGGCACCCAGTTCGAGACCGATGACCCGATCGACCTCTTCACCCCGAGCGCTGAGGATGATCACCGGTAGATCGGACGCGCGACGCAACGCTCGGCACAACTCGAGACCGTTGAGGCCAGGCAGCATGATATCGAGCAACGCGATATCGAAATCGCCGGACAGCGCGGCCTCCAATCCACAGATGCCATTGTCCACCAGCTCAACCACCGCACCGTGACCCCGAAGATACTCGGCGGTACGATCGGCGAGCTTGTGGTCGTCCTCGATCATCAGGACCTTCACGTGTCCAACGTGCCACAGCGCGGCGTCGATCGCCGACACCTCGGGTTAGTCGTCGGTAAATCGGACCCGATGGTGCGCACAGGCCTCGGCAGGCGGCTCGGGATCGCGTTCTTAGCGCGCGGTTCCACCGGAGGGGAACACGCGGCCGGCACCGCGGACACGCCGGTGACCGCCTCCAACGAAGCAAGGGCGCCTTGAGCCGCCACGCGCCGCCGCCGGACCGGCGACGGTTTCGACGCCGCCGAACCTCCGCGGCGACCCCTCAGCCTCGTTTCAGGCAACCTTCGCGCCGACCTCCGCCGCGACAAGCGCGTCATCTTGAGTCCCGAGCGCTTTTGCATTACTCACACGCCGTGACGATCGCAACCGAGTCCTTCGCCGCCTCCGTTGGGGCAGACGTGTCCTCCAAATGCAGTAAGTGTGGCGAAGTCTTGCACGTGGTCCTCACCCACAAAGACGAACTGGTCGACAAGTGCGAGTGTAAGGAATGCGGGCGTCGGCACAAGTTCAAGCCCGTGGACCCCGAGGTCATCGCCGAGCTCAAGGCCTACAAAAAGGCAAAAAAAGCAGCGGCAAATCCTCCCAAGAAAAAGGCCGCAAAGAAACGCGTGTCACGGGCCAAGGCCCCCGCGATCCCTGAGGTCGTCATCGACGATTCGCGGCCACTGTTGGCCTACAGCACCCGAGGGGATTTCGCCGTCGAAGATCAGATCGAACACCCGAGCTTCGGGCGCGGGGTCGTGGTCGGCATCGTGCCGCCTCAGAAGATGCAGGTGCATTTCATCGACGTGGGACCGAAGACGCTGCTCTTCGGTCGTACCTAAACCCACGACGCCCGGCGGCCTTGGCTTCCCCCTGGCTCGACGCCTCTCCAACGCGAGCCGGTCTCTTGACGACACCGGGGGGCGGTGGCCTGGGCAACTACGGCTTGTCTGTGGAGCCGGTCGCCAAGGTACCCCGCATCTCGGCCGAACGCGCATGGGCCTCCAATCCTTCCAAGCGCGCGAGTCGTGCCGTATCCGGAGCGAACGCCTGGGGAAGATCCATCGCCAGCCAGGTGCGCACGCTCAGGAAATCGAAGACCGAAAGGCCCCCACGATGCCGCCCAGTGCCCGCTGTGGGCAACACGTGGTTGGGACCCACACCGTAGTCTCCAAACACCTCCGCACTGGCCGCGCCGATGAACAGGCCGCCATAGTACCGCAGCGTTCGAGCGGCCGAATGGGGATCGTCGAGCAGTAACTCCACGTGCTCGGGTGCGATCCGATCGCAGAGCTCCAACGCGGCCGCCCGCCCTTCTGTGACGACATACCCGCCGTGTCCAAGGGCTGCCCGAGCCGTATCCGCTCCGGGTAGGTTCGCCAGCTGGTGCTCCAACTCGACCACGACGCGACGCACGAGCGCCTCGGATGTCGCTATCAATACGGGCCACGCTTCGGGATCATGTTCGGCCTGCGCGAGGAGATCGGCAGCGACCAAGCGTGCCTCCGCGGTATGGTCCGCAACGATCACGAGCTCGGACGGCCCGGCGAGCATGTCGATCGCTACCGTGGATGAGACCACCTGTTTGGCCGCGGTGACGTAGCGATTTCCGGGCCCCACAATCACATCACAGCGCGGACACGGCCCCACGCCATGGGCCAGCGCGGCGATTGCTTGTGCCCCGCCGACGACGAGAAAACCATCCGCACCGGCAACGTGCGCAGCGGCCAGCGTGATGGGTGCCGGGTTCGGCGAGGCGACCCAGACCTCGGCCACGCCGGCGACCCGAGCGACCACAGCCGTCATCAAGACCGACGAGGGCAGAGGGAACCGACCACCAGGCGCGTAGCATCCCGCCCTGCGCATCGGCATGACGCGATGACCCGCGCGGCCCCCGGGTACGAGGACTTCCGCATCGCTCAAGGCCTCGCGCTGGGCACGGGCAAAGGTTTGGATCTGTCCGGCCGTTCGCGACAACAATGCCTGGTCCTCCGAACTCAGCCCTCCGAACGCCCGTGCCAACTCGTCGGCGTCGCGGGCCAACGCGGCTCCCCGCTCCAAACCGTCGAAACGCTCGGCATAGCGACGCAACGCCACCTCGCCGCGATCACGAACCGCGGCGACGATACGATTCGACGTCTCCCATGTGTCTGGATCGATCTCGAGCCTGCGATCCTCCGTGAGCATGCGAAGATCGATAGGTCCAAACACCGATCGATCCGCGCTCACCTCACACCTCGGGCCGGATCGCCGCCAGGCTTGGCGTTGCCGCCTCGGCGACGCACACGAAGCGCCCGCGCATCGAGTTCGCCCTCGATGGCAGCGAGGTCCACGCCGCGACTTTCGGCGGTTACGAGGGCGAAATAGATGAGGTCGGCGGCCTCGTGCACCACATCAGCGTGATCGGTGGCCACCGCCAGCTCTTCCGCCTCCTCGAGTAGCTTCGAACGCAACAGCGCTGGGTCTTCAAGTAGACGACGGGTGTAGGATCTAGTTGATGCGCTGCGGCGCTTCTCTGCGATGCTTCGGACCAAGGCGCCGATCCCCCGGTCCGCCGGCCCGAAGCAGGTGCGGGCATTGTGGTGGCAAAATCCCGCACCATGCTGGCGCACGGTGAAGCGCAGCGTGTCTCGATCGCAGTCCATATCGACACGCACCAGATCTTGCACCGCGCCGGAGATCTCGCCCTTGCGCCACAGCCCGCGGGTACGGGACTGGTAGGCCACTCGGCCGGTGGCCATCGTCTCCGTCAGAGATGCGGCGTTCGAGTACGCGAGCCCCAGCGCCACGCCTTGTTCGTCGGCCACCACCGTGGGCCAAAGCCCATCTGGGCGGTCCGACTGGAGCATCGCCGCAAGGCTATCGGCCAGGGTGAAACGACCCGTGTAGAGCGCCATCCCGACCTGGGCATCGATACCCAACGCGTCGAGCCGTGCCACCTCATCTGCCGTCGTGACGCCACCCGCCAACGTGAGCCTCGCGTCGCCGCATAGTCGAAGCAGGCGCGCCGCATGCTCGAGATCCACGCCGCCGAGACGCCCCTCGCGTTCCACGATGGTCACCAAAAAACCTCCGACCGACGCGCGAAGGGCGACGATGGCATCCTCTAGTTTCACACCGGTTCTCGTCTTCCACCCGTCCACCACGACTTCGCCCTCCCGCGCGTCGAGGGCTGCGATCACACGCTCTTTGGGGAGCTTCCCGAGCAGCTCCGGCCTCGCCGCAGTCCCCAACACGATCTTGGTCGCTCCCCGGTCCAGCCAGCCGAGCGCCGTGTCGAGATCACGAATGCCACCGCCCACCCGGCACTGTGCCAGGCCCAGCAATTGCTCGATCCGCTCGCTGTTCCTCCCCACGCCCATCGCGGCATCGAGATCAACGATAGCGATTTCGCCGACCTGCCCGAACTTGCGGGCAAGCGGTCGCGGGTCCCCGGCATCGAGGACCTTCTCCTCGCCGCCGACCAGCTGCACTGTACTGTTTTCCTGAATGTCGATCGATGGGATGATCACGTTCGTACCTCGATGCCCTGGCGCGCAAGATAGTCTTTGACGGCACCCACAGTGGTTTCACTGTAGTGAAAGATCGAAGCGGCCAGTGCCGCAGACGCGCCAGCACGGAAGGCTTGCAACAGGTGCTCGGCGCTGTTGGCTCCACCCGACGCGATGACCGGAATCGGCACGGCATCGCTGACGCGAGCCAGCATTTCACAGTCGTAGCCCTCGCGGGTGCCGTCTCGATCCCACGAAGTGAACAGGATCTCGCCCGCACCACGGCGAGCAACTTCGGTCGCCCACTCGATGGCGTCGGTCCCTACCCTCTCGACACCCGATGCCACCACAACCTCCACACTCCCGGTTTCGGTGCGCACCGCATCGATGGCCACAACGGTGCACTGACTCCCGAAGCGCCGGGCGAGCGCGTCCACGAGCGAGGGGTCTCGCACCGCAGCGGTGTTGACACTAACCTTATCCGCACCGGCCTCGAGTAGATCCGCTGCATCTTCGACGGTACGCACGCCACCGCCTACCGTGAGCGGGATACCGAGGCGCCCCCGGATCGCTCGCACCGTATCAAACGCGGTGCGTCGCTCGTCGGGTGTAGCGGAAACGTCGAGCATGACGATCTCATCGGCCCCCTGCTGCTCGTACCGGGCCGCAAGCTCGGCCGGCGAACCAGCATCGGTGAGCCCTTGAAACTTGACGCCTTTCACCACCCGACCCCCGCGGACGTCGAGGCAAGGGATGATACGGACGGTCAGCATGCGGCGCCTTGCCCCAGCCATCTGCCCAGAAGCGCAGCACCATATAAGCCCGACAACTCCGGATGAAACTGGCATGCTACGACGTCGCCACGCTCGAGCGCCGCGACGAAGGGCCCGCCATGCTCTGCCATCGCGCAGTCCCAACCTTGCGGCGCGCGTGAGAGGCGATACGCGTTGGCAAAATAGGCGTAGCCAGAACGGAGGTAGCCGGAACTTTGCGGTCCCTCGACCCTATTCCACCCGAACTGCGGGACCCGAACCGTGGCCGGGTACCGCCGGACCGAAGCGTCGACGAGTCCCAGCCCGGACACGCCAGGGCTCTCCTCCGAGTCGACACACAAGATGTGCATCCCCAGGCAGATCGTGAGCGTCGGCCGCCCCTCGCCCACGCGCTCACGAAGAGCATCCCCAAGATCGTTCGAGCGCAGTTGCTGCATCGCCGGACCGAAAGCCCCGACCCCGGGCAAGATCACATGGTCCGCAGATCGGGCGCGGACCGGGTCGGCATCGACGACGGACCTCGCACCCAATCGCCGCAAGCTCGCCCGCACGGATGCCAGATTTGCGACGCCTGTCGGCACGATTACGACATCGGATAACATGGACTAGAGGACTCCTTTTGTGCTCGGAACGCCCTCAGGGCCCGTGAGCGCAACGGCGTGACGAAGCGCCAGCGCGGTGGCCTTGAAAGCCGCTTCGGCGCGATGGTGGTCGTTTTCACCTCGCAGCATGTCGACGTGCAAGGTGCAACGCGACGCCATCGCCAGCGTGCGCAACACATGGGAGATATTCTCACAGGAGAGTGTGCCCAGCCGCTCACGACGCAGTTCCAGTCGCACCTCCGCGTGGGGACGCCCAGAGAGGTCCACGACCGCGCGTGCGAGCGCCTCGTCGAGCGGCGCATAGGCGTGACCGAACCTCGCCACACCCGAGCGAGCCCCCAAAGCCTCGTCCAATGCAGACCCCAGTACGATCGCGCAGTCTTCCGCCGTATGGTGGTCGTCCACCACCAAGTCGCCGCTCGCCTTGATCTTGAGGTCGAATCGCGCGTGCTTGGCCAGCGCGGTCAACAGGTGATCGAGAAAACCGATCCCCGTATCGATAGCCGTTTCGCCGGCACCATCGAGGCGGAGCTCTGCCTCGACGATCGTCTCGCGGGTTCGACGTCTCACAGATGCAGACCGCGGTGTCATGGCAGAAGCTCCTCAAGTTGTTCAAGTCGTTCCAAAATACGTGCCGCGCCGCTCGCTAAAAGTAGCGGGCCCACCACAGCGGCCTGAGATCCGGGCGCGACCACCCCCAACGGCACCACCGCCGCGGCCCTCGCCGCCTTCACATCATCCAGAGTATCACCCACGTACCAGGCCCGCTCACAGGTATCGCCACGCTCCGAAAGACGGCTCATGGCGAGCCGCAAGGGCGCTGGATCTGGCTTAAGCGGCGCGTCCTCTCGACAGACCACGGTGTCGAACACACCTTCGAGCCCGTGTTCACTCAGGAAACGCAACGCGTCTTGGCGGGGTCGCCCGGTCACGATCCCGAGACGAACCCTCTCGCGCAACCTCTCCAAGATGCGACGCGATGTGAGCAGCGACTCGGTCGCGCGCAATCCGGGTCGACCCGAGTGCCCCTGGTAGTACGCCTCAAAACACCGCGTCACGTTTTCCAGCGAGACGTGTACGCCGCGCTTGCGCAACATACGATGGGTCAGCGCCCAGTCATCGTTGGCATCACCTAGCATTTTCTCGGCATCGATCTCCTCGGCCCGAAGCTCCACAGCAAATGCGCGCGCCGTGGCCACGATCGCCGCGCGGTACGACGCCGACACGTCGGCCAGCACGCCATCCATGTCGAACAACACCGCCTGCGGGCGCAGCACGGTTCGCAGCGCCCGCTCCAAACGACGATACCGCCCCCCATCGCCGGGACAAGTGATCCGCACCGCGTCTGCCAGCGAATCCACCGCGGGGAATACACGCACGGCGACGCCCATACCGGCCAGCCCGTCGCGCAGCCAAGCGGATCGAGAGCCACGCCACAACACGAAGTTGCCCTGGCTCGGCTGACATGTCCACGCCAACGATGGAGCGAGTTTCTCGAGGCGCGTGCGCTCGTCCCGGACCTCGCTCACGTACGCCGCCTTGGCGGCCTCGCCACACTCGAGCGCTCGCCCTGCGATAAAGAGAGACGGACCCGAAACGGAATAGGGCCCCCCCGCAGCGCGCATTTGGTCGATCACCTCCGGTCGCCCGATAGCGAAACCGACCCGAAGCCCCGCAAGGCCCCAGGCCTTGGAGAGCGTACGCGTGACAACCACGTTGGGGAAACGCAATACGGCGGCAGTGAGGTCGGTCGCCGCGAACTCCGAGTAGGCCTGATCCACAAGGACCAACGCGCTGGGAAGCGAGCGAGCCAATCGCTCAATCTCGGCCGCGTGGACCACCGCGCCGGTGGGGTTGTTCGGAGACACCGCCACGACCAAACGGGTGCGGGCCTCGGCCTGATCGAGAATCGCTTGAATTGGGAAAGCTCCCTCGGTCCAATCGACGCGGTGCAACCGCGCTCCGGCCAGGGCGACATAGCGTGGAATCATTTCAAAGCAAGGCCACGGGCAGACCGCACTATCTCCGGGACCAAGCTGTGCGCGGCACACCCGGTCGATGGCCTCGTCCGCCCCCGCCGTAACGTAGACACTCGAGGCCGCGACACCGATCCGCTCGGCGAACTGGAGCTCAAGATCACGAGCGTGGGGATAACGACGCAAGATGTCGGGACCGAACCCCGCCAGCAGATCCGGCAACTCCGCGCATTCGGTGGTCCGCTCCCCACCGGACAAGTCGAGGTCGATGGGCGCGCCATGCTGTGGCGGCCGGTAGGCGCGAATGCAGTCTGGCGTGGACGTCGTCATGACGTCCCTTAGACGATGATCTGATCGAGTTTCGTCACGATGATATCGGATCCACCGGCCGACCGAATCAACGGAATGAGCTGCGGGAGATCGCCACGGGGAATGGCGGCTTTGACCGCGAATCCGCGATCTCCGTACAAGCGGGCGACCGTGGGCCGGCGCATGCAAGGAAGCAATTCCACAAGTGCATCGAGACCGTCGGGCTGCACGTTCATCTCAACCATGACGCGCCGACGCGCTTCGAGGACCGATTTCACCAAACATACCAAGTCCTCGATCCGGGCTCGTTTGGCCCGATCGTCCAGCGCCAGCTCGGAGGCATATAGGCGCGTGGACGAGCGCAGGAGCTCGTCCACAATGCGCAAGCCATTGGCCTCAAGTGTGGCACCCGTAGAGGTGTTGTCGACGATGCAATCCGCGTCCTCGGGGGGAAAGACTTCGGTGGCGCCGTGCGTGCGCAGGAACGTGTCCGCAACCCCACGTCGATCAAGCCATGCCCGCGTGAGCTGCTCGTACTCGGACGCCACGACCAAGGGCCGATCGGGCAACCGGCCCGACACGAGCAACTCAACGGGCGCAGCCGCGACCAAACGCACCGGGTCCATCCCGGTATCAACCAGCTCGACAACGCGTGCTCGCTTTTCCGCGACCCAGTCCGCACCGGTGAAACCGACATCGCGTGAACCCGCGTGCAGCATCTCGACCACACTTTGTGGTTTGAGCATCTTCACCTCAAAGCCGGGCTGGTCCACCCGCGGTCGATACGAACGGGCCGTGGTGACGATTTGGATTCCGGCGCCCCCGAGGAGTTCGCGTACGCCCTCCTGGATGCGCCCCTTGGGCAATGCAAGTTTGAGAGTCGGTTCAAGTTCGGTCACGAGATCACCTTGGAAGCCGCCCTTGAGGCCGGCGAGGCGTCTGGGACCCAGAAACACCAGCGCCGGCGTTTCGGGCCGGCGTTGTGAGAGGTCGAAGTTTCAGTGGACTCAATCCGCGATCGTCAGCGCGAAAAACGCAGACACCACAACGGTGACGTTCGTCCACGGTTGGGTTTCGTTGGCGCGAGGCGGGAACCGTACCCTAGGTGGGTAGGCGCGACTTGGCAAGGCTCAGGCGGTTCAAGAACGAAACTAGACAGCAAACAAACAGGAAAAGGATCCCGCTCGACCGAAGCGGAACTCGCCCGAGGCTAGCTACCCCCGCAGAACGTGACCCAAGGATCGGAACCATCCCCAGATCCCTCGCTACACTGTTGGGCACGGCCTCGCCGCTGTCACCTCTCCACCAAATTCGTCTCCACGCCCCTAGCGTTTCACAAAGATTCGCCCCTTGAGCTCGTAATTGTAGCCGTCATTTTCGAACGTGGTCAAGAAGTCCCCACTCAGTTCGCCGGTGCCGAAGTAGCCCTCCCAACGATCCATCGCCGACCAAGTCGGGGCCGTCACGGATACAGACCCTTGGGCCTCACCCGAACCGTCGGCAGCGATGGCCCCCAGACTGAACGCCACGAAGGTGTCGGACCACGGCGCTCCGCTAAACGTGCAACGAAGATCAGTCTCGGTCTCGATTCCCCCCTCTTCGACGTGCAACACGAGCTCATCGGTCTCACAAAACGACGCGAGCCCCGGGACCGTCAGGTTCCGGACCATCATGTCGAGACTGCCGGAGTACACGCCGTCCGAATCGATAGCCGCATCCCCATCGCCGCCTCCTCCCGAGTCGTCGCCCCCCGTGTCGTCGTCTCCCACCCCATCGTCGTCATCATCTCCATCTCCATCTCCACCAACATCTCCAACATCTCCATCATCTCCATCATCTCCATCATCTCCATCATCTCCATCATCTCCATCTCCACCATCTCCACCATCATCGTCTCCACCATCATCGTCACCACCACCACCGTCGTCGTCCTCACCGCCCGTATCCCCGGCCGGTCCGGAGGTCGCGTCAGCACTCGTCGCCCCACCCTTGGCACCTGCGCTCCCCTCCGGCGACGCGGGTGTGGGGGTGCCATCTGGGGCTTCCGTGGTCCCGGATGCTCCCCCGCCCTCGGGCATGCCAATGCGCCCCACGGTGAGGGGCTCGGCGGTGCATGCCGCGAACGCAACAGCACCCAGGCCAACAAGAACGTACAGCTGGTACAGACGCTCGTTCAGAATTGGGAACCGTGCCACGCTTATCGCTATTTCGACCCGGATCCGCCGCAGCTGCGCATCACATGAGCCGCTTCCGAGCTTCCGCGGTGTTCGGCGAGGAAAGCCCGCGCTTCGCTTCGCGCTTGTGGGATGCGATGCAATCGACACAACGCGTCGATCCTCAGAGCACGACGTACCACCGCGAGTTCTCCATTGCGATGCTCCCTAGCGTGCCGCCGCAGGTCCGCGAGCGCCTGGCTCGGCCGCTTGCGGGCC
This sequence comes from Nannocystaceae bacterium, assembly GCA_036479215.1. Taxonomy (GTDB): domain Bacteria; phylum Myxococcota_A; class Polyangia; order Nannocystales; family Nannocystaceae; genus FL481. The sequence goes on along the minus strand of JAZGFE010000051.1, from coordinate 21,302 downwards.
AAAGACGCTCGCGCGCTGCGGATGAGGGTCACCTCGGCGGCCAATCGAGAAACCGGAGTACCGTGGGCTGCGGTGGACCTCGCGTTGGACCCACCGTCCGCCCCAATAGGGGCGCGTCGGCGGCTTCGCCTTTGGCGCGTCGACGAGCCGGCGGAGACGCGGTTTGCCTCGACCATCGGCGCCATCACCGACGACCGCAGCAAGCTGCTACCCGTATCCGCGCTCACCTGGCCGCCGAGAACCGCCACCGGCCGCCTCGCGGGACCGACGACCACCATGGGCACCGACGGCTCGCTCCCAGCCACCGGAGCGACTCCGACGGAGATCCCATGGGGGCCGCCACGCCCGTCGGGATCAGCTGTCGGGTCGAAAGTGTGCGGCAGGGTTCCCTGCACCGCCAGCGCCGTGCCACCTGCCACCGCAAATGCGACCGCGGCTACCTTCAAGAACAGGGCGAACCCACCGCCGCTCCCTCCTGTGCCGCTCGGCGTCAGCGATGAAACCGACTCGTGCGCCGAGCCCTCTGGATACGCGACGGGGGCACCTAGCTGCGGAACAAGAACGGCCCAAACGCGGCGACGCTCGCACGCTTCCGGGTGTCGAGCTCGATCAGCGCGGAGCAGGCCGCGGCGCCGCGCCTCGGAGGCAAAGGTTCGTTGAAAACGCTCACGAGCCGCGCGCAGGCGTGAATACGCCGTGTTCGGGTTCACTCCCAACGCGCGACCAAGCTCACGCCGGTTGAGGCCCTCGAATTCCCCGATCACGAAGGCCTCACGCTTCTCATCGTCCAAGGTGTCGAGAAACTTGTAGAGCATGCTCCACGCTTGCCGAGTCTGGAGGTCGGTGTCGAGGTCCGCACCTTCCCTGTCGACCCGACCCAAAGCTTCGGAGCGACGCCGGGCCCGTTCGGCGGAACGCCGGTAGCGAAACGCCACGCGACGCGCGATGCCATAGAGCCAGGTCTTGAGTGTAGAGCGACCTTCGAACTCGTCTGCTCGCCTGTGCAAGACCAGAAACACGTCCTGCACGGCATCATCCAACTCAAGTTCGGAGACGCCCAACCGACGGAGGTTCATCCACACATAGTCGAAATGGTCGTGATAGATCTCTTCGAAGCTGGGCTGGCCGGCGATGAAGGGCACCACCGGGTAGACGTAGCCGTGGCGCGCTTCACGCACACTGGTTTGCGACAAGTCCATCCCTATTTAGTCTCCGCGTCACGCGGCGCTGGTCAAGAAACAACGCGACCCTTCCAGCGACGCCGCCTCTGGCCACGCTACGAGGGCCGCTGCGGACGCAGCCTAAACTCGACCCCGGCGCTCGCCCGCACGCCGAGCGGCCGCGCATGGTGGAAGACGCCCGTCGCATCCGCCGGGCCATCGGCCCGGACACCTGGCGCGCGCAACACCGCATGCCCACTGAGCTCGAGCCAGAGACTAAGCCAGCCCCTCGGGCGCCAATGCACACTCGGCGCGATGCCACCGGCAAGCCATGCACCAACCCCCACGCGGCTGTCGTCCAGCTTGAACGGCCTCGCCACCATCGCCCCGCCCTCGAAGAACACGCAGATCGGGACTTCCCAGCGCGCGATGCCGTCTGAGGGGCCGATCACCGGGCACGCCCGGAGGTCGCCGGACCACAGTCCCACCTCCGCTCCCGCTGAGCCCGCGCCGGAGACGTACGCCGACTGGGGAAACCACCGCGCGCCAACCGCCTCGAGCCGGTAGCCGCCTCCGATCCACGCCAGTCCCAGCCCTGCACCGATATCGACCTTCGGCAACACGCCGTACCCCACCGCGGTGAACAGCCGCGCGCCCAGCGCCGCCGGCCCACGCTCGCCCCGGCGGCGCGCTCGCTGAAGACGTCGATCTCGGCGCCGCTCCTCCGGCGTCCGTCGGACCCGAGAGGGTGACGCCTGCCCGTGTTTTCGCACCTTCGGTCCGGCTCCGGGTTGCAATGCCCCATCCCCAGCGCGCCGGAGCACATCCTCCTCCGCATCCCCGCTTTTCGGGCCGATGTCACTGTGCGACGAGGCGGACTCGATCTGCGACACAGGATCGAGATGCACGGCAACAATGAGCGCGACCGCGTCGGCCAACGTGTCACAATCTGGCCCATGTAGTACATGCTGGCTGACTCCGGTAGACGAACGCACGGTCAGTGAGGCGCTCCATCCCTCGGACCCATGCTCAACGCGTACGGTGGCCGCCACCCGTGCCCCGGCAGCGCGCCGATCACCGGGAACAAGCGCCGCAAGTCTCCGCCGAACGCCTTCCACCGTGGGACACGACGGCGGCGCCTCCCAGTCCAGCGTGTCACCAACCGAGGCCGGTGGTCCGCCCCGCAGGGAGACACCGAGCATGACAGCCCGCGACTGTACTTGCTCCCACCCGGTGCCCAGCAAGGACGCAAGACCGACAGCTACGATCGAAGCGGTTGGAGGCACACAACGAGACTACAACGGGCTCAGCGCGGGAGACCAGCAGCAATACCGCCCCCAATCGCCCCGCGTACGCCGTTGTGCCCCGTCCGTTGGTCGTGGCATCGTCGCGGCATGCTCAAGCCGCGACTCGCTTTCCTCCTATCCGGGCCGACCTTGTGCGCCACGGCGCTGACCAACTGCGCCCCCTCGCCTGTGGCAGACGCGGCCACTGCCGCACCGACCACAACCCCGACGGCCACCGATCCGGCCCCACCCACGAACCCCTATGTCACGGCAATGCTCGGCCGCATGGACCCCCAGGCCGATCCTTGCGAGGATTTCTTCCGCTACGCCTGCGGTGGATGGATCGACCGCACCCCACTTCCCCCCGACAAGCCGCGCTGGGGCACGTTCGGTGAGTTGGCCCAACGCAACAATGAAGCGGTACGCGATCTTCTCGCCCAGGCCGCTGAAGCCCCCAACGGCGACGCCGATCGCCAACGCGTCGGCGATTTCTATACGGCGTGCATGGACGAAGCCGCCATCAACGGCGCGGGCGCAGCACCGCTTGCCGCCTACCTCGACAAGATTGACGCCGTCCAGAACCGAAACGCGTACATGCGCGTGGTGGGAGAGTTCCATCGCCAGATCCTCGATGGTGGCGGGGCCCTGTTCTCCGCGGGTGTGTACCCCGACGCGAAGCAACCCGATCGGTACATCGTCAACATCGGACAAGGCGGTCTCGGTTTTCTCGATCGTGATTTCTATCTGAAGGATGATCCCCGCAGCAAACAGTTGCTGACAGCGTACGGCGTCCATGTGGAAAAAATGCTTTTGCTTTCCGGCACACCACCGGAACGCGCCCAGAAAGGCGCAGTCGCGATCCTGGCATTCGAGACCAGGCTGGCCGAGCTCTCTTGGCCGCGCGCCGATCTGCGCGATCCCGACAAAACGTACAACAAGATCGACCGCAAGGGCCTCCAAAAACTGAACCGCAAGTTTGCGTGGAAGGCCTACTTCGATGGCGCGGGCGCCGGGGACACAGCACAGGATATCGACGTCGCCGTACCCGATTTCATCTCCGGGATGACCAAGCTTGTGGCGCGAACCAAGCTGGATACACTCAAGGCCTATCTGCGCTGGCATGTGGTCAAGGCCCAAGCCTCCAACCTTTCCGCGGCATTCGAGAACGAAGCATTTCGCTTCTCGGCGATGGTCTCGGGCGCGAAGGAGCTTCCGGCTCGGTGGGAGCGTTGCGTGAGCAAGACGACAGGCGCGTTTCCAGAGATCGTCGGCCGCTACTTCGTGAACGCAACCTTCCCCGGAGACAGCAAGGACATCGCATTGACGATGATAGGTCAGATCGAAGCAGCGTTCGCTGCGGGCCTACCGACACTCGCGTGGATGGACGACACCACACGACAGCGAGCCATCACCAAGATGCACGCCATCACCAACAAGATCGGCCACCCCGACAATTGGCGTGACTACTCGTCGGTGGGCACCCAGCCCACCGCTCACTTCGCAAACGTGCTCGCTTCGAACGAGTTCGAGGCTCGGCGGAAAATCGCTAGAATCGGACAAAGCGTCGACAAGACCGAGTGGTTCATGCCTCCATCGATCGTCAACGCCTACTACAACCCATCGGCGAACGAGATCGTATTTCCCGCTGGCATCCTACAGCCGCCGTTTTTCCACCGAGAGATGCCGGCGCCCATGAACTACGGTGCAATCGGGATGGTCATGGGCCATGAGCTGACCCACGGATTCGACGATTCGGGGCGAAAGTACGACGGCACAGGACGCCTCACCCCCTGGTGGGAACCCGAAGTATCCGCGCGCTTCGACGAGCAAGCGTCGTGCGTGGAGAAGCGATACAGCACGATCGAGGTCCAGCCCGGCGCCCGTATCAACGGCAAGCTCACGCTCGGCGAGAATATCGCGGACCTCGGTGGACTCAAGCAAGCCTACGCTGCCTACCATGCCGCAGCAACTAGCACCCACGCGCCCAGCGTCGCCGGGTGGGCCCAATTCACAGCCGATCAGTTGTTCTTCTTAGCGTACAGCCAGGCGTGGTGTAGCCGGGCGACGCCCGAGGTCGAGCGCATGATGATCACGCTCGACAGCCACGCCCCACCCAAATACCGAGTGAACGTCCCCATGTCGAACCTCAGCGAGTTCTGGGACGCGTTCCAGTGCGTGGAGGGAACGGCCATGCATCCGCAAAATACCTGCGAGGTGTGGTAGCGAAGCTCGCTGGGCTCAGATCGAAGTTGGACTGCGCACCGGTCCTCAACCGGCGATAGCTGGCGTGGACCGGGGATCTCCCCGGGGATCAGCCCGGGGATCAGCCCGGGGATCAGCCCGGGGATCAGCCCGGGGATCAGAGCCACGCGAGCTAGACTTGATCACCCGTACACGATCGCCCTCGATCTCCAGCACCTGCACCGTGCCACCGTAGTGCGCCGACATACCCACGTCCACCCGCCAAACTTTGTCCTGGCAGGCCGAGGTGATGCCTCGAGCTTGGGGCGTATGACCCACTACCATGCGCTGAGCACCTAGACGCAACAGCGCCTCGGACAAGAGTCGACACCCCGCCGGGCTGGTGCGATCGGAGTAGTGTCGACTCCACAACGGCCCCTCGGGGTCCATCAGAGCCGCGGGTTGTTGCTTGCTCTCGCCCGATAGCCAGGCACGAGTCTGTTGGTTGAGTTGCACGATGCCGTCCGCAAACTGGGGGAGCACCCCCCCGTGCACGAACACGCTGTCCCCCACGATCATCACAATATTGCGCGTGGCGAGCATACGGGCGTAGGGGCCTCCGGGGAGAAATGCCGCCTGGCGGGCACGCGCGAACTCGGGCAGGTGTCGCACAGCAGCACCCTCCGAGTCGATCCCTGGCACGTTCTCAAACGCCGCGAACGCGCCACGCGCCACGTAGCGGAGGTCGCCGACCACATTCATGATCTCGTGGTTGCCGTTGAGCAAGTACAGCGCGCCACCGGCCCGCTCGGCTTGCACCACCACCTTGGCTAAGTAATCGAGGACCTCCCGATCTTGGGGACCACGATCGATCTGGTCTCCCGTTTGAACCACCACCAGTTTTCCGCCGCTCCACCGCCCGTCCCCCCCCACCGCACCGGCGATCCTCAACGCGGAGCGAAGCGCCACCATATCGCCGTGCACGTCGCCGAATGCCACGAGCCGCCGCGGTGCTCGGACGCCCGTGGCCGGGGGCCTGGCGCCGCTTTGCCGGGGCAGCGTGCCAGTTCGTCTGGGTGCCTCAGCCACGTCTCGGATGTCGGCCCCGCTCAACGAGCGGGCGAGCGACGATAGTTCCGCGGTCTCGGCGTCTGCGACCGCCGAGGCCGACGGCACGGAGCCAACCACGCGCCGTGGTCCGCTGCTCTCCGACTTGACCGGGGGCGACCGCTGCACCGGGGCAGACCCATCGGGGTTCGCACAACAGAGCACAGATACGAAGCCGAGAAACACAGCGCACAGTGGCGCGAACGCTGGACGATGGGACATGCCTCTCCCATCCTAGATCCTACGTCCGGCGCCTTCCAGCACCCACACGCCAGTCGGACAAGGTCGCCACCGCGAGCGATCTACGACTCGCACTGAAGGCACCGGCGTGCGACCACTCGCTGTCCGCGCTATGCTCCGACCATGCGATACGCTTGGCTCGTCCCCTTCGCGCTCCTCGGCGCGTCGTGTCTCAAGACCGACAATCCCCAGTTCACCGAGAACACAGCGGCAGGTGGTACGGCTGACAGCACCGATATCCACGGCAATGGCGACGGTGATGGCGACGGCGATGGCGATGGCGATGGCGACGGCGACGGCGACGGCGATGGCGACGGCGACGGCGACGGTGACGGTGACGGTGATGGTGACGGCGATGGCGATGGTGACGGCGATGGTGATGGTGATGGTGACGGTGATGGCGACGGTGATGGCGATGGCGATGGCGATGGCGATGGCGACGGTGATGGCGATGGCGACGGTGATGAGCCCGCGTGCCTCGACATCGTGGACCAGGCAAGCTGCCTGGATACGGTAGGCTGCCAGCCTGTGCACGTCTCGAAGATCGTGTATCTCGAAGGCAGAGAAGCATGGTGCCACGATCCTCTGAAGTTCAAGGCCTGTCTCCCCGAGCAAGGCTGTGGCGATCTGGAGACCTATTGGTGCGTCGGCGATGACAAGCCAGCGTTCAAGACTCAAGACACCTGTGGCCCGCCAGCGTGGCTTGCGTGCAACGACACCCCACCGGGCGAAGCGGTGGGCCCGTGCCACGAGCTCCCGGAGTGCGCGACGCATGACGCCGACGCCGACGCCTGCGCCTCGGCCGGACTCGGAAACTGGTGCACCCCCGTATTCGCAAGAGGTATCAAGCTGGTGCCCGACCGCCGTTCCGAGCAGGCCTGGTGCCGCGAGACGACCGAGCAGATCTGGGCATGCCTCGACAACGACGACGCATGCTCCGGCGACGAAACGTTCTGGTGTGATGATGCCGGATCCGACACCGAAACCCCGCGATTCGTGACCGAGAACAGCACCTGCGGCGCACCGAGCTACGCACCATGCCCGAGCCTCGATCCCGACCAGGAAACGGACGACGACATCTGTCTGTAGCCTCTCGCGAAGGCGAAGGGTCGGGGGTGCTCGCATCCAACGAGATGGCTCGACTCACGTGTCGCTGACGGGCAAAAATAGTCGTCGCGGATCAGTACCCGGGAGAGGGGGGGGGGCAACACCGCTGCGGCGCCCGCTACCACCCGCGTCGCTCGCGGTCCCAACGTGCGGCGGTCCGATTCCCGCGGCTGGGCATATGGGGCCACGCGCCCAGCGTGTAGGACGGCCTTGATACCGCCGCTCGCATTTCATTTTTACACGTGTAACATGACAACTGTAAGAAAATCAGGACAGGCTCATCGGCTCGGCCGGCGGCCCTGGCGTCGGGGACGAGTTCGCGGTTGCGGCTCAGCGGCCAGCCAGCGGCCAGCTTGTTGATCACGTCGACGAGGTTGTCGTTGACGTTGAGCCCCAGGCCCTTGCACGAGAGCACGAGGGTGTAGGCGGCGGCGAGCCGCTTGGCGCCGTCCACCGAGCCGCAATGCAGGTAGTTTTTCCGCCCCACGCACGGTTTCTTGATCACGCGCTCAATCTCGCAGTTCTCGATCTCGAAGCGGCCGTCCGTGAAACAGCGCTCGACATTGGGCCGTTGGCTGAGGGCGTAGTGCGTAGCGGACGGCCTGCGCGAGTTTCGACGTCTTGCCCAGTTTGGGTTTCATCTCGACCACCCATTCGAAGAAGGCGGCGAGCAACGGCAGCGATGCTTCCTGGCGCGGCACGAGGCGTCCCCCGGCATCGAGTCCGAGCTTTTTGGCGCGCGCCTCTACCTCGTAGACCTTTCGGATGTACTCGACGGCCTCGTAGAAACGGCGCTCGACGTGCACCACAAAACGTGCCGGCACGTACTCGACCGTCTCGTGCTCTTCCCAACCAAAGTTGCACATCGAGTCGCCACGATGCACACACGCGCGACAGTCGTCAGGCACGCGGTTCTCCGCGAGGACGATGCGTTCAAGGTCAGCTGGCAAGGGCGTCCGAACCCGGTGATTCGGCCGACGTTATTCGGCTTTTTCCCTCGTTCTCCGCGTCGGTACCGGCCTCTTTCTCCGGTGCGTCCTCGTCGCGTTCGTCAGCGCCCGCAGGTGTCGGGGGTACGTCCGTGCAACCCTCGCCGCCGAACGCCAAGGACAGCTGTGCCAGCTCTTCTTGCGTCAGCTTCTCGCTGCGCCGCCCGTACAACAGCCGCTGTAAGTGCTTGGTCAGGCACGCCAGCTTGCGGACACGCTCTCCAAGCGTATCCGTCTCGATCCCAAAACAAGATACGCACCTGGTTGGCGCGACGGTTGAGGAAGATGAACAGGTCACCTGGCATCGCCTGCTTGCCAAAGGTCCCGTCGACCAAGGCGCTGAGCCCATTGAAGGAACGACGCAGGTCCGTCGGCTCCGTCGCCAGACACCTTGCCCCTTCCGCTACGCGCCTTCGCGGGCCGGGCCCACGGGTACAGACTCGAACTCGCCAGCCCCTGCTCCGCCGCGATCACGGGCACCGCCTTGCCGCTCGCTCGCCATTTCGCAGCCCACTCCTCGCGCTCCGCCTCCGTCCGCCTCGTCTTGCGCTGTCTGATCTCGTTCATGTCCCACCCCTACACCACGAGAGGATCGGCGTGATGGGGGTGATCCGCAAGGGGATTACCGATAAGGTGCTGCGCAGCCGGAGCGAGGAAAGGACCGAGCTTCGGCCCGATAACCTGGGAACGCAGTTCGTCGGTACGATTCAGAAAGAGATCCGATACGTCGCGCCGATGCCGTTGTGCGGACCCACGATGTGGGGCAAGCACGAGAATGCACGCTTGACGTGCCGATTTTCTTGTCGCCTGCCGGTGATCATGAGAACGACGCCCGTCGTCACAAGCAGCATCGCAGAAGCCGCTCCGACCAGTGCGACCGTCGTGTCCACGCTGTAGCCCCAGTCGTCGCTGAGAGCCGTCACCTCCTGATTCGCTCCGCCTGCCTCGCCCAGCTCATCGAGCTTCTTCTCTCGCTGCTTGGCACCGGCGCGCGCGTTCGCAGCTCCCCAGACAGCCGGGCCAAGGGAGGCTGCGCCAGTGAGTGCGAGAACAGTGCCTGTGATCATCCGCGCGCGGCCGGCACCGTCACCATGATTGCCAAGTGGTCGCGTCGCATCGTCGTCGCCTTCCCGAGTCACCAGCCCTGCCATCGGCGACGGTGCGACCTCAATGGAGGATGACCCCTCCGATGGCATGCCGTCGACCGAAACGGCAACGCTCCCGTTATCACCAGCGTCGGCGAGGCGCGCGAGCTCGGCGAGGAGTGTGGCTTTGAGATCGAAGAGGTCGGTCGAGATCCGCGGCTCCGACCCGTACTCGAGCGCGTGTCGTTCCTCGTAGTGCCGCAGCGCCGCAAGACCATCACGGAGGTGCGCCACATCGTGATCGAGGGCGAACGACTCCCGATAGGCCACCAGGACCTGGCTCATCAGATTGCTCCTGGTCTCCCTCGTCGACTCATGCTCTCGCTGGCTGTCGAGCGCGAGCCCCCACAGCCGCGCAGCGAGGAGGTATTTCCTGGCATCAAACGCTTCCTGGCCAGCACGATAGAATAGCTCTGTCGTCTTGCCGTCCGATTGAGCCGCGTTCAACACCAGCGGCCAGAAGGCCAGTATTCCGACCAGCAGGTACGTGACAACGCGCCAACAGGCACCCGACCGGAAAGCAGGCAGGCAGGCGCTGGCGCGCGCGCCAGCGCGGGAACGGGTCCGAGCATCCATGTGGGCGGGAGCATAGGGTGCCACGTTCAGAAAGTGCATGCGTTGTGTCTCCTGCGGCGAACCTCGCTCTAGACGAAGCGCGCTCGGGTGGCAGGCCTCGGCAGGCCGCCGCCGGAGGGGCCGCCGCCCAGGCCCGCCACTCGAGCGGGGACTTTGACTGGAGGGCAGACCTCCAGCACCGACAAACCCGGTCCTGCACAAACCGCCGGGTCGCTGAGCGCCCGACGCACGGGCGGCTTGAACTGTCGCACTGCACGCGGTCGCACGCATTGGTTTAGTCGTAACGGATCACACAGGGCCGCACCCTGCCTTCGATGGTCCTCATCCCGATGACGAGTGCGTGACCGCTAGCATCCACGATGATGTCCTGGACGGACAGCCCGCCGCCGAGCGAGTGTGCCGCCATCCACCTTCCGTTGGTTGCATCGTAGCGCCTCGCTATCCCCCCGAGCGTGACCACAAACGTGTGACCGCTCGCATCGATAGCCAGTTTCGGGTGGCTGCCGCCTGCATCATCAGAAACCACAACCTGACCCGACCAGGTGGACAGCGCAGCGTCGTATCGATTGGCGTAGGCGTGATCCGGAAGAGGCGGGCCGTTCGCGCCTGCTGACGACCACACGACGACCGCGTTCCCACTCCGATCGAAGCGCAGCTTCAGCACCTCGGCCTGCAGCTCGGCGGAGGTTGGGATGTTCAGACGCACGGGACCGCTCCAGGTCTTACTCGCCGCAGCATAGCGCGACGCCTCAGCTACGCTGTCCGCCGACCGCCACGCGACGATCGCGTTGCCGTATGCGTCAGCTGCTACGGCGGGGTAGTGCGCTCGATCAAACGGGCCGCTCACCTTCACGGGGACGCCCCATGCCGAAGTTTCGGTATCATATCGGCAGGCCCACGCATCCGAGAACATCCCGTTCGGGTGCCAGGACGTCCAGGTGAGGAATGCCGCGCCGCCACCGGCGTCCAGCGATACCCGTCCGGCCGGACGGGTATCGTTGATCGCCGACAACGGTGTCGCGCCTTGCCAGCTGGAGTTAGACCCGTCGAAAGAGTCCATCTGAAGGCCTTCGTCGGCCCACACCGCGAGGGCATCACCATTTTGGCGGTAGGACACTTCCGCGAGCCGGGGCACGCCGTTTTCCAAAGTGTCATTGAGGAGCGCGGCGCCCTCCCAGCTGGACGTTTCCGGGTTGTAGCGATTTCCCCAGATACGGTCGACCGTTCCGTCATTTTCGTACCAGACCACCAGATCAGCGCTGTCGGGATCACGCGCGAACCGTACGTGTTGGGGAGCTGCTGTACCGCTGCTTTGAAGCGGCACTGCAGGTCCCCAACTTGCCGTGCCTACGTCGTAGCGTGCCGCCCAGAGATCATCGCGGGTACCATCTGATCGAATCCAGGAAGCAACCGCGCTCCCACTCTCGTCGAATTTCGCGTTTACCCACGGAATCGAGACGTTGGACAGAGGTATGTCTGGTCCGAAACACACGGGGTCACCCCACGAAAAAATGAACTCGCAGCGACCGGCAGCACACGCCTGGCCGAGCCCGCAGGTCAGCCCTGCTTCGTCGCCTAGGCAGGTCCCCTGGGCGCCGCAGTAGGTGGAATTCACCTGCGGGTCGATACACTCCCCGGCACAATCGATCCTATTCGATTGCGCGCACGAGCACGTCGATCCGGCGCACGCAAAGCCGATCGCACAGTCTTCCCCACACGCTCCGCAGTGGTCTTCATCGGTGCTGAGATCGACACAATCTCCATAACAGTCCGTGCGGGGGTCGGGGCACTCCTCATCATCATCTCCATCTCCATCTCCATCTCCATCTCCATCTCCATCTCCATCTCCATCCCCATCCCCATCTCCATCTCCGTCTCCATCCCCATCTCCGTCGCCCGCACCCGCCCCTTCTCCACCCGTATCCGACGCACCGTCTAACGCCGCTTCAGCATCCAAGTCCAAGTCGACGCAGCTCGAACCGGTCAGGATCGCCCCGGTCACGAAAGCGCCGGCCACGAAAGCACCGACTCCGTAGTTCATAGGCCGACAAGCGTGCCACGTCCTGGCCGTGCCGTCACTAACGGCATCCCGTCGGCATCCCGTCGGCATATCGGGCAGCCTTCGCCCCAACCTCTGTGTTCGTGAGTCTATCGCGGAAACCTGGGTCGGACGATCGTCACCGCGGAACATGCACACGGGTCAAACGGTAAGAGGGTCCGCGGTACTCGCTGGCGCGAAAGCGCCCCATCCCATCTGGCACGACCTGCCTCGGGGCCCTCAGCTGTGGATCTCCGCGTCGGCGATGAGCGGCAAATGGTCCGATGCCCGACGTGCCACCGCCAGACGCGAGCGGAAGAGGCGTGAGACGCCACGTCACCACAGGCGTACAGGGCATCGAGCGCTCGGAGGGGGGCGTAGGCCGGGAAGGTCGCCGTGCGTTCCTCGGGGCATCCAAAACCAGCGGGGCGGAAGAAGCGGGGACCCAGTGAATCCCACACGTCATTGAAGTCTCCCCAAACCACTCATACGTTAGGACACCTCCGTGTCCCATTTCCGTTGACACATTCCGAAGGCTTGCTCAACCGCACGAAGAACCCGAGTTGCCGAAGACTCCCCTCCGCGGGAATTCAGGATCAAGTACTCCGCGATCTCATCGAGATCCGTATGTGCTTGCCGGTGAAGCGAGTAGCGCTGGCTCATGCCGGATCGGTGTTGCGTTCCGCCTGGACTCGCGCGCTGGCGCGACGAACAATATCGTCGACTTCTCCCCCTTTCAAAAGGCCTACGAGGGGACTGTCCATCCCTTCTTGGATCGCGCCACGGAACTTGTCCCAGGCTTCCAGCTTCTGCCGATGGAGATCAGCCTCCGCGAGCTTGGCGATATATTCGCTCTCATCGCTGTACTCGCCGCTTTCCACCTTGCGGTGGATGAGCTGCCAGATGGGGTCCGGGAGTGAGATGGGCTTCGAGGTCCTAAGACGGATTGGACTAACTCCAGCCTGGCGCCAATGGCGCATCGTGTCAAGATGGCGGGAAACGTGTGGGCGCGGGAAACGTTTGGGGGCGGGAAACGTGTGGGGCTTGGACCCAGTGCACCGCGATCACTTGGCCGCTGGGCCAGTCCGGCGCTGTGCGCCGGCCTGAAGCCGCCGCCGGCAATGGTGCGATCGTACCACTGGTCTGGTGGTATCAAGAGTCTCGTGGTGCCAGTCATCGGGGCTTCCCCTAGTTTCGTGGACAGGTTGGTTACGCTACTTTCGTAGCAATCAGGTCGGCGCAGTAGCGGCCCTCGTACTCTCGGGGCGAAAGAAATCCGACGCTCGAGTGGCGTCGTTTTCCGTGGTAGAAGACTTCGATCCATTCAGCAATCGTTGTCTTGGCCGAAACCGCATTCAGGAGGGACCAAAGCAGCGGCCACACGTTGGTTGTGGTTTTTCGTGGCGTGTTCGCGTCTCGACCTTGTCTGCCGGTACAGCGTGGCTTAGCTAGGAACGGGTGAACCGATCAAGCGGCTCACCTGCTTCACATCGCTCGACCGAGGGTGGCGGTGGCCCGCGCGTGCCGCATCCGTTCCCGCGCACGCGCGGCTTGGAACAGGTTCCGGCGTCCTCCAGGTAAACAGCTCATGGACCACCCCAACCCGCTGGCGGCGTAGCTGATGCACACTCGCGGAGATGGCTCTCGCTCTCCAGCTACTGGCCAGCTGGGTGGGCCGTACTGGCGTCGGCTCGGGCGGCGGCACAGGCGTCTGGGACCAGCTCGCGGATGCGGCTCAGCGGCCAGCCAGCGGCGAGCTTGTTGATCACGTCGACGAGGTTGTCGTTGACGTTGAGCCCCAGGCCCTTGCACGAGAGCACGAGGGTGTAGGCGGCCGCGAGGCGCTTGACGCCGTCGACCGATCCGCAGTGCAAGGTAGTTTTTCCGCCCCACGCACGGTTTCTTGAGCACGCGCTCAATGAATGTTCCATTTGCGGAAAACCAGAGGAGCAACAAGACGTACGGGTAGCCGACGAAGGGCGCGGTTTGCTCGACGGCGTTCCGGGTTCGACTATCAACTAGCTACGAGCGAGCTTCTGCCCTCTTCGCAGAAGACGCACCGCCACGTCCACCCAACAAACACGCACCGAAACAGCGGCGCCCAGCCGTGGTTGTCGGACCGGGGGCTCCACGCGGTGCGTGACTTGGTGGCGTCAGGCTTGGGTGGCTCGACCGGCTGCGGCGTCGTCAGGTCGAACAGCGCGAACTCCCCCTCCCTCTCCGGACCCCGGCGCAGAAGACTTGGAAACTCCGTGACTTGTTTGTCTGCGGGTTCAAGAGCCGGCCGAGCTGACGCGCGCCATCCCGTTTCTGGTACTCGGGCAGCTGTTTGCGCAAGGCCTCGACCGGGCGCACGACGAAGTCGGGATTCCGAAACGCTTTTTTGTTCGAGAGTTCAGCGAGCTGTGGTCGCTTGAAGGCGCGGGCGACGGAAGCCCAGTCGCCCACGATCCAAGCCTCGAGGTCCCTGCAGGCGATACGTACGATCGTGTTGTCGCGTCCCGACTCGTCAACTTTGGCCAACAGGCCTTTCTTCACGTCAACGCAGTCCCCTGCGTCTTGGTCGCGCAGTACGACGAAGGCGGAGCTCGGCCGTCCCCACCCACGGAGCTTTCTGACGAGCTGACGCTCGAGATCCTGCTTGCCCTCGAACACCAAGAAGTGCAGGGTCACGCTCGGGCACAGCAGTCGAGGAAGGAGACCCTGAAGCAGGTCTTTTGCGGAGAGTTCTTCGAGTAGGAAGACCAGGTTCACCAAGGATCGGCTCCTTCGAAGAGTCCTTGCTTCCACAAGAATCCGAGCTTGTCGCCGTCCGCCATGTAGGTCGCTACTTGGGGGTCATCCTTCGCGCGACGTACCTCCGTGTAACCCTTGTTCTTAACCAGCCAGAACGCCTCTTCGAGCTCGACCGCATTGAGGAAGTCTGGCGAGTGCGTGGACACGAACACCTGGCCCCCTCTGACGGCGTAGGTCCTGAACTCTTCCGCCAACTCGCTCAGGAGCGCGGGGTACAATTGATTTTCGGGCTCCTCAACGCACAGGAGTGGGTGCGGTTTCGGGTCCAGAAGCAGGACCAGGTAGGCCAGCATCTTGATCGTCCCATCAGACACGTAGCGAGCAAGAAACGGATCTTCGAAGGATCCATCTTGGAACTTGAGGAGAACCCGACCTTCTTCCGTGACCTTGGACTCTACGCCCGTAATCCCCGGGATTCGACTCGCCAGCTTGTCGAGGACGTTGCGGAACACTTCCCGGTGCTGTTTGTACAGGTACTCGATGACAAGGGAGAGGTTCTCCCCCTCGCGTGATAGATGCTCAGCGTAGCCGGCCTCTTGCTCGGGTCGCGCGTGGCTGATGTAAAAATCCGACAGGTGCCAATTCTCAATCAGTGTCCCCAGCACGACGGCGGCCGGGAACCTCTCGAACTGAGCAAGGCCCTTGATTGCGAGGATGTCTGGGCTCTTCAGTGTTTGCGTCTCGCGCTTGAGCTGCGTCTCGTCGGTGACGGCGTCCATCTCGTTGGTCACGGCTTCGCCGGTACCCCGGCGAAAGTCGATAAAATGCCACGGTTGGCCACCGCTTCCTCGGCGATATTTCAGGACCTCACCCGCGACGACAGGTCGACCGGCCTCTTCCGCCAGTTCGAGGGAGTATGTGATGAGGCTTGGCTTCGGGCGGCCGAGGTCGGCCCGGATCTTGAGTTCGATTTCGATAGGGCCGTCGGATCCACGGGAGCGAACCTCGCGGAACCCGCGGCTTCCGCCCAGGCGACCCAAGGCTGCGGTCACGTTCGTGGTCATTGCGTCGCGCAAGAACGAAAAGACAGAAAAGAGGGTGCTCTTGCCCGCTCCGTTCGCGCCAATGAGGACGCAGAAGCCAGGAATATCGCGCATCACAACGTCGCGGAATGCTCGGAAGTTCTTGAGGCGAATCGATTCGATTTTCATGCAGACTCGATTGGCGGGGTTCGGCGTGCACGACGGGAGGTATCGACACCGAGCCGCCGCCGGCCAGTTCTGAACGCCCATCGTACACCCGAGGTCGACGCCCGGCGAGGCTGGGGGCTGCCTGGAGCCGCGACGTTTCGACAGTTGCCGGGATCCGGCGCCGCGAACGCGGCGCCGTCCAGCGTGTGCGGATGGTGCCTCCCGTTCCTGTACAAGCTGTGGCGACGCCGCCCCGGCGAGTGCCAGACGATCACGTTCTCCGTCTCCGTCTCTCGATGTCCGCAGTTTCGACCCCATGACTCCGTCCCCATTGAACAGTCTGTATATCTATCATGGCACAATGCGGCTACTTAGCGTGTCGACTGCCGCTGCGCTCACTGTACACTTTGCTACCGAGTGTGTGACGAACACCGGTCCAAGCATCGTCCAAGGATCGGCAAGACGATCCACGATCCACGATGCACGTCGCGCGCCGTCGAGAATACCCACGGGCTCAACTCCGGGGGAAACGATGTCCCTCGCGGACGAGACACCAACCACCAACTCGCCCGCTTCACACCACCGCGCGTTCTCCGACCCCGAGCATGCTAGTTAAGAGTACGGGACCGAAGGATCCGCGGCTGGATCCGCGGCTGGATCCGCGGCTGGATCCGCGGCTGGATCCGGATCCTATGCCGTCCGAGCAGACGATCTCGACCGACGTGATGCTGGCGATGCCCGCGGAACCAGCAGCTACGTGTGAGAGAGGGCTCGCCGCCTATCTGGCCATCGCTCGGAAGCGTGGCAGCCAGCCCGAGCGACTCTCGCCCAGCGACGCGATAGCGGCGGCAGGAGACATGCTTCGGGTGGCATAGGTTGCCGCCGCAAGCCCGGCGGGCGTGATCCTGTCGGTCGATGGACGCGGTCTTGCGACGCTGCACTCACCCGTACGCGCGGGGTGCATCGAATGATGCTTACGCCAGGTGGAGGGGTGCCGCTCGATCACGCTTACGAGCTGGACGACGCCCCGGCGTTTGAGCGCTTCTTCTTCGTGACCGAGGCGACGCCCGATGGCGCTTCGGTCGATGTCGACCGGGTGTTATCGGCGGCCAACCGCCTGGCGGCGGCGGACGGCCGGCTAGGGAGTGGGGACCCTCGCATCCAACAAGATGGTGTTGCTGGCACTGCAAAAAATGATCGCCGCGATGTGGCCACGCGGGCAGGCTGTCGGGACTGCGACACCCCACCGGGCGCAGCGGCGCACGATCCACCTGCACGAGGTGGATCGACGTCGTCGGGTCGAGTAGAAATTTGGAGCGTGTCTGCCAACGTACCCATGCTCACGTGGTGCACCACCTTGCTGCTCGCCGCATGCGGCGGTGGCCCGTCGTCTTCATCGGGGATCCGGCCCACGCTACGATTCGAGACTTGCCCGCTCGAGATCGCTACCGGCCCCCTGCGGGACGCTCGATGCACGCACGTCACCGTGTACGAAGACCGCGACCTGCAGAAAGGGCGTACGCTCGACCTCAACGTGGTGGTCGTCCCGGCCCGCGACCGGACACCCCATCCCGATCCTTTGGTCCTTTTGGCGGGCGGACCGGGACAAGCGGCCACCGACCTGGGCGCGATGCTCTTGGCCACGCTGGAGATGGTCCACCGAACGCGTGACATCGTGCTCGTGGACCAGCGTGGGACCGGTGCCTCCCATCCCCTCGACTGCGAGCCCGCTCGGGCGTCCACCGTCACGGACCGATTGCGCGTGGACTTCAACCCGGCCGATCTCACCGCATGCCTCGCGCGGTACGACGCAGACCCACGCCTCTACACCACCCCCCTCGCGATGGACGATCTCGAGCAAGTCCGCGCCGCACTCGGCTACGAAACCATCAATCTATGGGGAGGATCCTACGGAAGCCGCGCCGCCCTCGTCTACATGAGACGGCATCCACAACGCGTGCGGTCGGTCGTTCTCGATGGTGTCGCACCTCCGGATATGGCCCTTCTCAACTCCGCTGCACGCGACGCGAGTCGTGCGTTGTCTCTGGTATTCGACGACTGCGAAGCCGACGAAACCTGTGCGACCGCTTTTCCCGATATTCGAGACCGGGCGACACGCCTCGTCGATCGCCTGTCCCACCAACCCGCCGAGGTGCGCATCGCCCACCCCCGCACCGGTGTCGTCGAACGCGTGACCATCCGGCGCGAAACGTTTACCTCGGTGCTCCGGTCCGCACTCTATCGACCCGAACTTTCGGCCCTCATACCGCTGCTCGTCCATCGCGCCGAAGAAGCCGATTTTTCGCCCATCGCGGCGATCGCAGATGCATTCGCCGACATGGGTCACGGCCTCAGTGTGGGCATGCATCTCTCTGTGCTGTGCAGCGAAGATCTGGGGCGCGCCTCCCCCGACGGCCGCGTTCTCACAGACGCCTTCTTCCGCCCGGCCACGTTCCTCGAACCCCTCCAGGCCGCCTGCGCACAATGGCCCCACCGACCGATGGCGGTCACCTACTACGATCCGATCGTCTCCTCGGCGCCAACGCTACTATTCTCGGGTGAGCTCGACCCGGTCACACCGCCTCGATGGGCGGAGCGGGCCGCCGACCACCTCTCCCGCGCCAAGGTCATCACTCTCCCAGGTGTCGGCCACGGCACCGTGACGCGAACCTGCGTCTCCCGCATCATCGCGGATTTTCTCGACGACCCCGAACCGGATCAGGTCGATGCGTCGTGCGCATTCGGCATCGAACGACCGCCGTTCTTCGTAGGGAGCACGGGCCCTGTACCCGATACCGCCGCCATCTCCGACCCCTCAAACGCGGAGAACGAGCCGTGATCAAGGGCCTACACCAAGCCTGGATCCAATTTTGGATCGTGCTCGCCAAGGAGCTGCGAGACGCGGTGCGAGACCGCCGTTCCGTACTCTCGGCCCTCATTTTCCCCCTCCTCGCGCCCGCGATGATCTATTTCAGCTTCGGCGCGGCCGCCGACATGTCGCGCACACCCGACCGTATCGAAATCCCCATCGTCCGTGCAAACCACGCCCCCCACCTCGTGCAATGGCTGCAACAACACGGCGCCCACGCGCTCCCAGCTCCAGAAAACCCCCGCGAGAGCGTAAGCGCCGGGGAACACGATGCGGTTCTGATCATCGACCCCGACTACCCGCAACGGTTCACCTCGGGCTTGCCCGCCGCGGTGGAACTGGTAGCCGACGGCTCGCGCAAGGATGCGGCCGCAGTGGTGAGAAGGCTCGAGGCGTTGCTCGGAGCCTACGCGCAAGAGATTGGGAGCTTACGCCTGCTCGCGCGCGGCATCAACCCCGCCCTGGCGCAGCCCTTGGCGGTATCCAAGGTAGAGACCGCCAGCTCCCAAAAGCTCACGGCCCGCTTGCTCAGCTTCATTCCGATGTTTGTCGTCATGTCCGCATTCATCTGCGGGATGCAAGTCGCCGTGGATACCACTGCGGGCGAACGCGAGCGAGGTTCGCTCGAGCCCCTGCTACTCAACCCGGTTCCACGCGGCATCATTGTCGTGGGGAAGTGGTTGGCCGCGACCGTCTTCTCGGCCTTGGGCGTCACCTTGACGCTGATTGTATGCATGGTGGTCTTCGTGCGCCTACCGTTGCACGAACTCGGCCTCAACCTCGATCTCGGTACGCCGGAGCTCGTCGGCATCTTAGCCGGGACCCTCCCGGTCGCCTTCATGGCCGCGGGGCTCCAGGTGCTCGTTGCCAGTTTCGCACGCTCGTTCAAGGAGGCACAGGTCTACCTCTCCCTGCTCACCTTCGTGCCGGTACTTCCGGGCATGTTGCTCATGATCTACCCCGCAAATAGCCAGGGTCCGATGGCATGGATGGCATGGATGGCATGGATCCCCGGGCTCGCGCAGCAGGTTCTCCTGTCCGACGTGCTCGCGGGTGAGGTGGGTGGTATTGGGGTGTTTCTGGCCGCTGGCCTGTCCGCCCTCGCCGTCGGCGTCGGTTGTGTGGCGTGGACCGCAAAGCTGTTCCGAAACGAGCGAATCATCTACGGGCGATAAGCACCATCGAGACACCATCGAGGCGCAAGTCGCCCTAGGGACAGAGCGGTGGCGCGATGCCGGGCGCCCCATGGCGCGCCCGGCGAACACCCCACCAGGTTTGGCCGCAGATTTGCTCGCCGCCGGTTCCTCGCACACACTCTCGCGCCTGCCGACACTTCCGCCGGCATGCCCCAAGCAGCGACAAGAACACCCATGCAGATCCAACACGCCCCACAGACCTTACTCGCCCTGCTCCTGACCGCCGCCACCGCAGCGTGCGGCGATGACGATGGAGGCGGCGATACATCGGGCAGCGGAACGCCATCGACCGGCGGTGATGGTGATGGGGATGGTGATGGGGATGGTGATGGGGATGGCGATGGGGATGGCGATGGCGATGGCGATGGCGATGGCGATGGCGATGGCGATGGCGATGGCGATGGCGATGGCGATGGCGATGGCGAGACGAGCGCGACCACGGGTACGGGCGACGGGGACGCGAGCGGCTGTGATCGAGCGGCGACACCGGACCAGACGATCACCGAGCACGTCGCCACGGACACGATCTGGAGTGGGACCGTGCGACTCGATGGCTCGATTCGGGTCAACTCGGACGCTCACCTGACCATCGAACCCGGCACGACACTGCTTTTCGCCGCAGACGCTGGACTCGAAGTCGGTTGGAATAGCGGGGCGGCGACGGTCACCGCCCAGGGAACAGAACAGATGCCCATCTTCCTCTGCGGCCTTGAGCCGCTAGCCGGGTTTTGGAAGGGGCTCCGAATCGAACGCAACGTCACCAGCAACAGCGCGCTCGAATATGTGACCATCGAAGACGCGGGTGGTCTGGATGCCGCCCTCGTGCTGCACGCCGAGATCAGCGTGCGCAACACGTCCGTGTTGCGCTCCGCCGCCGACGGGGTCCTCGCGGAATCGTTCTCCGCGGACAGCGAGGTCCTCAACGTGGCGGAGGCCGCGGGGGATCCGATCGCCCTCATCGGACCCGGGGCCCTGGCGAGGCTGCCCCTCGGCGGCGATCTCGGGGATCCGACGACCGAAGCTGTGGCGATCCGCTTCCGCGACATCGATGTGGATACGATCGTGTCCGATCCCGGGATTCCCTACCGCCAATCCGAAGAAACGGTGCGCATCGTCAATGGCGCCGACGTCACGTTCGCGGCCGGTGTGCGCTACCTGTTTGAGGCCGATACCTCGCTGGACGTGGGCTGGAACAGCGCGGACGCCACGATCACCGTGGAGGGCACCGAAGATGCTCCCGTCCTATTCGAGGGGGCCGAAGCCGAAGCCGGCTGGTGGCAGGGCATCTTCGTAGGTCGCAATGTGACGTCCAACTCAAGTTTCACGCATACGCGGATCTCCCACGGTGGGGCCGAGGCCTCGCCAGCACTGCACATCGAGGCCGCCATTGGGATCGACCACCTGACGCTCGACACCAACGCAGTCGGGTTGTGGGTCGAAGAACAAGGTCTCAAGGACGGATCCAATAACCTCAACATCAGC